>DASVPW010000192.1:0-19579 GCA_036389455.1 Beijerinckiaceae bacterium
GTCGACAAGCTCGCCTCGGCGCTGTCCGTTCTCGGCGTGAGCGTGCCGCACTACTGGCTCGGCATGGTGCTGGTGATCGTCTTCGCGGCCGAGCTCGGCTGGCTGCCGCCGACCGGCGCCGGGCCCGGCGGCTCGACCGACTGGGCCTGGGACTGGGCGCACGTACGCCACATGATCCTGCCGGCGCTCACCATGTCGGTGATCCCGATGGGGGTCGTCGCCCGCACGGTGCGGGCGCTCGTCGCCGACATCCTGGCGCAGGAGTTCATCGTCGGGCTTCGCGCCAAGGGCCTTGGCGACCGCGGCATCTTCAGGCACGTGGTCAAGAACGCGGCCCCGACGGCGCTCGCCGTCATGGGCCTTCAGCTCGGCTATCTCCTTGGCGGCTCGATCCTGATCGAGACGGTGTTTTCCTGGCCCGGCACCGGCTTCCTCCTCAACGCCGCGATCTTCCAGCGCGACCTGCCGCTCTTGCAGGGCACGATCCTCGTGCTGGCCCTGTTCTTCGTCGTCCTCAATCTCCTCGTCGACGTGGTGCAGACCGCCCTCGACCCGCGGATCGAGCGGGCCTGAGATGGCGACGCTCGTAGGCAGCACGCGCGAGGTCGAAACGCCGGTCCAGGCGGCGCCCGGCTACTGGACCGGCGTGCTGCGGCGCCTGCGCCGCGACCCCGTCGCCATCGGCGCCGCGATCGTGATCCTGCTCATTGTCCTCATGGCGATCTTCGCCCCCTACGTCGCCCCCGCCGATCCCTACCGTGGCGTGAGCCTGCGCCGCCTGCGTCCCATCGGCACGCCGGGCTATCCGCTGGGCTCCGACGAGCTCGGGCGCGACATGCTCTCGCGGCTGATCTTCGGCGCGCGCCTGTCGCTGTTCATGGGCGTGACGCCGGTGATCGTCGCCTTCTTCGTCGGCTCCGGCGTCGGCGTCTTCGCGGGCTACGTCGGGGGGCGCGTCAACACGCTGATTATGCGCACCATCGACGTGTTCTACGCCTTTCCCTCGGTGCTCCTCGCCGTGGCCCTGTCGGGGGCGCTCGGCGCCGGCTTCGGCAACGCGCTCCTCTCCCTCACCATCGTGTTTATCCCGCCGATCGCGCGGGTCGCAGAAGCCGTGACGACGCAGGTGCGCTCGCGCGACTTCGTCGAGGCGGCGCGGGCCTCGGGCGCGGGCGCGCTCGCGATCATCCGGGCGCATGTGCTCGGCAACGTGCTCGGACCGATCTTCGTCTACGCCACGAGCCTGATCTCGGTCTCGATGATCCTCGCCTCAGGCCTTTCCTTCCTCGGTCTCGGCACCCGCCCGCCCGAGCCCGAGTGGGGCCTCATGCTCAACACGCTCCGCACCGCGATCTACGTCCAGCCCTGGGTTGCGGCGCTGCCCGGCGCGATGATCTTCGTCACCTCGATCTCTTTCAATCTCTTCTCCGACGGCCTGCGCTCGGCGATGGACGTGAAGCAGTGAACGCCGCCGTCCTCCTCGCAGACCGGGGCGGGCCGGCGCAGCCGTTGTTGTCGGTGCGCGGGCTGATAAAACATTTCCCGGTCAAGAAGGGCATCTTCGGCATCTCCGCCGTGGTGCGGGCCGTGGATGGGATCGACTTCGACGTCGTCAAGGGCGAGACGCTCGGCATCGTCGGCGAGTCGGGCTGCGGCAAGTCGACGACGGCGCGGCTCCTCATGCACCTGATCCGCCCCGACGCCGGTGAGATTCTTTTTGATGGCGAGCGCCTCGGCTCGGGGGCGCTGCCCTTGAGGGACTACCGCCGCCAGGCCCAGATGGTGTTCCAGGACAGCTACTCCTCCCTCAACCCGCGCATGACCGTCGAGGCCTCGATCGCCTTCGGACCGCGGGTGCATGGGGTCGCGCGGCGGGAGGCGCAGCGGCGCGCCCGCGACCTCCTCGCCCGCGTCGGCCTCGATCCGCGCCGCTTCGCCGAGCGCTACCCGCACGAGCTCTCGGGCGGGCAGCGCCAGCGGGTCAACATCGCCCGCGCCTTGGCGCTCGAACCCCGCCTCATCGTCCTCGACGAGGCGGTCTCGGCCCTCGACAAGTCCGTCGAGGCGCAGGTGCTGAATCTCCTCCTCGACCTCAAGGAGGAGTTCGGCCTGACCTACCTCTTCATCTCGCACGACCTCAACGTGGTGCGCTTCATCTCGGACCGGGTCCTCGTCATGTACCTCGGCAAGGTCGCCGAGATCGGCGCCTCCGAAGAGGTGTTCGAGCGCGCCCGCCACCCCTACACGGCGGCGCTCCTCTCCTCGATGCCGTCCCTCGATCCGGACCGCCGCACCGAGGAGGCGCCCCTCGCTGGCGATCCGCCGAATCCCATCGATCCGCCCCCCGGCTGCCGCTTCCACACCCGCTGCGCCTTCGCCGAGCCGGTCTGCGCCGTGAACGAGCCGGCGCTGTACGAGGCCGGCGGTCCCCACCGCGCCGCCTGCCTGATGGTGCCGCCGGGCTCGGGGCATTCGCGGGCGCCGAAGATGGCGGAGGCGGAGGCGTGAGCCCTCTCGTCTCCATCCGCAATCTGAAGGTCACGTTCGGCGGGAGTGTGCGGGCGGTCGACGGGATTGACCTCGATCTGCATCGCGGCGAGGCCGTGGCGATCATCGGCGAATCCGGGTCGGGCAAGAGCGTGACGCTCCGCTCGCTGCTCCGGCTCAATCCGGAGCGGCACGCCAAGGTCGAGGGCGCAATCGCCGCCGATGGGCGCGACGTGCTGGCCATGCGTGCCCGCGAGCTTGCGGCCTACCGCGGCGGCGTCGTCTCGATGATCTTCCAGGAGCCGCTGCTTGCCCTCGATCCGGTCTATACGGTCGGGCAGCAGATCGTGGAATCGATCCGCCGGCACGAAGCGGTTTCGGAGGCCGAGGCGCGGGCCCGGGCGCTCGCCCTGTTCGAGCGCGTGCGGATACCGAGCCCGGCGCGGCGGCTCGACGCCTATCCGCACGAGATGTCCGGTGGCATGCGCCAGCGCGCCATGATCGCGCTCGCCCTCGCCTGCCGG
Source organism: Beijerinckiaceae bacterium (assembly GCA_036389455.1). Classification (GTDB taxonomy): domain Bacteria; phylum Pseudomonadota; class Alphaproteobacteria; order Rhizobiales; family Beijerinckiaceae; genus JAJKJG01. Next base: position 3,012 of record DASVPW010000192.1, read on the forward strand.
CCGAAGGTCCTCTTGGCTGACGAGCCCACGACGGCGCTCGACGCCACGGTGCAGATTCAAATCCTGCTGCTCCTGCGCGAGCTCCAGCGCGACCTCGGCCTCTCCATCGTCTTCGTGACCCACGACCTCGGCGCCGCAGTCGAGGTCGCGGATCGCATCCTCGTCATGTACGCGGGCCGCATCGTCGAGGAGGGGTCGGCCCGTGATCTCATCCGCGCGCCCCGTCACCCCTACACCATCGGCCTCCTGAAGAGCCGGGCGCACGGGGCGCTCGCCAAAGGCGCGCGGCTCGAGGCGATCCCCGGCTCGCCGCCGGACCTCGCAAACTTGGCCGAAGGCTGCGCCTTCGCGCCGCGCTGCCCCCTTGCCATCGATCCCTGCCGCGCCGCGCCCCCGCCGCTCGTGAGCCTCGGCCCGCATCGATACGCCCGTTGCATCCGCGCCGACGAGGCGGCGGCGCTCGCGCCTGCGATCGCGGAAGTCGTGTGAGCGGCCGTCCGCGATTGTTTCCGCGGCGCAATCCGGCACGACATCCTCCTGAAAACCGAGCCTCTTATCGGATGGCCCGCCATCCAGGGAGATCGTCCGTTGTCGACCTTGCTCTGCTTCTGCATCGGGGCCGTTGCGCCCCTCGCCACCATGGGGTGGCTCCTCCTTCACTGAGCCTCCATAGCCCGGCTTGTCATTCTGGGGTCGGGCCTGCGGCCCGCCCCTGGGTGACAGGGAAAGCCGTTCCTACGTCCCGAAATACTTCGTGTAGTTGGCCTTGATCTCCTCGGCCCGGTCGGCGATCACGGCCGGATCCTCGGTCAGGAGCTTGATGGTTGCGAGCGGCCTGCGGCCGGGGCGCTCCTTGGCGAGGGGATGCAGGGAGCGCTCGCCTCCCTCGTCGATGAGAAGCTGCTGCAGCTCCGGCGAATAGAGGAAGGCCTGGAACAGGCGCGCCGCGTTCGGGTGCGGCGCCTTGGCCAGGACGGCGGTGGGCGACGGCACGAAGGGCGTGCCCTCGGCCGGATAGACGATCTCGACCGGGGCGCCCGCCTCTTTCAGGGTGAACATGTTCGACTCGGTGCCGTCTGCCATGACCGGCCGCTCGCCGACCGCGAGCTTCTTCGGGCTCTCGGTCGAGGACTGCACCTGCATCACCTTCTGCCGGCCGAGTCGCTCGAAGAAGCCCCAGCCGAGCTCGCGCGCGACGACCGAGGTCTCGGTCAGGATGGTGCCGCTGTAGGAGGGGTGCGCCTTGACGATGAGGCCCCGCCACTTGGGGTCGAGGAGGTCGGCATAAGACCGCGGCGCGTCGGTCGCCTTCACGAAGCGGGTGTTGTAGCCGGCGACGCAGAGCGAGGCCTTCCAGGTCGCGAATAGCCCGTCCGGGTCGACGTGCTCGGGCGCGTAGTGGCGCGCGACGTCCTCGGGCACGAAGGGCGCGAGCCAGCCCTGGCGCTTCCACACCACGAAGTGGGCCGCATCCGCGCTGTTGACCACGTCGGCGTTGAAGATCCGGCTCGCGTACTCCTGCGACAGACGCTGGAACTGCCGCTGGGCGCCGTTGCGCTCGACCATCACCTTGATGCGCGGGTACTTCGCCTCGAACGCCTTTTTGACCCGCTCGGCGACCTCCACGTCGACGGAGGTGTAGAAGTTGACGGCGCCCTCCCGCTCGGCCGCCGCGACAAGCTCAGCCGTCACCGGCGTCGCAGCCGGAAGGGCGAGCGCGCCCAGTGCGAAGACAGGGCCGAGGAGTGCCGCGAGCGCGGCGCGGAGCAGACGTTTCGATCCCATCTCTTCCTCTTTCGTTGGGGCCGACGTTGAATACCACAATGCGGCGGCCCTCGAACGCGCTTCCTCCCCCGCCCGCGCCCGTGTAAGCCGAGTTGCAACGCACGGAGGAACCATGAAGATCGCGGTGATGGGTTCGGGCGGGGTCGGCGGCTATTTCGGGGCGCGGCTCGCGAAGGGCGGGGCCGATGTGCATTTCGTGGCGCGCGGGGCGCATCTCGACGCCATGCGCCGGGACGGCATTGCCATCGAGGGCGGGCCGGACCCGATCCGCGTCCCGCAGGTGAGCGCGACCGATGACCCCAAGGAGATCGGTGTCGCCGACGTCGTCCTCTTCGCCGTGAAGCTGTGGGACACCAAGGACGCGCTGGAGCTGATCCGGCCCATGGTCGGCCCGGATACTGCCGTCGTGTCGTTCCAGAACGGGGTCCAGAAGGACGAATACCTGACCGCGGCCTACGACAAGCGACAGGTCATGGGCGGCGTCACCTACGTGGCGACGACGATTGATCGCCCGGGCGTCATCCACCAGACCGGCACGATGCAGCGCCTCGTCTTCGGCGAGTTCGACGGCTCCCGCTCGCCCCGCGCCGACGCTCTTCTCGAAGCAGCTCGAGCGGGCCGCATCAACGCCGAGATCAGCCCCGACATCCGCCGCGAGATCTGGGAGAAGTACGTTTTTTTGGTCGGCCTCTCGGGCACGACGACCACCATGCGCACGACCATCGGTCCGATCCGCGAGAATTCGCGCACGCGCGCCTTCCTGCGCGACGTCATGGCCGAGGTGGTGGCGGTCGGGCGCGCCCACGGCGTCGCCTTCGATCCGGACTACGTCGACAAGCGCCTCGCGCACGCCGACGCCCTGCCTTTCGAGATGACCTCGTCGATGCACCACGACTTCGAGCGCGGCAACCGGCTCGAGGTGCCGTGGCTCTCCGGCGGCGTTGCGGAGCTCGGGGAGAAGGTCGGCGTGCCGACGCCCCTCAACCGCGCCATCGCCGACATTCTGGCGCTCCACGCCGATGGCCGGAAGGCCTGAGATGACGCTGACCATCCGCGGTGTGCGCACGACGGCGGTCGAGGTGCCGATGACCTACGCGCTCGGCACGAGCGCGGCGACGATCAGGGCGGCGCCGCTCCTCCTCGTCGACCTCGACACCGAGGAAGGCGTCACTGGTCGCGCTTACCTCTTCGCCTACCGCCGCAGCGGCGCCCGCGCCATGGCGGAGATGCTGCAGGACGCGGTCGCGATGGCGAAGGGCGAGCGGGTCGCACCGGTGCCGCTCGGCCTCATGCTGGCGCGGCGCTTCGCGCTCATCGGCGTCACGGGCGTGGTGCGAATGGCGCTCTCGGCGCTCGATTCGGCGATGTGGGACGCCCTTGCGGTCGCGGCCGGGCAACCCCTCGCCGCCTTTCTCGGCGCCGCGCCCAAGAAGATCCCGGCCTACAACAGCAACGGCCTCGGCCTCATGGGGCCACAGGCCGTGGCCGACGAGGCCGAGAAGCTCCTTGAGGGAGGCTTCGGGGCGGTGAAGCTCAGGCTCGGTTACGCGACGCTTCAGGAGGACGTCGCCGTCACCCGCGCCGTACGCAAGCGCCTGGGGGAAGAGATCGCCGTGATGGTCGACTACAACCAGGCCCTCACAGTCGCCGAGGCGCTGCGCCGGGGCCGCGCCCTCGAGGCCGAAGGCGTGACCTGGCTCGAGGAGCCGATCCGCCACGACGATTATGCCGGCTCTGCCGCCGTCGCCCGCGAGCTCGACCTGCCGGTGCAGATCGGCGAGAACTTCGACGGGCCGAAGGCGATGGAGGAGGCCCTTTCGGCCGGCGCCTGCGACTACGTCATGCCGGACCTCGCCCGCATCGGCGGCGTCACCGGCTGGATGCAGGCGGCCGGCATCGCGGCCGCCCGCGGCATCGAGATGTCCTCGCACCTCTTCCCGGAAGTGAGCGCCCATTGCCTCGCCGCGACGCCGACCTGCCACTTCCTCGAGTACGTCGACTGGACGAACGCGATCCTCGAAGAGCCGCTCGCGATCGAGGACGGCTTCGCCGTCGTCCCCGACCGCCCGGGCAGCGGTCTCGCCTGGGACGAGGCGGCGGTCGCGCGGTATCGCCTCGATTAACCGCCGAGAGCCGGGACGCCCCGGGCCTGCGCCCGTCTTGGGGGCGACAGCACCTTGCGCAGGATCGCGGCCATCGCCTCGATCTCGGACTCGGCCGTCGTGAGCGCCGGCGCCACGACGGCGGTGTCGCCGACTATGTCGAGGAGGAGGCCCGCCTCCGCGAGGCGGGAGCGGACCTCGCGCCCGCGGGCGCCGGGAACGCGGGCGAAGTCGAGGGCGGCAAGCAATCCGTAGCCGCGGATGTCGGTGATGCATTCCAGGTCGCTCAGCGAGAACATCGCGTCGAGGAAGGCTGGGATGAGGCGCGCGGCGCGGTCGATCAGGCGCTCGCGGCCCAAGAGGGCAAGCGCGGCCTCGGCGGCCGCGCAGGCGGCGGGGGAGGGTGGGGCGAACCCGTGGCGCCCATCCGGTCCGGTAGGGCGGGCGATCGCGTCGATCTCGTCCCTGACAAGGATGGCCCCGATCGATCGGGCGCCGTTGGCGAGCGTGTCGTCCAGCACGATCAGATCGGGAGCGACGCCGAGGCTGAGATGCGCGAAGGCCGCCCCCGTGCGCCCGAGCCCGCAGGATGCCTCGTCGAAGACGAGGAGGACCCGATGCGCGTCGCAGATCGCGCGCAGTCGCTCGAGATACCCCTCGGGCGGGACGAGCACCCCGGCCGCAACTGCGATCGGCTCGACGAGGCAGGCCGCGACGGTGTCGCCGCCCGGGCCCGAGATCCTGCGCCGCAGGTCTTCGGCGCGCTCCGCTCCGACCTCGGGCCGTCCGCGCGTGAAGCGGCTCCCGGGAGCCCGGGTATGGCGCATCCGGGCGATCGGGGACGCTCCGGGCCGGTCGCGTTCGCGGGCGACGAAAGCGGTGCGCCTCCTGTCGCCCCGCGCGCGGTGGAAGGCGGCGCAAATCCCTGCCGCGGCCTCGAGCGCGGCCGCCCGCGAGCCGGTCAGGATCGGGCGGAAGCCCGGCGCCAGCGCCGCGAGCCGCTCCGCGGCCGCCGAACGGTTTTCACCGGCATCGGCCGGAAGCCCGGCGGCGGCCTCTGCGACTTCTCTGCGGCCCCGTCCGGCCGGGGCGACGAGACCGGTCGAGCCGTCGATCGCTCGCCCCTGATTCGCGGGCGCAATGCCGGGAACTGCCACGGGTCTCGCCTCGTTGCAATCCAGGATTGTAAAACACACCCTGTCCTGGGGGAACGTAATGACCGTGCAAGACATCGATAAATCTCCGGCGGCAGAGCCACGCGTCCAAACGACGGCAAGCTTAGCAGCATCGATGTTTCCGGATAGCGCCAGAGCCGGAAAATCGCTTGGGCACAACCTGGAGTTCAACTCGGTTGACGAACCCGTCCGGAGCGCGAACGATGTGACGGGCTGAGACGTGGAAAACGGATCGGGATGAGCGGGCGGGTCGATCGGACCATGTGGGAGCGGCTGTTCGCCCTCCCCCCGGACATGCAGGTGCCGCTGCAGGTGCGCATCCGGCAGACGGTGGTCTCGGCCGTCCTCGACGGTCGGCTCTCGCCCGGAACCGCAGTGCCGTCGAGCCGCGAGCTCGCCGAAACGCTCGGGATCGCCCGCAACACCGTCGTGCTCGCCTATCAGCAGCTCGTCGATTCCGGGTTCCTCGTGTCGCGGGAGCGCAGCGGCTATTTCGTCAGCGGCGATGTCCGGCACCCGCCCGCCGCGCTGGCGCGGCCGGGCTTCCCGGCGGAGCCCGGAGGGGCCGATTGGAGCCGCCGCTTCGTCGCGCGTCCATCGAGGCAGCGCAACATCGTCAAGTCGCGCGATTGGCAGCGCTATCCATATCCCTTCCTTTACGGCCAGCTCGATCCGACCCTGTTCCCGGCCGCCGAATGGCGCGAGTGCTCGCGCCGGGCGCTCGGGGCGTCGGAGCTGAGGGATTGGGCGCCCGACCTCATCGACGGCGACGATCCGCTTCTCGTCGAGCAAATCCGCTCCCGCCTCCTGCCCCGTCGGGGGGTGTGGGTGACGCCGGCCGAGGTGATGGTCACGCTCGGCGCCCAGCAGGCGCTTTTCTTGCTAGCCGAGCTTCTTGTCGGGCCCGGCACGACCGTCGCGGTCGAGGATCCGGGCTATCCCGACGCCCGCAACATCTTCGGTCTGCGGACCCCACGCATCCGTCCCGTGTCCGTGGACGGGCACGGGGCCGTGCCGGGCGCGAGCCTCGTCGGCTGCGACTACCTGTTCGTCACGCCGAGCCACCAGTGTCCCACGAGCGCGACGATGCCGCTCGCGCGCCGCGAGGAGCTCCTTGCGCTTGCGGCCACGCACGACTTCGTCATCGTCGAGGACGATTACGAGACCCGCTCGAGCCTCGCCGGGACCCCGACCCCGGCGCTGAAGAGCCTCGATCGCGCCGGCCGCGTCCTCTATGTCGGCAGCCTGTCCAAGGTCCTGGCGCCGGGGCTCCGGCTCGGCTTCCTGGTCGGCCCGCCGGAGCTCATTCGCGAGGCCAGGGCGCTTCGCCGCCTGATGGTTCGCCACCCGCCCGCCAACAACCAGCGCACCGCGGCGCACTTCCTGGCGCTCGGCCATCACGAGGCGCTCGGCCGCCGCCTCGCGCACATCCACCGCGACCGGGCGCAGGTCCTGCGGCGCGCCCTCGACCGGCTCCTGCCGGAAATCTCCTATTCGGCGGCCGAGGGCGGCTCGAGCTTCTGGCTCGAGGGCCCGCCCTGGCTCGACGCGCGCGATCTCGCCGAGCGCGCCGCGGACCGGGGCGTGCTGATCGAGCCCGGGGACGTGTTCTTCGCGGGTCCCTGCCCGCCTGGGAACTTCGTGCGCCTCGGGTTCTCGTCGATCTCCTCGGACCGCATCGAGGCCGGCGTCGGTGTGCTCGCCGGGCTTCTCGGCGAGATGGCGCCGGCAGGGACCCGCCGGGCCGCGGCGGCCGGATGAGGGCGGTTGGCTTCCCGGCGCGAAGGCTCATATGACGGGGCCCGCACCCGCCGGAGCCGCCTGATGACCGAAGCGATGATCGATGACTTGCCCGAGATCCGCGACCAGCTGCAGAAGCACTGGCAGAAGGCGGGCGTCGACCTCGTCCAGCGCGGCTTCCGTCCGGAGGCCGTGTTCGAGACCATGCTGACCGTCGGGCTCGCCGGCTTCGTCGAGGTCCACGGCAAGGACTCGGTCGCCGAGCGCCTGATGCTGATGGCACAGCGCCTCTCCGACCAGGTCCGCGAGGAGCGGCAGGCGACGGCCGAGGCGGCGCGGGCGACGAAGAACTAATCGCTCGTTATTGACGCGAGTCATCCCGGCGTAAAGGGAAGCGCCTTCCTACTCCGCCGCCTCCGCCACGGGTTTCGGCGGCGTCCACTTGAGGATCGGCTGGCGAGCGGCGCGGGTCTCGTCGAGGCGGCGGCGGGGCGCATGGTAGGGAGCGCCGGAAAAGCGCTCCGTGTCGCCGCGCTTTGCCGCGAAGGCGAGGTCGCGAAGCGCTGCGACGAAGAGGTCGAGGGAAGCTTTCGACTCGCTCTCGGTCGGCTCGATCAGCATGGCGCCGTGGACCACGAGCGGGAAGTACATGGTCATCGGGTGATAGCCCTCGTCGATCATGGCCTTGGCGAAATCAAGGGTCGTGACGCCGGTCTCCTTGAGCCACGCGTCGTCGAACAGCACCTCGTGCATGCAGGGCTTGTTCCCGAAGGGCAGCGACATCAGGTCGGACAGGCCCGCGCGCACGTAATTGGCGTTGAGCACCGCGTCCTCCGACGCCTGCCGCATGCCGTCGGCACCGTGCGAGAGCATGTAGGCAAGCGCCCGCACGTACATGCCCATCTGGCCGTGGAAGGCAGTGATGCGCCCGAGGGGCTGCGCGCCCTCGGCGTCGTCCGCATGCTCGACGAGGGCGAAGCCGTCGCCGTCTGCGCGCACGAACGGCACCGGCGCGTAGGGCGCAAGCCGCTCGGAGAGAACCACCGGCCCGGCGCCCGGGCCGCCGCCGCCGTGCGGGGTCGAGAAGGTCTTGTGCAGGTTGATGTGCATGGCGTCGACGCCGAGGTCGCCGGGGCGCACCTTGCCGACGATGGCGTTGAAGTTCGCGCCGTCGCAGTAGAAGTAGGCGCCGGCCTCGTGCAGGGCCTTGGCGATCTCGACGACCTGCGGCTCGAACAGGCCGCAGGTGTTCGGGTTCGTCAGCATGATGGCGGCGACATCGGGGCCGAGACGCTCCTTCACGTCCTCGACATGCACCCAGCCGTCGTCACGGGCCGGCACGGGTTTGACGGTGAAGCCGATGAGGGCCGCCGTCGCCGGATTGGTGCCGTGGGCCGAATCCGGCACGAGCACGACCTTGCGGGTCTGGCCTTCGCCCTTCGCGTCGATGGCGGCCTTGATGGCCATCATCCCGAGGAGCTCGCCGTGGGCGCCGGCCTTCGGCGAGAGCGCGACCGCCGGCATGCCGGCCAGCGTCGTGAGATAGCGCGCGAGCTCGCTCATGAGCTCCAGCGCCCCCTGCACGGTCGAAACCGGCTGGAGCGGATGCACGTCGCCGATGCCGGGCAGCCGCGCCGCGCGCTCGTTGAGGCGCGCATTGTGCTTCATGGTGCACGAGCCGAGCGGGAAGAGGCCGGTGTCGATGCCGAAGTTCTTCTGGGACAGGCGCACGTAGTGGCGCATGGTCTCGGGCTCGGTGAGGCCGGGGAGGCCGATTTCTCCTGTCCGCTCCAAGCCGCCGAGGCGAGGCGTGAAGTCCTCGGGCCCGTCGAGGTCGACGCCAGTGGCGTCGAGGCGCCCGATCTCGAAGATCAGCGGCTCCTCCTGCTGGAGGGCGCGGTTGCCGGTGAAGGTGGGGTGGTCCGCGCCGGCGCCGCCAGCGCGAGACGCGGCGTCGCCCTGGAGCCGGGCGGCCTCGTCGCCCATCCCGGCGGCGGGATCCGCAGCGCCGTGCGCCTGCGCGGCAGGCTGCGCCTGCGGGGCGGTGGGACGGCCTTGGCGATTCAGCATCACAGCACTTCCTGGAGGGTGGCGACGAACGCCGCCCGGTCCTGGTCGGTGTTCACCTCGGTCGAGGCCACAATCAGGAGGTCGTCGAGCCCGGCCCTCGGCAGGAGGCGCGAGGCCGGCACGCCGCCGAGCACCTTCCGCTCGGCGAGCGCCTCGACCACCGCCGCGGCGGGCTTCGGCAAGCGCAGCGTGAACTCGTTGAAGAACGTCTCGTTCAGCACTTCCACGCCCCTCACGCCGGAAAGCGCGTCGGCGAGCTTCACGGCGTTGGCGTGGTTGACGCGGGCGAGGCGCTTCAGGCCGGCCTCGCCGAGGAGCGTCATGTGGATCGTGAAGGCGAGGCAGCAGAGGCCGGAGTTGGTGCAGATGTTGGAGGTCGCCTTGTCGCGGCGGATGTGCTGCTCGCGGGTGGACAGCGTCAGCACGAAGCCGCGCCGGCCTTCCGAGTCGACGGTCTCGCCGCACAGGCGCCCGGGCATCTGGCGCACGTATTTCTGGCGGGTCGCGAAGAGGCCGACGTAGGGGCCGCCGAAGGACAGCGCCACGCCGATCGACTGGCCCTCGCCGACGGCGATGTCGGCCCCCATCTCGCCCGGCGGCATCACGAGGCCGAGGGACACGGCCTCCGTGAACACCGCGATCAGGAGGGCGCCGTGCTTGTGCGCCTTATCGGCGACGGCGCGCAGGTCGCGCAGGTTGCCGAAGAAGTCCGGCGTCTGCACGACGACACAGGAGACGGTGTCGTCGATGGCGGCGAGAAGGTCCTCGGCGGCGGTGGCGTCGGGCGGCAGCGAGACGACCTCGTCGCTCGCCATCGCCGAGAGGGTGCGCACGACCTCGGCGTACTGCGGGTGCAGGCCGCCGGAGAGCACGGCCTTGCGGCGCCGGGTGATGCGGTGCGCCATCAGCACCGCCTCGCCCGTGCCGGTCGAGCCGTCGTACATGGAGGCGTTCGCGACCTCCATGCCGGTCAGGTTCGCGACCTGGGTCTGGAACTCGAACAGGTACTGCAGCGTCCCTTGCGAGATCTCGGGCTGGTAGGGCGTGTAGCTCGTCAGGAACTCGGAGCGCTGGATCAGGTGGTCGACGCTTGCCGGCACGTGGTGCTTGTAGGCGCCGGCGCCGACGAAGAACGGCACCGAAGAGGCCGGCACGTTCCTGGCCGCCATGCGGGAAAGGATACGCTCGACCTCGAGCTCGCCCTTGCGGCGCGGCAGGTCGGGCGGCTCCGCGAGGAGCGCATCCGCCGGCACGTCGGCGAAAAGGTCGTCGATGCCTTTCACGCCGATGCGGGCCAGCATCTCGGCGCGGTCGTCGTCGGAGAGGGGGAGGTAGCGCATGGCGGTCAAAAAGAATCCTCAGGCGTGGGCGGGCTGGCCCGCCACGACGACCTCGGCGAGCACCGAGTTCGCGATGAAGCACTCCTCGTGGGAGCGGTGGTGCAGGTCCGTGATTTCTTCAGGCGAAGGCTGCTTGCCGCCCGAGAAGGCGATGCGGGGGTTCAGCGTGATCTTCGAGACGTAGAGCTTGCCCCTGGCGTTCTTCTCCATAACGCCGACGGGGCGGTCCTCGTAAAGCTCGACCGTGAAGCCGGCGCGGGACGCGAAGTCGAGGAAGAACAGCATGTGGCAGGAGGACACCGCCGCGATGAGCGCCTCCTCGGGATCGACCGCATCCTTCCGCGACCACGGCAGGCGCACGTTCTGCGGCGAGGCCGAGGCCGGGACCTCGAGGCCGCCGTCGAAGACCCAGACGTGCGCCCGCGAGTAGCGCCCGCCCGCAAAGGCCGCCCCGCCGCGTTCCCAGCGCACCGTCGCCCCGTATTCGTGGCTCATGTCGCTTCTCCCCTCATGGGCCGATCTCCCAAGCTCTCATCCTGAGGAGCGGCCCATAGGGCGCGTCTCGAAGGACGCACACCGCCAATGCAGCGCACCTCCGCCGGTGCGTGCTTCGAGACGGCGCTTCGCGCCTCCTCAGCATGAGGAGGTTTGTGATGGCCCATGCTCCTGCCCACTAGCTGATCGACGCGACGTATTTCCGGTACTGCTCCTCGGTCATGAGGCCGTCGAGCTCGGAGGGGTCCTTGAGGCGGAGCTTGAAGAACCAGCCGCGGCCGGCCGGCTCCTCATTGACCGTGCCGGGCGCGCCTTCGAGCTCGCCGTTCACCGCCGTGACCTCGCCGGAGACGGGGGCGTAGACCTCGCTCGCCGCCTTCACGCTCTCGACGACGGCCGCCTGCCCGCCCTTCTCGACGGCGGCGCCGACCGCCGGCAGCTCGACGTAGACCACATCACCGAGCTGCTCCTGGGCGTAGTCGGTGATGCCGACGGTGCCGGTGTCGCCCTCGACCCGGACGTACTCGTGGTCCTTGGTGTAGCGCGTCGTCATGGTCCCTCCCTCACCGGCTCGAGATCGCGCGGGGCCTCGGCGCGGTCGTTCGGCCCGTAATCCCTGACCACCTGCGCGATCCGCAGGCGATAATCGGCGAAGAGGCCGCCGCGGCCGAGCGCCTGCATGCGGCGGTGCTCCAGGTAGTTGCGCCACCGGGCGATCGCGGCGTCGTCGCGCCAGAACTGGAGCGACAGGAGCTTGCCTTCCTCATAGAGACTCTCGAACCGCTCGACCGAGATGAAGCCGTCGATCGTCTCGACTTCGCTCCGAAGCAAAGCGGCGAGGCGCAGATAGTCCTCCTTCCGCCCCTCAGCCGGCCAGACCTCGAAGATGACGGCCATCATGGAGTCACCCGCGCTTGTAGCGATGTGGGGCGAAAGGCATGGCCGCGACCTTCGCCGGCAGCGGCTTGCCGCGAACGACGAGATGCAGCTCCGTCCCAGGCTGCGCGGCCTCGCGGGCGACATAGCCCATGGCGACGGGCCCGTTCACGGTCGGGCCGAAGCCGCCGGAGGTGACGATGCCGACAGCGCGGCCGTCCGGAGTCGTGATCGCGGTGCCCTCGCGGGCCGGCGCCCGGCCCTCGGGGCGAAGGCCGACCCGCACCCGGGCCGGGCCTTCCGCGATCTCGCGCTGGATGCGCGCGGCACCCGGGAAGCCTCCCTCTTCCCGGCGCCGCTTCTGGATCGACCACGTCAGGCCGGCCTCGACCGGCGAGGTGGCGGTGTCGATGTCGTGACCATAGAGGCACAGGCCCGCCTCGAGTCGAAGTGAGTCGCGGGCCCCGAGGCCGACGGGCTTGACCTGCTCGTCCTCTAAGAGGAGCCGCCACAGCTCGGCGGCGCGGTCGGCCGGCAAAGAAATCTCGAACCCGTCCTCGCCCGTGTAGCCCGAGCGCGAGACGTGCGCCGGGATTGCGCCGATCATGGTCTGCGTCACCTCCATGAAGGCGAGCGAGGCCACGTCCGGCGCAAGCCGTGCCAGCACCGCCTCGGCCTGCGGCCCTTGCAGCGCAAGCAGTGCGCGGTCGTCGAAGCGGCGAAGCTCGACGCCTGCGGGCAGGTGCGCCGCCATGTGGGCGTAGTCGTCCTCCTTGGTCGAGGCGTTGACCACGAGGAGGAGCTCGCCGTCCTGGAGCGGGTTTCCCGGCCGCGCCACCATCAGGTCGTCGAGGATGCCGCCGTCGTCGGAGAGGAGTTGGGTGTAGCGCTGCCGGCCGGGCTTGAGGTTGAGGATGTCGGCAGGAACGAGGGCTTCGAGCGCCTTCGCGGTGGTCGCATGGTCGGGGCCGACGAGGGCCGCCTGCCCCATGTGCGACACGTCAAAGAGGCCAGCGTGCTCGCGGGTCCAGACGTGCTCCGAGAGGATGCCGGTCGGGTACTGCACCGGCATGGCGTAGCCGGCGAAGGGCACCATGCGGGCGCCGAGAACCTCATGCTCCGCGTGGAGCGGCGTCTTGAGGAGGGATGCGCCGGCCGGCTCAGCCATGGGGTCCTCGGGAACGAGAGTCGCGCGCCCCGCCGGACCTTTCAGGCCCGTGAGCGCCCCCTCTGTCCTTGGACCTGAGAGATTTCCCCCGGCCTCGGCCGGAGTTACCCCCGTCGGTGGGCGATGCCCTAGAAAGAGCCTCGCCGCTTTCCAGAGTGCCAGCTCCCGCGCGGTCCTTTGGCCTGAGCGTTTCCGGGGCGGTTGCGCCTTCGGCGCCGGCTCGCCGGACGGACGAGTCGGTCTCTCCCGCGGGGATCAGCGGCACGCCTTGTGTGACCGAGGGCTCAGGCGATGTCAACGCCGCGGGCGCGTCGGGCAATCCTAGCCGCGTTTGCGCCGCGCCGGGCGCTCGGGCTTTTCGCCCGTTCTGGCGATGAGGCCGACGTCGATCTCGTATTCTCCGACGCCCGCCGGCACCACGAGGCCGTCCTGCACGGTGACGAAGCTGCCTTGCGTGTCGCCCGCCGGCACCGCAACGGAAATCCGCTGGGTGCGGGTCGCGAGGATGCGGTCGCCGCGCTTGAGCACGAAGGTCACGGGGGCGTCGAAGCGGCCTGCCTGCCCGGCGGGCCCGAGGAGCGCGCGGCCCTCGACACCGACCCTGACGAGGATCGAGCCGTCCGGCTGCTCGGCGCACTCTCGCGCGAGTTGCCCGATGGCGATCTGGTGGCGCAGCGCCGAAGGCTCGCCGACCTTTCCGCCCGTGTAGGCCCGAAGCGCCGCCCCGCCCTCGATGATGCCGACGGTCGGGCAGTAGACGTCGCCGGTCTCGCGGGGAGCCTCCTTTGGCTCCGTCGTGCCGCCGAACTTGAAGAGGTTCGAGAGCGTGTCGCCGATGCTCTGCGCCGACGCCGGCGCCGCGGCCGCAACGGCCGCGCAGGCCGCCCAGGCAAGAAGCCGGTTCGCCCCGAATCCCGATCGATTCATGCAGTCCTCTCCCCTCGCTACGCGCCTTCGCCGCGCGGCTGCCGCCGCTTCAAGGCAGGCTGTCGAAGCCGGTCCCGAAGCCGTTGAGCGAGACCGGGATGCCGACCCCCTCCTCGGGGGTCTGGAACACGATGAAAGTCGCGGTCTGGCCGCTCTTGAGCTGGCCGAGGAGCGTATCGTCGAGGACCGCCTCGGCGATGCAGCCGGTCGTCAGGCAGCGCACGTAGCCGGCGCGGCCGATGTCCTTGTCGTCGATGCGCAGCCCGACGCCGGCCGGGATCAGGATGCCGAGCGGCGCCACCATGCGCAGGAGCCGCGACTTGCCGTCGGCGGTCTTGAGCGCGATCACGAGAAGCGTCAGGTTCGGCCGGTCCTCGGCCATGACGTTCTGGACAAGGGCGCACTGCTCGGACTTCGCCCCGGGCGGCGTCTCGCAGCGGGTCTGCCAGTCGCCGTTGGTAGTCCGCACGACCCCCTGGGCCACGGCGGCGCCGGACGCTGCCGTGAACAGGGCCGCGGCCGCGGCCCTGCGGACCGATCGCGAGCGAAGAAGCGCCATGTCCCTTCCCTGAATCTTTCGTCCGACGCCGGACGAGCGGCGGCCGTTCCGAACACGGGCCACTGCACCTGTCAAGCAAGGCCCGCATGAGGGTTGGAATTGCGGCGTTTTCGGGCCTTTATGACGCACAGGCCGGCATCGCCGGAGCCGTTGCGCTTGAGCGCGCGTTGTGGTTCTTGGCGCCCGTCGAACAGGGCCTCGCCGCGGTCGCCGCGCGCCTCTTCGCGTCTTGTGACGCCGACGCGGGCCCGGGCCGAACAGGAGCTTCGAAATCCCGATGCGGACGAAGAGCATTGGACACCGCCTGGCGGCCCGCCTCGCCATGGCAGGCCTCGCGCTGGCGCTCGGCTCGACGGCCGCGCTCGCGGCCGGCACCGGCCAGCCCGAGCCGTGGCAGATCGCCATGCAGAACCCGATGACCGAGCTCGCTCAAGGAGTGCACAATTTTCATACTTGGCTCGTCTGGATCATCACGGCGATCTCCTTCTTCGTGCTCGCGCTCCTCATCGCCGTCGTGGTCAAATTCAACGAACGGGCGAACCCGGTCCCGAGCCGCACGACGCACAACACCCTGATCGAGGTCGCCTGGACGATCGTGCCGGTGCTGATCCTGGTCGCGATCGCGATCCCGTCGTTCCGGCTGCTCCGCGAGCAGCTCATCATTCCAAAGGCCGACGTCGTCGTGAAGGCGACGGGCATGAATGGCTGGTACTGGACCTACGAGTACCCGGCGGACCAGGGCGGCTTTAAGTTCGAGTCCTTCATGCTTGACGAGGCGAAGCGCGCCGAAGCGATCAAGGCCGGCGCGAACGCGCCGCGGCTCCTCGCCGTCGACAACGAGATGGTCGTGCCCTTGAACAAGGTGGTGAAGGTGCAGGTGACGGCGGAGGGCGTGTTGCACGCCTTCGCCCTGCCGTCCTTCGGCATCAAGATCGACGCTGTGCCGGGGCGCCTCAACGAGACCTGGTTCAGGGCCGAGCGCGAGGGCGTCTACTACGGCCAGTGCTCCGAGCTGTGCGGCAACGGCCACCCCTACATGCCGATCCAGATCCGGGTGACGTCCGAAGCGGCCTACGCGGCCTGGCTCGCCGAAGCGAAGCAGAAGTATCCCGCCGCTGCCGCCGCTCCTGCTTCCGGCGGCGTGACGCTTGCCGCGAACGATTAGACGGAACAGAGGACCCAGGGTCTCGTCATGGCTTACGCAACCCACGCCGATCACGCCGACCACCACACCCCGACCGGGTGGCGGCGGTGGATGTACTCCACCAACCACAAGGACATCGGCACGCTCTACCTCGTGTTCTCCTTTTGCGCCGGCCTCGTCGGAGCGGCCTTCTCGATCCTGATGCGCATGGAGCTGCAGGAGCCGGGCCTGCAGTTCTTCGCGAACCCCCAGGCCTTCAACGTGGTCGTCACCGGCCATGGCCTCATCATGGTGTTCTTCCTGGTGATGCCGGCGCTCATCGGCGGCTTCGGAAACTGGTTCGTGCCGCTGATGATCGGGGCGCCCGACATGGCGTTTCCGCGTATGAACAACATCTCGTTCTGGCTCACCGTCGCGGGCTTCTTCCTGCTTTGCCTGTCGCTGTTCTTCGAAGGCGCCCCGGGCTCGCTCGGGTTCGGCGGCGGTTGGACCGTCTACCCGCCGCTCTCGGTCATGGGCCACACGGGGCCGGCTCTCGACTTCGGCATCCTGTCGCTGCATCTCGCGGGCGCGGCCTCGATCCTCGGCGCGATCAACTTCATCACCACGATCCTGAACATGCGTGCGCCCGGCATGACCCTGCATAAGATGCCGCTGTTCGCCTGGTCGATCCTCGTCACCGCGTTCCTGCTGCTCCTCGCCCTGCCGGTGCTTGCGGGCGCGATCACCATGCTCCTCACCGACCGCAACTTCGGCACGACCTTCTTCGATCCCTCGGGCGGCGGCGACCCGATCCTGTACCAGCACCTGTTCTGGTTCTTCGGCCACCCCGAAGTCTACATCATGATCTAGCCGGCCTTTGGCATCGTCAGCCACATCGTCTCGACCTTCTCGAAGAAGCCGATCTTCGGCTATCTCGGCATGGCCTACGCCATGGTGGCGATCGGTGTCGTCGGCTTCGTGGTGTGGGCGCACCACATGTTCACGGTCGGCCTGTCGCTGCAGACGCAGGCCTATTTCGTCTTCGCCACGATGGTGATCGCGGTGCCCACCGGCATCAAGATCTTCTCCTGGATCGCGACCATGTGGGGCGGCTCGATCCGCTTCACCGCGGCGATGCAGTGGGCGATCGGCTTCATCTTCCTGTTCACGGTCGGCGGCGTCACCGGGGTCGTGCTCGCGAACGC
>DASVPW010000193.1:0-18480 GCA_036389455.1 Beijerinckiaceae bacterium
GCGTTCGCATGAGTCCGCGACAGTGTCATGAACCTGCCGAGCCGCGGCGCTTTGCCTCTCTGTGGGGCCGGTCTTCGCCAGCCTCCCAGGGAGCTTAGCATGGGGCTGCGGTCCGGCAAGGAGTGTGATTTTGTGGGAAAATGTGGCATTGCGGATTGGGGCGGACGGGCCGGCGGGTGCTAAGGTCCGGCATGGCGGCGCGGCACGGGAGGTCTTCGTGAACTACATGGCGACGCGGGCGATGCCTCCCGGCTCGGACAGGCTTGGCTCGGATCTGGCGGCCCTCGTGCGGCGGCACGTGCCGGGCGGGCCCCTGGAGCGAGATTTCTACACGGCCCCCGAGGTGTTCGAGGCGGACTTGGCGCGCGTGTTCTACCGCCGCTGGCTCTTCGCCGGCCACGCCTGCGCGATCCCGAACCCGGGCGACTTCTTCACCTGGGCTCTCGGCTCCGAGACCATCGTGGTGGTGCGCGGCAAGGACGGCGAGGTGCGCGCCTTCCACAACTTCTGCCGCCACCGCGGCACCCGCATCTGCAACGAGGAGAGCGGCCACGCGCGCAAGCTCGTCTGCCCTTACCACCGCTGGACCTACGACCTCGACGGCAGCCTCATCACCGCGACGAAGCGCGAGTTCGACGTCGAGCGCTCGGAGCTTTCGCTGTTCCCGGTCGCCCTCCACAACGTCGCCGGCCTCCTCTTCGTGAACTTCTCGGACGATCCGCCGGACTTCTCCGACGTGATCGAGACCATCGCGCCGCAGATGGCGCCGCATGCCCTGGAGAAAGCGAAGGTCGCCCACACCGTCGACTACGTCGTCAAGGCGAACTGGAAGATCATCTTCGAGAACAACCGCGAGTGCTACCACTGCCCCTCGCACCACGACGAGTACAACGCCGCGACCTACGACGTGATGCGCGACCGCGCCCTGTTCGACCCGAGGCTCCAGGCCGAGCTCGACGCCATCACGGAAGCCGCGAACGCCCGCTTCCGGAGCCTCGGCCTCAGCGAGGGCAACACCTCCTCCGAGATGACCGGCGCCTACTACCGCTGCCACCGCACGCCGCTGATGAAGGGCTACGTGACGCAGAGCCTCGACGGCGCCCTCATCGCCCCTCTCATGGGCGACGTGCCGGAGGTCGACACGGGCACGCTGCGCACCACCATGTTCCCGAACTTCTGGCAGCACACCAACTGCGACCACGCGGTCGCGGCCCGCATCACCCCGATCGGCCCAGACCTCACCCACATCCGCGGCACTTGGCTCGTCGACGGCAAGGCCGTCGAGGGGCAGGACTACACCTTGGACAAGCTGCTGCCGGTCTGGGACCAGACCAACCGGCAGGACTGGGCGATCTGCGAGGGCCAGCAGGTCGGCGTCTCCTCGCGCCACTACGTGCCCGGGCCGTTCTCGACGTTCCGCGAGCGCAACGTCGCCCACTTCCTCGACTGGTACCTCGGCGAGATGCAGCGCTGATCGCTTTCGCCTGCTCAGACTTCCTCATGCTGAGGTGCGAGGCCGCAGGCCGAGCCTCGAAGCACGCACACCGGCGTGGCTGCATCCGCGGTGTGCGTCCTTCGAGGCTCGCTTCGCTCGCACCTCAGGATGAGGAGGTTTGAGCGGCGTAGCTGGCATAGCACTGGAGAAACGCGTGCTTCCGTCCCAGGCCCGGATCGTGATCGTCGGCGGCGGCGCGATCGGCTGCAGCATCGCCTACCACCTCGCCAAAGCGGGCGAGCGCGACGTGGTGCTCCTGGAGAAGGCGGGCCTCACCCACGGCTCGACCTGGCACGCCGCCGGCCTCGTCGGGCAGCTGCGCTCGAAGCGCAACCTCACGCGGCTGATGCAGTACTCGGCCGCGCTCTACGCCCGCATCGAACAGGACACCGGGCAGGCGGTCGAGTGGAAGAGCGTCGGGAGCCTGCGCCTCGCCTCCTCGAAGGAGCGCTGGAGCGAGCTGAAGCGCATGGCGACGACGGCGCGGAGCTTCGGCTTCGCGCTCGAGATGCTCACCCCTTCCGAAGCCCAAAAGCTTTTCCCGCTCATCACCCTCGACCGGGTCGAGGGGGCGGTGTTCATTGCGACGGACGGGTACGTCGATCCGTCGAGCCTGACGCAGGCCTACGCCAAGGGGGCGCGGGCCGGGGGTGTGCGCATCGTCGAGCGGGTGCGGGTGACCGGGATTACGGTCAAGGATCGGCGCGTCGAGAAGATCTGCACCGACCAGGGCGACATTTCCTGCGAGATCGCCGTCAACGCCGCCGGCATCTGGGCGCGCGACGTCGGCAAGCTCGCCGGCATCGAGCTGCCGGCCGGCGCCGTCGAGCACCAGTACGTCGTGACGGAGAAGCGCGCCGACATCCCGCCCGGCCTGCCGACGCTGCGCGACCCCGACGGCATCTTCTATCTCAAGCCCGAGCCCGGCGCCTTCGCGATCGGCGGCTGGGAGGACAACGTGCCGACCTTCGGCGAGGCCGGCATGCCGGAGGGCTTCGAGCGCGAGCTGTTCCAGCCCAGCATGGAGCGGCTGGAGGCCTTCATGCTGCCCGCCGCCGAGCGCATTCCGGTGCTTGGCGAGATGGGGCTTCGCACCATCATCAACGGGGCGATCCCGATCTCGCCGGACGGCGAGCCGATCATGGGGCCGGCGCCGGGGCTCGACAACTTCTTCGTCGCCTGCGGCTTCACCTCGGGCATCGCGGCGAGCGGCGGCGCCGGCAACGCCATGGCGCAGTGGATCCTCGAGGGCGAGCCCGAGAGCGACCTGTGGGCCTTCGACGTGCGCCGCTTCGGGCCCCACCACGCCTCCCGCCGCTACCTCGCCGAGCGCTCGGTCGAGGCCTACGGGCGCTACTACGCCCTGCACTGGCCCGTCGAGGAGATGCGCTCCGCCCGGGGCGGGCGGCGCTCGCCGCTGCATTCGCTCTTGGCCGCGCAGCGCGCCGTGTTCGGCTCGCGCAACGGCTGGGAGCGGCCGAACTGGTTCGCGCCTCAAGCGCAGGCCGTCGAGGACCGCCCCTCCTTCGAGGGCCGCCCGAACTGGTTTTCCGCCGTCGCCGAGGAGCACCGGGCGGTGCGCGAGCGCGTCGCCGTCATCGACATGAGCTCCTTCTCCAAGTTCGAGATCGCGGGACCCGGCGCCCTCGGCGCGCTCCAAAAGATCGCGGCGAACGACCTCGGCAAGCCGCCGGGCGCGCTCACCTACACCCAGCTCTGCAACGCGCGCGGCGGCATCGAGGCGGACCTCACCATCGCGCGCCTCGACGAGGAGCGCTTCTACGTCGTCACCGGCAGCGGCTTCGGCGTGCGCGACGGTGGCTGGATCCAGAAGCACCTGCCGCCGGACGGCAGCGTCGCCTTCCGCGACGTGACCGCGGCGCGCGCCGTCATCAACCTGTGCGGCCCGCGCTCCCGCGAGGTGCTGGCGGCCGTCGCGGACGGCGACGTGAGCGGCTCAGCCCTCCCCTACATGGGCGTGCGGAGGGTCCGCATCGGCTACGCCCCCGTCGACGCGCTGCGCGTCACCTACGTCGGCGAGCTCGGCTACGAGCTGCACCTCTCCGTCGAGTACGCGCAGCACGTCTACGAGCTGTTGTGGGAGGCGGGCCGCGCCTTCGGCATCGCCAACGCCGGCTACCGCGCCGTCGAGTCGCTGCGCCTCGAGAAGGGCTACCTCTACTGGGGCGCCGACATCACCCCGGACTACACGCCTTTCGAGGCCGGCCTCGGCTTTGCGGTGGCGCTGAACAAGGGCGACTTCATCGGCCGCGAGGCCCTCGTCAAGGCGAAGGGCGAGGGCCCGAAGCGCCGCCTCTGCTGCTTCCTCCTCGAGGAGGAAGCGCCCGTCTACGGCGGCGAGGCGATCTGGCTCGGGCAGACCCTCCTCGGCGTCACCTCCAGCGGCGGCTTTGGCCACACGGTCCAGAAGAGCATCGTCTACGGCTACGTCCCGGCCGAGCACGCCGGCCACGAGCGCTACGAGATCGAGACCTTCGGCCGCCGCGTCCCGGCGACGCGCTCACCGAGGGCGCCGTACGATCCGGAGCGGCGGAAGATCCTGATCTGATTTGAGACGAATACGCATGTGCCGAACCGCTGCATTGCGCAGCACATAGTAGGCTGTCCCTGGGCATCGGGTTGATGATAAATAATCTTGTGACGCGGAGCCTATGACGATGCCCAAGTCCATTCGCCCGTCAGGGTCCCGCGCCCGCGGCGATAAGAGGCTTGTCGTCCTGCTTCTGCCCGAAGTCCTGGGTGACGCCGTCGACCCGGCACAATTACGGGCGACTCTGGCGAGCGCTTCGACGACGGTCCGCGTCCTCCTCTGCCTCCTTCCCGACGACGACCGCGCGCTCGTCGATGTCCTGACCGGCCTCGGGGTCGAGACCGAGATCCTGCTCGGCGCCGATGTCCCGATGCCGCAAACGACGGCCTTCGTCCTGCGGGCGCCGCCCGGCATATCCCCAGGTGAGCAGAAGGATTTCGCCCTCGCTCTCTCCGACGTCGTCCTGGTCGGACCTGCGTCCGGGCAAAGCTCCTTCGTGCGTACGGCGACGGAACGCGGCAAGCCGCTGATCGTCCCCGGCGGCCCTCTACCCCGGCTTCCGCCTCTCGTCAGCGTTACCCACCGCCTCGATCCGGAGGCGCCGGGCTGGCATGCCCGCGGGCGGTCCTGTTTCGGTCGCTTCGAGCAGGCGATAATGGAAATGTTCGCTTACAACTGGCTTGGAAGGCACCAAGGGGGCGTCGCGGAAAGCCGCAAGCGGCTGCGCAACTGCTTCGGCCGGGAATGGCAGCCGAGTGCATACTTTGCGCCCGACGGCTGCCTGAAGGAGGCGCCCGACCCCGCCGCAATCGACCCGTCGTCCAGGATCGCCGCCCAGTTCGATGCCATGGACCGTAGCGCGTTGTACGGGTCCTACGTTCATCGAGACCTCATCTGGACCGCGCATCTCGCTGCCGCCTTCGCGGTCTTTGCGGCGGTCGCCGGCCACCTTAGCGTCGATGTGAAGGCACTCGCATCGACGTGGGGGGTTCTGGAGCTTCTCTCGTTGCTGCTCGTCATGTCTCTGGTGCTGGGAGCGCGGCGCAGCAGCCTCCAGGACCGCTGGACGGCTTGCCGCTTCGGGGCCGAGCAACTGCGGATCGCCCGCATGTCGCTGCCGCTTCTCGTGCTGCCCCCGGCGCTCGCCACGGAGGATGCGATGCCGGTCGGAAACGACCGCGGCAGCAAGGAGATCGAACTCGGGCTCCTCGCCCTCGCGGAGGTGAAGCGCGCGGTGCGGGACCAAGGCCTTCCCCGGCTCGAGGCGGCATTGACCCCGGTCAGGGCGGCGGCTTGGCTGCACTGCATCGTCGCCGATCAGGCCAAGTACCATCACCGCAACCACCATAAGCTCGAACAGGCCGAGAGCCGCCTGCGGTTCACGACACAGGCGATTTTCGTTCTCACCATGATCGCCGTCGTGGCGCACTTCTGCTCCCACGCCGAAGGGCTCCTCTTCGTCACGGCCGCGGGCCCGGCTCTTGCCGCTGCCCTGCACGGGGCGGGAATCCGCCTGGGGATCGTCCACCGCGCCGCCCTCAGCCTCGGGGTCGAAAGGGACCTGAGGCAGATCGCCGAAGCGCTCGACAACCTGATCAAGCATCCGCCCTCACCGGAAGATGCCCCCGCCGTGAAGGAGGCCTGGCGGGAGGTGCGGCGCCTTGCCTCGAAGGCGGCCGAGACGATGGGACAGGAGAATGCGTCGTGGCACGGCCTCGTGCGCCGCTACCAGGACGAGCTGCCGTGACCGACGCCCTTCCCGACCTCGCCGCCGACCCGCGCGCGCTGCGGGTCTGCAAGAAGCCGATCCCCGTCCAGGTCGAGTTCGCGGCCGCGGACGGCGTGTGCGAGACGCTGGAAGGCCCGGTGCGCTTCCGGGCCGGGGACGCGATTCTGACCGGGGTCGAAGGCGAGCGCTGGCCCGTCCGGCGCGAGATGTTCCTGTCCGGCTACGAGCCGGTGCCGCCGGTCCGGGCCGGGGAGAACGGCAGCTACCGCAAAAGGCCGACTGTCGCCTACGCGCTGCGCCTGGATCGCCCGCGCGACGTGCCGGTGAGCTGGCAGGACGACCCGCTGCACGGGCGTGCGGGGGATTGGCTTCTCCACTATGCCGACGGCACTTACGGGGTGGTTCGGGATCCCATCTTCCGCAAGAGTTATTCTCCTGCGCCGGGCGAAATCCGCTGACGCCCTCCAATCCGATCAGGCGAGGGAGATGCTACATCCGCGTGCGAGCCGAGGAGGGGTCGTAAGGCGCCTTGAGGCTCGCCCGCACGGGCGCGCGGACGCCCGCGATCTCGACTGCGAAGCCGCCGTTCTCCAGCCAGGCGGCGTCGATCGCCTCGCCCCCCGACGACACGTAGCCGAGGGCCACGACCCGGCCGACGGCGGCGCCGAAGGCGGCGGAGGTGACCTCGCCGACTGGGCGGCCGTCGCGGAGCACGAGCTCGCCGCCGTGGGCGAGCGGCGCATCGGGGTCGGCGGCGACGAGGGAGACGCAGCGGCGCTTGAGCGGCTTTCCCTTCGCGGCGGCGAGCGCGTCGCGCCCCAGGAAATCGCCCTTGTCGAGGCGCACGGCGAAGCCGAGACCGGCTTCCCACGGGGTGTAGTCCGGCGTCAGCTCCCGGCCCCAGGCGCGGTAGCCCTTCTCCAGGCGTAAGGACTCGATGGCGTAGTAGCCGGCGTCCGCAAGGCCGAGGCCGGCGCCGGCCTCGGTCAGCGTGTCGTAGACCGTCGCGGCGAACTCGGTCGGCACGAAGAGCTCCCAGCCGAGCTCGCCGACGTAGGTGCGGCGCGAGGCCCACACGGTGGCATAGCCGATGTCGGCCTCGCGAATCGCACCGAACGGGAAGGCGGCGTTGCCGAAGTCCGCGCGGCTCACGCGCGAAAGGAGATCGCGGGAGCGCGGGCCCATGACGGCGATCACGGCGTAGGCCGATGTCACGTCGGTCAGCGTCGCGCAGGCCTCGTCCGGGATGTGCCGGCGGATCCAGTCGGCGTCGCGGACGGCTTGGGCCGTGCCGGTGACGATCAAAAAGCCGTCGCGGGCGAGCCGCGCGATCGTGACGTCGCTCTCGAAGGTGCCGCGCGCGTTCAAGAGGCCCGTGTAGACGGTCTGGCCGACCGGCACCGCGACGTCGTTGGCGCAGAGCCGCTGCAGCATGGTCTCGGCGTCGCGGCCCTGCACCAGGAGCTTCGCGAAGGAGGTGAGGTCAAAGACCGCGACGCCCTCGCGGGCGGCGCGCTGCTCGGCCATGACGGTGTCGAACCAGTTCTGGCGCTCGAACGAGTAGCGGATCGTGCCCTCGTCTTCGCTCCTGGCGAAATAGTTCGGCCGCTCCCAACCCATCTTGGAGCCGAACACGGCGCCGCGCGCCTCAAGCCGGTCGTAGAGCGGCGAGCGCCTGAAAGGCCTGGCGGACGCAAGCTCCCGGTTCGGCCACGGCATCATGTAGTGGAGGCCGAGCACCTCGCCGACCCGCGAACGCAGCCAGGTGTCGTTGCCGTTGAAGCGGGCGAAGCGGCGGATGTCGACGGGCCAGAGGTCGAGCGATGGCTCGCCGCCGACGATCCACTCGGCTAGCGCCTTGCCGGCCCCTCCCCCGCTCGCGATGCCGATGGAGTTGAAGCCGGCGGCGACGAAAAAGTTCTTCAGCTCGGGGGCTTCGCCGATGATGAAGTTGTTGTCGGGGGTGAAGCTCTCGGGGCCGTTGACGAAGGTCTTGATCTCGGCCTCGTGCAGGGCCGGCAGGCGGATCAGCGCGTTCTCCATCAGGATCTGGAACTGGTCCCAGTCGTCGGGGAGGAGCTGGAACTCGAACGGCTCCGGGATGCCGTCCGTCGCCCACGGCTTCGCGACCGGCTCGAAGCCGCCGACGAGGAGGCCGCCGACCTCCTCCTTGACGTAGATGTAGCCGTCGGGATCGCGCATCACCGGCAGGTCCGGGTGCACGCCCGGGATCTTCCCCGTGACGACGTACATGTGCTCGGCCGAATGCAGCGGCACGGTGACGCCGCAGAGGCGCCCGACCGCCTTCGCCCACTGCCCGGCGCAGTTGACGACGATCTCGGCCTCGATCGGCCTCTCAGCGGTCTCGACGCCGGCGGCGCGACCGTCCTTCACGCGAATCCCTAAGACCTTGGTCTTCTCGAAGATCCTCGCGCCGCGCATGCGGGCGCCCTTGGCGAGCGCCTGCGTCACGTCGGCGGGGTTGGCCTTGCCGTCGCTCGGCAGCCACAGGGCGCCGAGGAGGTCCTCCGTGGCCATGACGGGGTAGCGGTCGGCGGCTTCCTTCACCGAGATGACCTCGCAGGGGACGCCCTGCGCGGTCGCGGAGGCGGCAACGCGGCGCAGGAGCGTCATGCGCTCCGGCGTGCGCGCCACGATAATCGAGCCGCACTGCTTCCAGCCGGTGGCGAGCCCGGTCTCGGCCTCGAGCCGGGAGTAGAGGTCGATCGAGTGCTGGACGAGGCGCGTCATGTTCTGGTGCGCGCGCAGCTGCCCGACCAGTCCCGCCGCATGCCACGTCGTCCCGCACGAGAGGCGGCCTTGCTCCAGCAGCACCACGTCGCGCCGGCCCATCTCGGCCAAGTGATAGGCGACGGAGCAGCCGACCACGCCGCCGCCGACGACGACGATCTCGGCGGACGAAGGAAGGTCGGCGCTCATGCGGCCCCCGGAGCTTTATGGTTCGGAGGACTGATAGCCCGCGCGGCAAAAAACCACAAATTCCCACATTCCGGCCGCCGCGGGAATGGGTCGTCCCGGCCGGAGCGCCGCGGAGGGCGGGACCATGGCTGCCGCGAGGGATGGATCCCGGCTCTCCGCTTCGCTTCGGCCGGGACGACCGGTATGGAGGGTGCGGTCCGGCTCACGACGGGTATCAAGATGATCCTCGACCCGCGCCTGCGCGCCGAAACCCTGCCCTGCTGGCGCGGCCCCGTTACGGTGGAGCCCCTCGGCGGCGGCATGACCAACGTCAACTTCGTCGTACGGGACGGCGCCGAGAAGTTCGTGGTGCGGATAGGCGACGACATCCCGGTCCATCAGGTGATGCGCTTCAACGAGCGCGCGGCGGCACTCGCGGCGCATGCCGCCGGGCTGTCGCCGGAGGTCGTCCACGCCGAGCCCGGGGCGCTCGTGATGCGCTTCGTCGAGGGCCGGACGCTCACCGCCGAGGACGTGCGCCGGCCCGAGGTCCTGCCCCGGGTCGTCGACCTCGTGCGCCGCTGCCACACGCAAGTGCCGCGGCACCTTCGCGGACCGGTGCTGATGTTCTGGCCCTTCCATGTCCTGCGCGACTACGCCGCGACGCTGCGCGAGGGGCAGAGTCGCTGGCTGCCCGAGCTGCCGCGCCTCTTGTCCGTCGCGGCGCGGGTCGAGGGGATGCTCGGGCCCGTCGACGTGGTGTTCGGCCACAACGACCTCCTGCCCTCGAACCTCATCGACGACGGCGAGCGGCTGTGGCTGATCGACTGGGACTACGCCGGCTTCTCGACGCCGCTCTTCGACCTCGCGAACCTTGCGACCAACGCCGGGCTCGACCGCGACGGGGAGCGCCGGCTTCTGACGCTCTATTCCGGCGCGGAGCCGGACGCGGCGCTTGCCCGGGTCTTCGCCGGCATGCGCTGCGTCTCGCTCCTGCGCGAGGTGATGTGGAGCATGACGGCCGAGATCCACTCGACCATCGACTTCGACTACCCGGCCTATACGGCGGAGCAGTTCGCCCGCTTCGAGGAGGCCCTCGTCCGGCTCGATGGAGTCCCGTGACGGCGGCTACCCGTGCGCTTCGCCGTGCGCCATCCGCCGTTCGCCCAGGCTGCGGTCGCGGGAACGCCGGTCATCGAGACGGGACAGGAGGGCGCGCCACTCCTCCGGAAGAGGCTCCGCGAGGGCATCGCTCAGGGCCCGCCCGAGGGTGCGCCCGATTGCGCCGAGGTCGATCGGACCGTCCGGGCGCAGGCCACCCTGCGTCTCGCCCGCGAAGGCGGAACGGAAGTCGCCCTGCCGCATCTGCTTCGTCCCCGTCTCTTCCCCGCCTCCGGCGCGGATCGCGCCCAGGGTAGGAACGAACGCTGACGCGCTTGGTTTCAGCGTGGCCTTAACATTTATTAAGAAGGCCGCGATTGCCGCGGCGGGCAGCTAATCGACCGAGCCGGTGGCGGCGGGCTCCATGGCGGCCTCGGCGGCGAGGCGCGCGAGGGCGTCGCGGTCGAGCGCCTCGCCGGCCGGCGGCGGGGCCTTCATGACGATCGCCGAGAAGAAGCCGGCGGCCATGAAAAGCGCCGCGAGCCCCAGCATGAGGGCGTGGCGCCGGGTGAGCTTTAAAGGGTGCATCGCCCGAGTCTCCCAAGCGAATGCCGTGCGCGATCCTGGAACGGCCTGGTTAACAAAGCCTTTCCGCGGCGCTCCTAGAGCATGATCCCGAAAAGCGGAACCCGGCTTTCGGAAAAGATCATGCTCAGGCAAGGAGATAGAGCGGGATGACGACTCGAAGAAGTCATCCCGCTCTAGACGATCTCGAAATCCTTCGGATCCCAGTCGGGCCGCGGGTATTGCGGGTCCATGGCCTCGAGGGTGGCGCGGACGATCCGGGCGACGGCGGCGTTGCGGGCCCATTTGCGGTCGGCCGGGACCACGTGCCAAGGCGCGTGCTCCGTCGAGCAGCGTTCCAGCATGGTCTCGTAGGCGGCGACGTACTCGTCCCAGAGCGCGCGGTCCTCGATGTCGGCCGGGTTGAACTTCCAGCGCTTCCGCGGGTCGTCGAGGCGCTCGCGCAGGCGCTCCGCCTGCTCCTCCCTGGAGATCAGCAGCATGAACTTGAGGATCGTGGTGCCGTTCTCCACGAGGATGCGCTCGAAATCGTTGATCTGATCGTAGCGGCGCTCGATCTCCTTGCCCGGCGCGAGCTTGCGGACCTTGCCGACGAGCACGTCCTCGTAGTGCGAGCGGTTGAAGATGCCGATCGTGCCGCGCCGCGGCGCCGCGAGATGGGCGCGCCACAGGAAGTCGTGCGCGAGCTCCTCCTCGCTCGGACGGCGGAACGCCGTGACGGAGACCCCGAGCGGCCCCGTCGTGTTGAAGACGTGGCGGATGGTGCCGTCCTTGCCCGACGTGTCCGTGCCCTGGAGGATCACGAGGACGGCGCGCCGGCCCTCGGCGTAGAGCCGGTCCTGGAGCTTGTCGATCTCGGCCGCGTCCTCGGCGAGGCCGGCCCTGGCGTCCTCCTCCTTGCCGAGGTGCGACGCGTCGCGCGGATCGATGCCGGCGAGCTTCACGCGGGTTCCGGGCTTGACCCTGAGCGCCTTCGCGAGCTTCGAGCCGTCGAGCGCCATGGACGTCCGGCCCCGGGCCTCAGCCCTTGCCGTCGAGCGCGTGCAGGATGGTGCGCCTCAGGTCCTGCTGGCTGAACGGCTTCTGCACCACCGGGCGGTCGCGGTACGGGTCCTTGATGCCGGCGCCGCCGTAGCCCGTCGAGAAGACGAAGAGCCTGCCGCGCTGCGCGAGGGCGTCGGCGACCGGATAGATCGATTCGCCCGCGAGGTTCACGTCGAGGATCGCGATGTCGAAGTCGTCCCCTTGCGCCATCTCGAGGGCGACGTTCAGCCGGGCCGCCGGCCCCACGATCGCGCAGCCGAGGTCCATCAGCATGTCCTCGAGGAGCATGGAGATCGCGGCCTCGTCCTCGATCACCAGGACCCGCAACCCGTTCAATCGGTCGTCGCTCATTGGAATTCCGGCGGGAAGCCCTGATCGCAGGGACGATGGGGAGGAAAACGTCGCGCGCCCTGGTTCCGTGCCAAGCGGAGCGGTCGCGTCCTGTCAAGGCGGCCTGCCGCCTGAACCTATGCTGAACCGAACGAAACGCCGCGCCGCGCCCGTTTTGCAACACGCTTCGAGGCGCGGCCGGCCCTTGCCTGTCGGATAGTGTACAATGCGGCGGCCGGGGCGGAATATCGCCGCGATCCGGCGGGATCGTGGGGAACGGGGCCGGCGGGCCGGGCTTACCATCGCGACCGGGCCGAAAATCCATCGAAGGCGGGCGGTCCGGGACAAGGCAGGTCAGGCAAAGGATTCGACGATGATCCGCAGACGATTGCAGCGAAGCTTCAAGGTCCTGTGCGTCGCCGCCGTGGCGCTCTGGGGCGGGGCCTTTCCGGCTCTTGCCCAGGGGCGCGACAAGGTGGCGGTCGCCTCGAAGATCGACACCGAGGGCGCGCTCCTCGGCCACATGATCCTGATCGCCCTCGAGAAGGCCGGAGTGCCGGTCGAGAGCCGGCTCCAGCTCGGGCCGACCAAGATCGTGCGCACGGCGCTGACCTCCGGCGAGATCGACCTCTATCCGGAGTACACCGGCAACGGCGCCTTCTTCTTCAACCGGGAGAGCGACCCGGCCTGGAAGCAGGCGCAAAGCGCCTACGATCTCGTGAAGAGGCTCGATCTCGAGGCCAACAAGCTCGTCTGGCTCGACCGGGCGCCGGCCAACAACACCTGGCTCATCGCGGTGCGCGGCGACCTCGCCCGCCGCGAGCGCCTCGCCACCATGGACGACTTCGCTCAAGCCGCGAAGCGGGGCGGGGCCATCAAGCTCGCCGGCTCGGCCGAGTTCGTGGAGAGCCCGGCGGCGCTGCCCTCGTTCGAGAAGACCTACGGCTTCACCCTGCCGCGCGACCAGATCGTGATCCTTCCCGGCGGCGACACGGCGGTGACCATGCGGGCCGCCGCCCAGCAGATCAGCGGCGTCAACGCCGCCATGGTCTACGGCACCGACGGGGCGATCGCGGCCCTCGACCTCGTCGTCATGGAGGACACAAAGGGCGCCCAGATCGTCTACGAGCCGGCGCCCGTGGTGCGGGCCGCGGTCCTGGAGCGCTACCCGGCGATCCGCCAGGTCCTCGGGCGGGTGTTCGCAACCCTGTCGCTGAACCAGCTCCAGGCGCTCAACGCCCAGGTCGCGGTCGAAGGCCGGCAGCCCCGGGACGTCGCCATGACGTACCTGCAGCAGAAGGGGCTCCTGCGCTGAGCGCGGCCCGGCCGTGACCGCGCCGCCCGGCGCCTTCGCGGCCGAGCCCGGCTCCGACCGCCTGCCGTTCGTCTCGGGCCGCGCGGTCGCGGTCGGCCTGAAGGTGGCCCTGGCCGGCATCGGCGTCGGAGCCCTCTACGGAGGGGCCTGGCTCTCGGTCGCCCCCAACCGGCTCCTCCCCGGGCAGGCGCTGCCGGCGACGGCGGCGCTCGGGGCCTGGGCTCACGCGATCGCCGCTGCCCTCGCCCTGTTCCTCGCCCTCTCGTCCCGCGGCAGGGGCGCCGGGCCGGCCCGGTCCGCCGGCTTCACCCTTCTGGCCGCCCTTCTGACCGGGCTCCTGATCGCGACCGGGCTCGCGGCCGGGGGCCTCCTCGACGGCCATCCGGCCTCGGCGCGCTGCATGGTCGGGGCGGGCTTCTGGGTCGCGACCGGCGCCGTCGGCCTCCTCCTCCTCGACGAGGCGCGGCTGCTCCCCCCGGCCCGGGTCGCGTCGATCGCGCTCCTGGGGCTCGCGGCGCTCGCCGTCGCCCGCCGCGCCGGCGCCTTCGACGCCCTGTCGATCCTGGTCGAGTACCGGGCCCGGGCCGATCTCTTCGAGGCCGCGTTCTGGCGCCACCTCGCCCTGTCCGGAGCGGCGCTCATGCTCGCGCTCCTGGTCTCGATCCCGCTCGGCTGGACGGCGTTCCGGCATCCCCGGCTGCGGACCGGCATCGACGCCGCCCTGAACGGGGTGCAGGTGGTGCCCGCGGTCGCCCTGTTCGGGCTCCTGGTGTCGCTCCTGTCGCTGGCGCTCGCCGCCTGGCCGTCGCTGCGGGCGCTGGGCCTTGCCGCCATCGGCCCGACGCCGGCGCTCGTCGGCGTCGCCGCCTACCTGACGCTGCCGCTCACCCGGGGGATCGCGACCGGCCTCGCCGCGGCCGATCCCGCCGTCATCGAGACCGCCCGGGGCATGGGCATGACGGATCGGCGGATCGCCTACGAGGTCCGCCTGCCGCTCGGCCTTCCGGTCTTCGTCGGCGGGCTGCGCGTCGCCGCCGTCCAGAGCATCGGCCTCACGACGCTCGGGGGACTCATCGGGGCGGGCGGCTTCGGCGCCCTCGTGTTCGAGGGCATGGCCCAGTTCGCCTCGGACCTCATCATCCTCGGCAGCGCCCCGATCGTCGCCGTCGCCGTGCTGGCGGATCTCTCCTTGAGGGCGCTCGAGCTTCGCCTCGCGAGGCCGTTGTCGTGAGGGAGGTCCGATCCGGCCTCGCCGCGGCCGCGGTGGCGGTGGCGCTCGCGGCGCTCGCCGATCCGACGGTGGCGTCGGGCTTCGCCGCGGCGCTCGGCGCGGCGCCCAAGACCCCCGTTCCGCCGGACCGCCTGCTCGACCTCGCGGCGCGGCACGCCGCGCTCGCGCTCGCCTCCGTCGCCGTCGCGAGCTGCCTCGGCGTGACGCTCGGGGTGGTCGTGACCCGCTCGGCCGGGGCGGCGTTGCGCCCGCTCGTCGACACCCTCGTCGCGGCCCTCCAGGCGGTGCCGCCGGTCGTGGTGGTGGCGCTCGCCTTCCCGGCGCTCGGCTTCGGAGCGGCCCCGACGGTGCTGGCGCTCGTGTTCTACTGCGTCATGCCGGTCCTGCGCGGCACCATCGCGGCGATCGAGGCGGCCCCGGCCGAGGTCAAGGAGGCGGCCCGCGCCATGGGCTTCACCCGCTGGCAGCTCATCCGCGAGGTGGAGGTCCCGCTCGCGCTCCCGCTCGTCTCGGAGTCGGTCCGGGTCGCCCTCGTGCTCGCGGTCGCGACGGCGGCCGTCGGGGCGCTCGCCGGCGCCGCGACGCTCGGCACCCCGATCATCACCGGCCTGCAGAACCAGAACGAGCTCCAGATCCTGCAGGGCGCCGCCGCGACCGCCGCCCTCGCGTTCCTCGCCGAGGCGGCCTGGCTCCTCGGGATCGGCCTGTTCGCGCGCCAGCCTGTGGAGGCATAGCTGACCCGGCGTCGCCCGACTTGCGTTCACGTCTTGGTCAGGACGATATGGCATCATCCTTGCCCTAGGCTCTGACGGCCAGGGGGCTCTACGAAGTGGCCATGGCGAAGCGCGCGCTGCGGGAGACCGAGAAGCTCCCGGTCCTCATCGTCCTGCACCAGGAGCATTCGACGCCGGGGCGCGTCGGGCGCCTCCTGCGGGAGCGCGGCCATGCCCTCGACGTCCGCCGCCCGCGCTTCGGCGATCCCCTGCCGGCGACGATGGCGGGGCACGCCGGGGCGGTGATCTTCGGCGGGCCCCAGAGCGCCAACGATGAGGACGACTTCATCCGCCGCGAGATCGACTGGATCGAGGTGCCGCTCCGGGAAGAAAAGCCTTATCTCGGCCTCTGCCTCGGGGCCCAGATGATGGCGCGGCTCCTCGGCGCGCGGGTCTACCCGCACCCGGACGGGAAGGCCGAGATCGGCTATTTCCCGCTCCTGCCGACGCCGGAGGGCGGGCGGGTCGCGGAGCGCTTAGGCAGCCCGTGGCCGAGCCACGTCTACCACTGGCACCGGGAAGGCTTCGAGTGCCCGGCCGGCGCGACGACGCTCGCGACGGGCGACGACTTCCCGACCCAGGCGATCCTCGTCGGCCCAAAGGCCTTCGGCCTGCAGTTCCATCCCGAGGTCACGCACGCCATGATGTGCCGCTGGACCGTCAGGGCGGCGCACCGGCTCGAGCTGCCGGGCGCCCAGGACCGCTCGCGCCAGATCGAGGGCCGGTTCATGTACGACCCGCACGTGGCGTCCTGGCTCGACGCCTTCCTCGACCACTGGCTCGGCGAGAAGAAGCCGGC
Organism: Beijerinckiaceae bacterium; assembly: GCA_036389455.1. Taxonomy (GTDB): domain Bacteria; phylum Pseudomonadota; class Alphaproteobacteria; order Rhizobiales; family Beijerinckiaceae; genus JAJKJG01. The sequence continues at coordinate 15,873 of DASVPW010000193.1, forward strand.
GCCGCGCAAGAGCCGCCGCACCGCGCGCTACGCCCGCCCGAACCCGTGGGCGGCGCTCGCCCTGCGGCAGGACGTGCCCTGATCAGCCGCCCGCGCGCCCGCCGACCAGCTCGAGGGCGGCCCTGAGCTGCCCGCCGGAGCGGTCAAGCGCCGCCTCGGCCTCTCCGACATCGCAGCCCTGGAGCAGGAGGACCGCGAGCTTCACGCTGCCACCGGCCCGCGTCAGGGCGTCGCGCACCTCGGCCCGGCCCCGGTCGGTCAGGTGCATGAGCATGTTCTCGGCGCGGCGCACGAGCTTGGCGTTCGTCGCCTGCACGTCGACCATGAGGCCGTCGAACACCCGGCCGAGCCGGATCATGACGAGCGAGGACAGAAGGTTGAGCGTGATCTTCTGCGCCGTGCCGGCCTTCATCCGGGTCGAGCCGGCGATCGCCTCGGGGCCGGTGTCGAGCCAGATGCCGTGATCCGCTCCGGTGAAGAGCGGCGTCCCGGGGTTGTTGACGATGCCGATGGTCAGCGCGCCGCGCGCCCGCGCCTCGGTCAGGCAGGCGAGGGTGAAGGGCGTTGTGCCGCTCGCCGCAACGGCCAAGAGCACGTCCGCCGGGCCGACCTGGTGATGGCGGATGCGCTCGGCGCCGCGCTCGCCTTCGTCCTCGGCCCCCTCGACGGCGTTGACGAGCGCCTCGTCGCCGCCGGCGATGAGGAGGAGGAGGCGCTCGCGCGGCCAGCTGAAGGTCGGCGGCAGCTCCGCCCCGTCCTGCACGGCAAGGCGCCCCGAGGTGCCGGCGCCGGCGTAGATCAGCCGCCCGCCGCCGGTCCTCAGGCGGGCCTCAATCGCGGCTGCCGCCTCCTCCATGGCGGCGCGGGCGCCCCGCACGGCCGCGACCGCCGCGAGCTGTCCCTCGATCAGCGCATCGAGGATCTCGGACGCTTCCCAGGCGTCGAGCCCGGAGTAGCGCTGGCTGACGGTTTCGGTTTCCATGGACGACTCATACACCGCAATCGCGGGCGCGGTTCCAGGGCCGCGCCGGAAATCGTACAGGGGACGAATGACTGACAGCGACAACCGCATGGCGGCGGAGATCCGCGAGGCACCGGAGGCCGTCGCGCGCCAGGCCGAGGCCCTGCGCGCCCCCCTCGCCGACCTCGTGCGGCGCCTGCGGCGGCACCCGCCGCAGGTGGTCGTGACCTGCGCCCGAGGCTCGTCGGCCCACGCCGCGACCTTCGGCAAGCACCTGATCGAGCGCACGCTGGGCATCCCGGTCGCGGCGGCTGCCCCGAGCGTCGCGACCGTCTACCGCCGCAGCCTGCGCCTCGAAGGCCAGCTCTTCCTCGCCGTGTCGCAGTCCGGGCGCAGCGACGACCTCGTGGAGCTTACGGCCTCCGCCAAGGCGGCGGGCGCCGTCACGGCGGCGCTCGTCAACGCGCCGGACAGCCCGCTCGCCGCCGCCTGCGACGTGGTCCTGCCGATCGCGGCCGGGCCCGAGCTTAGCGTCGCGGCGACGAAGACGGTCGTCGCCTCCATGAGCGCGCTCCTGCGCCTCGCGGCCCTGTGGACCGACGACGCCGGCCTGAACGGCGGCCTCGCCCGCCTGCCCGAGCGGCTCGGGCTCGCGACCGACCTCGACTGGAGCGCGGCGCTGCCGGCGCTCGCCGAGACCGCGAGCCTCGTGACCATCGGCCGGGGGCCGACGCTTGCCATTGCCCGCGAGGCGTCACTCAAGCTCAAGGAGACCTCGAACCTCCATGCCGAGGCGTTCAGCGGCGCCGAGTTCCTGCACGGGCCGGTGACGCTCGTGTCGAGCCGCTACCCGATCCTCCTGTTCATGCCGAACGACGCGGCGGCGCCGGGCCTCTCCCGGCTCGCCGGCGACCTGCGGGAGAAGGGCGCGGCGCTGTTTGTGGCGGAGCCGGGCGAAGGCGAGGGACGCCTGCCGGCGCTCGCGCCTCACCAGCCGGAGGCGGACGCGATCTGCCTCCTCCAGAGCTTCTACGGCATGGCGGTGCGGCTCGCGGAGCGGCGCGGCATGGACGTGGACCGGCCCCGGCACCTCCAGAAGGTGACCCGCACCCGATGAGCGCGCGCGCTCGCCACGTCATTGCGGCGGACCACGTCTTCGACGGCGACGCGGTGCTGCCCGACCATGCCGTCGTCGTCGAGGGCGGGCGCATCGCGGCGGTCCTGCCCCGGTCCGAGGCGCCCGCGGACGCCGCGGTCGAGCGGCTGCCGCCCGGAGCCTGGCTCGCGCCGGGCTTCGTCGACGTGCAGGTCAACGGCGGCGGCGATCGCCTCTTCAACGACGACCCTTCGCCCGACACCGTCGCGGCGATCGCGGCGGCGCACCGGCGGTTCGGGACCACGAGCCTCCTGCCGACGCTGATCACCGACAGCCCGGATAAGATGCGCCGGGCGATCGCGGCCGTCCGCGAGGCCATGTCCGGGAACCCGGGCATCCTCGGCATCCACCTCGAAGGCCCGTTCATCTCGCCCGAGCGCCCGGGCGTGCACGATCCCGCCGCCATCTGCCGCCCGACCGGAGACGATTTTTCGCTGCTGACGAGCCTCGGCGAAGGAATCACCCTGGTGACGCTCGCGCCGGAATGCGTG
>DASVPW010000194.1:0-19257 GCA_036389455.1 Beijerinckiaceae bacterium
GGAATGTCGTGACCATCGGCGAAGAGCGTCAACCTGTCGGTCCAATCGTGGAACAGCCTGACCTGATTGTGCGACTGCGGGCCGGACCAGACGAGGCCCCAATGCTGGCCGGCGACTTCAAAGCCGTCGCAATAGGGGCAGGGCACGATGGACGTGCCCCAGCCTTCGGCAAAGCCCGGAACATCAGGCATCTGGTCGGCGACGCCATAGCTCAGGATCAGGCGGCGCGCCCCAAAGCTTGCGCCCTCGGCAGTGAGGACGGAGAAATCGTCGATGACGCCGGAGACGCTGTCGGCCCGGGCATTGACCAGCCTGATCGTGGGATAGCGCGCCAGCTGCTGCCGCGCCTCGGCCAGGATGTCCAGCGGTGGTTTGTGATCGTGGCCGAGCAGACCATGTGAGTGGCCGGCGAAGCGATTGCGCGGCACGCCGGTATCGAGGACGGTGACCTTCCGGCGGGCGCGGCCGAGCTGCAGGGCGCCTGCGAGACCCGCAAAGCTGCCGCCGATGATGATGACGTCATCCATGGTCATAGGCTCCGTGTTGTGGATGGGCCGGGCCTGGCTTGCAGCATTAAGACACTGCGTGGTATCGTAATTCAAGAAATGAGATACTGTCAAGTACCGGAATTGTCGTGACCGAAAACAGCCAGGGCCGGCGCGGCCGGCCCGCCAACCAGGCGCTTGGCCAAACGATCGTCGATGCCGCGCGCGAACTCTTCGTGGAATTGGGTTTCCAAGCGACGACATTGGACAAGGTCGCCCAGCGGGCGAAGATATCCAAGCTCAGCATCTATCGGCATTTCGAGAACAAGGAGGCGCTGTTCAGCGCAGCCATCGCGGCCGGCTGCCAGCAGTTGTTTGCACCACAGGCCCTTATTGAAGGCGTCGACGGTTCTGCCGAAGATCAGCTCATGGCGGTGGGATCATCCCTGCTTCGCACGCTGTTGAGCCCGGACGTCCGCAGTGTCGAAGGCATGATCATGGCCGACAAGACGAATCAAAAGTCGTTAAGCAGGCTCCATTACGAAGCCGGCCCCGCCCATGTCATCGCCCAAATCGAGGCCCTGTTGCGTCAGTTGCACGCGAAGGCGCTCCTGAACGTGGCCGACCCTCTCCGGTCCGCCCGCTTGTTTGCCGCGCTTTTCAAAGGATCCGATCTCCTAATTATCGCGCGCTTCGATCAGGCGAGAGCAGAGGACGACAACGAAATCCAATCCTATTGCCGGTCGGCAGTCGCCATGTTCATCGCCGCGCACGGTGGCAACGACCACGCGGGCGGATAGCCGAGACTAGGCCGCGGCGAGCGTGTGGTCGGGCGTCGGCCATAAGGTGAAGCGCACAAGCTGTAGCTAGCGTGACCTCGCCGCGAGCTTGTCGGGCACGTCGCTCAGGTCCGCCCAAGTGGCACGAAGCGGACCTGAGGCTTGGGTCCGCTGAGTGGCTGAAAGCGGAACTCTTTGTCGTCGGTCGTCGATGGAGGGGTTCTGACCCGAAAGCGACACGTGCCCGCCCCGGTTAGAGCGCGGACGGTCAGAGCGCCGGTTGCTGCGTTCACGAAATCCGTAACATCGCGGGAACCGATTGCGAATTTTGGTGATCTAATTAGGAAACCGCTGCTCTGTCCTGCTGAGCTACGGGACCTGTCAGGATTTTCAAGCACTTAGCGGAAGAGGGTCGAAAGCCTTGCACTCCGCTTGCGCTCAAATCCTTCTAGCACACTAGGGCCACTTCGGAAAGGAGACGATTTCGGCTCCCACCGTCGCGTACACATAGTCCTGCTCGATACGGAGAGCCGTACAGACGGCCCGCAGCGTGGCGGGTTTGATCCGTCGCTCGCCCTCCTCATACTGGCGCAACGCGTCGTCCTCAATCCCCACGGCTGCCGCGAGCGCTTCCCGCTGCATGCCGATCTCGCGCCGGCGGTGCTGGATGCGCGCGCCGACGTGCTTATCGATCGCGTTGGGTCGCAGCGCCCGCTCCACCTCGTCGCAGGCCATGCCGAGGAAGGGCGAGGTGATCCCGTGGCCCTGCGCGAGCCGGTTGAGGGTGCGGAGGAATGACAGGATGAACAAGTCCTCGTCGGGCGGCTGCACCGACCGGAGCCCGACGGGGCGCTTCTCGAGTTCGGCGATCGCCGTCTCGAAGAAGTAGGACACGTCCACACCCAAGACGCGCGTGAGGTCTTTGAGCTGAGAGACGCTGATGTGCAGCTCGCCAAGCTCCTGCCGCGTGAGCGCTTCCGTGGGGAGCTCCAGGGCAGCGGCCAGCTCGTCGGCCGACATCGCGAGGGCTTCGCGGCGCTCCCGAACGGCGGCGCCTACGTGTTGGTCAATCCAGGACATCGGCTATAACCTGCGGGCTGCTGCGGCCCGATGACTCGCTTGAAAGTAGAATAAGAGACGGTCTAATATGATACCGCCACAACTTCAAGCCTTCTTGTCGCATTTCGTGGAACAGATTTTTGAAGAGGTGTTTCCCAACGAAACCGGCGCTGCCCGCATGCAGCAGATCGGGCTTTTCACGACGATCCTGACGATGCAGCCGGTCACGGCGCAGCGGATCGCAGAGGTAAGCGGACAAGGGCACTCGCAAGTTCATCGTAGCCTTCAGAAGCTCCTCAAGCTCGGGCTGGTCGAGCGAACCAAGGTGAAGAACAGGCTCGGCAAAGGGCAGGCGTGGGAGCTGTCGATCAAGCAGACGCCGCAGACTCAGAAGCTCATTGATGCGCTGATGCAAGGCGCAAAAAAGGCTCCCCGATGAAGGGGGCTACCGGCACTCGACTCAGGCGTCGGTTTTGCGTTGCTGGACCGGCGGCCAGATGCAAGAACTTCGCGTCAGGTATTGTCAAATGCCGAATGAACCGCCGTGTTGGACAACCTCGGGCCACCCTTCGCCGACCGCGAGCCGGCCTTGCTCGGCAAGTACCCGAGCGGGCCTTTTGAGGATTACAGGGCATTTTCGATATCCGGCCGCCTTTTTTATGATTGTCCTATGCACGTATACCCTGTTCGGGATTTTCCCGAGCTGAAGATCGCCGTTCCGGACCGCACGCCTGAATATGCGCGACTTTCCCCTGAGTTGATTCTTTCGGGTTTGCGGGCACTCCCGGACGTTCGGCTGTTACGCCGCTTGTCTGTATTCGATCACCCGCACCCGGAAGAACCGTGGCTGCGCCAACAGCGTGGTGACCCACTTTTCAGAATCCAAGGCGAAGCTTATTGGGACGAGGACAGCCAGTCATGGGCGCGCATTCGGCTCTATCAACCCACCGCCAGCGATCCACTTGCGTCGATATTGGCTCACGAGTGGTCTCATCTGTTGTGGTTTGCTTTCCCTGATGTTGCCGAGCATTTCAGTTACGCTCACGTGCTGGAACGGTTCGTTTCACCTTGGAACGTCGCAGGTCATGACCTCTCGTCATTTGGCTCGACTGGGGCGTGGGATCCAGAATCGCCTAGCGAAATCTGGGCGACATTGGGCGAGACATTGCTGAGTACCACTCCTTTGTTGTCACCGGCAATGGCGTACGCCAATCCGATCAGATCGAGCCTTTTCTCAATCGCACTTGCCAGGCGTATGAGCACTCTGCCGACAAGTTTGCAGAGCTCCGAACATGCGTTCTATCTGGCAGTGCTGAGGTTCATTTCAGGCGACAACAAGTGTCGCGCTTTAGAACGTTTGAATCATCTGAGAGGGGCTGAAAACCCCAAGATATCTTCGAGCGCGGCTCGCGTTCTGAGCTTCACACGAACCTTTGACGAGCAGCTCGGTACAATGGACCTTTAGCAGCTCGGTGCAGATGATCGACACCTCGATCGTCCGGGTGCATCAGCACGGTGCCTGCGCCATTCGGGACCGAGAACAGTCCCATGGGACGGTCACGCGGCGGGCTGACCAGCAAGCGTGCCGTGAACGGTGACGTGCTGGACGGAAGACCCCGTTTTGCGCGGCCGCCCGGGTGGGATAGAGGCGAGCCGCATGTCCGCCGCCGCGCCGCCGCCGCCTCTGCGGTCCGCCTCCGTCGAGGGGGCGGGGCCTTGCGTCGCGCACCTCGCGCTGCGGGATTTCCGCACCTATCCGGCGCTCGATCTTAGCGTCGGGCGCCGGCTCGTGGCGCTCGTCGGCGAGAACGGGGCCGGCAAGACGAACCTCCTGGAGGCGCTCTCGCTCTTCGCGCCCGGGCGGGGCCTGCGCCGGGCGGAGCTTTCCGAGATGGCGCGCCGGCCCGGGCCGGGCTCGTTCTCGGCGGCGGTCGCGGTCGACGCCCCCTGGGGCGAGCACCGGCTCGGCACCGCCCTCGAAGCGGCGGGCGAGGGCCGCGGCGGACGGATCTGCCGCGTCGACGGCGCGCCGGCGGCCTCGCCCGCCGCCTTCTCGGAGCACCTGCGCCTCGTCTGGCTGACGCCCGACCTCGACGCCCTGTTCCGCGGCCCCGCCGGCGACCGGCGCCGCTTTCTGGACCGCCTCGTGCTGGCGATCGACGCCGGGCACGGGGCGCGGGTCGCGGGCCTCGAGCGCGCGCTTCGCTCCCGCAACCGCCTCCTCGAGGAGGGGGACGACCGCGCCTGGCTCGACGCCGTCGAGCGCGAGGCGGCGGAGCTCGGGATCGCGGTCGCGGCGGCGCGGCGCGAGGCGGTCGAGCGCCTCTCGGCCCTGATCCTGACGACCCGCGACGATTCCTCTCCCTTTCCCTTCGCGACGCTCGCCCTCGAAGGCGAGATCGACGACCTCGTCGCGGCCCACCCCGCCGTCGACGCCGAGGACCGCTACCGGGCGATCCTGCGCGAGGCCCGCGCCCGCGACCGTGCCGCAGGCCGCGCGCTTGCCGGCCCCCAGGCCTCGGACCTCGCCGTCGGGCACGGCCCCAAGGGGATCACGGCCGGCACGGCCTCGACCGGCGAGCAGAAGGCGCTCCTCGTCGGCCTCGTCTTGGCGCAGGCCCGCCTCGTCGCCGCGATGTCCGGCATCGCCCCCCTCGTGCTCCTCGACGAGGTCGCGGCCCACCTCGACCCGGGCCGCCGCCGCGGGCTGTTCGAAGCCGTCGAGACGCTGTCCGGCCAGGTCTGGATGACCGGCGCCGACCCGGCGCTCTTCGCGGAGCTTGCCGGGAGGGCCGACCTCCTCCACGTTGCGCCCGGGCGGGTCGAGCCGCTATCAGGCCGGCATTGAAGGGCGCGCCACCATGGATCCGACCGGCCTCGTCGTCTTCGCCTCGGCGCTGTTCATCGCCGCCGCCGCGCCCGGCCCGGGCATCGCCGCGATCGTGGCGCGTGTGCTCGGGCGCGGCACGGGCGGCGCCCTCGCGTTCACGGCCGGGGTCGCGATCGGCGACGTGGTCTGGCTGACCTTCGCGGTCCTCGGCCTCTCGGCGCTCGCCCAAGCCTTCCACGGCGTGTTCGAGGCCGTGAAGTACATCGGCGCCGCCTACCTCCTCTGGCTCGCCTTCAAGATGTGGACCGCCCCGGCCGCCGTGCACGCGCTTGCACGCGACGCCGCACCGGAGAAGCCGCTGCGCCTCTTTTTGGGCGGGCTCGCCGTCACCATGGGCAACCCGAAGGTGATGGTGTTCTACCTCGCCCTCCTGCCGGCGCTCATCGACGTGGCCGGCGTGACGCTCGTCGGCTGGGCGGAGCTGTCGGCGGTCACGCTCGCGGTGCTCGGCGTCGTGTTCGCCGGCTACGTGGCGCTCGCCGCCCGGGCGCGCCGCCTCTTCACCTCGCCCAGGGCCTTGAGGCTCGTGAACCGCGGCACCGGCGCCGTCATGGCGGGGGCCGCCGCCGCCATCGCGACGCGCTAGCATGATCCCGAAAAGTGGGCACCGGTTTTCGGAAAAGATCATGCTCAGCCAAGAGATGGAGCGGGATGACGACTCGAAGAAAAGTCATCCCGCTCCGACCGAGGCGCTGGCGCGGGCCCGCGCCGTCCTCAAGAGCACCTTCGGCTACGACGACTTCCGCCCCGGCCAGGGCGAGATCGTCGCGGCGGCGCTCGCCGGCGACGACCTCCTCGCCGTCATGCCGACGGGCTCGGGGAAATCGCTCTGCTACCAGCTCCCGGCGCTCGTCGACGGCGCGCTCACCGTCGTGGTGTCGCCGCTGATCGCGCTGATGCGCGACCAGGTGCGGCAGATGCAGGGCTTCGGCGTCGCGGCCGCGACCCTCAACTCCACGACGGACGAGGCCGAGGCCCGCGAGGCCTGGCGGATGCTGCGCTTAAAGGAGCTTCGCCTCCTGTTCGTCTCGCCCGAGCGCCTCCAGACGGAGGGCTTGGCGTCCCGCCTGCGCGAGGCGGGCGCGCGGCGGCTCGCCATCGACGAGGCCCACTGCGTCTCGCAATGGGGCCACGACTTCCGCCCCGAGTACCGCGAGATCGGCCGCGCCCGCGCGGCGCTGGGCCACGTCCAGACCCTCGCCTTCACGGCGACCGCCGACCGCGCGACCCGCGACGACGTCGCCGAGCGCCTCTTTCCGGCGCCGCCCAAGGTCTTCCTGCACAGCTTCGACCGGCCGAACATCGACCTGCGCTTCGAGCCGAAGGACCAGCCGCGCCGCCAGCTCGCCGAGTTCATCGCGCGGCGCCGCGGCGCGAGCGGCATCGTCTACTGCGCCTCCCGGGGCCGCACCGAGGCGCTTGCCGCGTCGCTTGCCCGCCACGGCGTGCGCGCCCTCCCCTACCACGCCGGCATGGACGCCGCCGCGCGCAGCCGCAACCAGGACGCCTTCCTGCAGGAGGACGCCGTGATGGTCGCGACCGTCGCCTTCGGCATGGGCATCAACAAGCCCGACGTGCGCTTCGTCTGCCACGCCGACATGCCCTCGAACGTCGAGAGCTGGTACCAGGAGATCGGCCGCGCCGGCCGCGACGCCCTTCCCGCCCACACCCTCACCCTCTACGGCTTCGACGACATGGCGCTGCGCCGCCGCCAGATCGCCGAGAAGGACATCTCTGACGAGCGGCGCCTGAGCGAGACGAAGAAGCTCGAGGCCATGATCGCGCTCTGCGAGACGGCGACCTGCCGCCGCCACGCGTTCCTGGCCTACTTCGGCGAGGCGAGCCCCGAACGTTGCGGGCACTGCGACCTCTGCCGCGGCGGCGTGCCGCTGACGGACGCGACCGTCGAGGCCCAGAAGGCCCTCTCGGCCGTCGCGCGCACCGGCCAGCGCTTCGGCGCCGGCTACATCGTCGACGTGCTGATCGGCCGCGAGACCGACGCCATCCGCCGCAACGGCCACGGCGGCCTCAAGACCTTCGGGGTCGGCCGCGACCGGCCGCAGCGCGCCTGGCGCTCGGTCATCCGCCAGCTCTTCGCCGCCGGCGCCCTGGAAGAAACCGGCGGCGACTACCCAGGCCTGCAGCTCACCGAGAAGGGCGAGGCGGTCCTCTTCGGCCGCGAGCGCCTCGCCATGCGGGCCGAGCCCGAGCGGCGGGAGCGGCGCGAGCGCGAGCGGCGCGAAGGCGAGCTCGCGCGGGCGGAAGGCTCCGCCGGCGGCACGACGCGCCGCCGCGACCGCGGCGCCCGAGGCGGCCTCCTGGTCGACGGCGCCGCGGCCGGCCTATCGCCCGAGGACGAGCCCCTCTTCCAGCACCTGCGCACTGTCCGCGCCGCCATCGCCCGCGCCGAAGGCGTCGCCGCCTACATGGTCTTCCCCGACCGCACCCTCATCGAGATGGCGAAGACGCAGCCCCGCGACCTCGACGCCCTGCGCACGATCCACGGCGTCGGCGACCGCAAGCTCGCCGCCTACGGGCAGGCGTTCGTCAACGCGGTGGCGCAGTTTGTGGGGGAGTGATCCTCCCTCCCCGGAGGGGAGGGCCGACTCGCGCGAAGCGCGAGCGGGGTGGGGACCAGCCGCGAAGCGGCTTCCTGCATGCGAGGGAAGGGCAGGACGGCGCTTCGCGCCGTACCCCACCCCAGCCCTCCCCTGAGGGGAGGGAGGTCGCGTGCTGCGCCCACGCCTTACCTCGGCAAAGCCCCCGGCTCACACCCGCGGCTGACGCTCGATCACGCTGCGGCCGAGTCGGTCTCGTCGCGAACTACGGGCAAGTCGAGAAAGCGCTCTATCAGATCCAGGCGCCCGACCCGAGTCCAATGCCCGCGAGCCTCCTCGCGCTTCGTGGCTACGATCGCGGGATCCTCGGCGACGAGGGCCGCATGGAAGGCACGCCAGCCCGGCAACGCGAGGTCTTTGGGGCCACGTTCAAGGAGAGCGAGCGCTTCATCGAAATGCGCGCGTGCTGCTCCACTCTCGGAAAGCTGCGCAAGCTGCCCTCTCCGAATGAGGGCACACGCCTCGCCGTATAGGTGACCTACGCTCTGATAAAGATATAGGGCGTCTTCAAAGAACTGGCGCGCGGCAGAATGATCTGCACCGCCCAAAGCGATCTCGCCGATACAGTAGATGCAGTTCGCCTCACCAAGCACGTCTCCGATCTCGCGATAGAGCTGGAGCGCATCCTGAAAGCGCTCTCGCCCAGCCTGGGGCTCCGAACGCCAGGACAGTTCACCCAGCCTGAAAATGCAGTTCGCTTCGCCCACCATACCTGCGCTCTTCCGATAGAGCGGAAGGGCTTCCTCGAACCGTTTTCGGGCTAGGTCGTGGTCCAATCGGCGTGCGGCTAGATCACCCATACCCTTAATGCACTCGGCCTCTCCAAGTATGCTTCTGGCCTTGCGGTAAAGTGGTAGGGCTTCTTTGTAGCGCTGCCGCGCGGTCTCAAGGTCGGATTGGCAGAGCGCGGTGTGTCCCAGGCTCCCGATGCAACGTGCCTCTCCATTGACATCGCCGATATTGCAGTAAAGCGCGAGTGCCTCTTCGAAGCGCTGGCGCGCGGCTGCATAATCCGATTGCGTAAGTAAGAGTTCTCCAATACGATAGTGAATCCGGGCCATCAGCTCAGGTCGGGTCCGAATTCTGGGATCCGAGGCAGAGCGAAACAGAGTATGTACGCTCCCGAGACCGGAAAAATCCGAAAACCTTGAAGCGTTACTGAGAGCACTAACTACGCGGCCCAGCCGGTTGCTGGTCCTCAGAGCGAGATCACAGACCGAGTCCAGATTCCCGCTTTCGGCTTTGACGGCTTCACAAACCCGCGGCCAGTTCTTGGTTCCGACCAACTCTCCCGCTTCTGCGAGCTTCAGGAACCGCTCTAGTAGCCGGTCGCGATCCGGCGGGTGCAATGAAAGATCGAGCCTCGCGCTCTCGCGGAGCGGCGTCAGCATGCGGAGGCGGCCCTCCACGCGCGACTCGACCAAGCGCATCTGCCGCAAACGATCCGCCGCTTCGATCGCCCTCGCTGTCGAGACGGCGCCCTTGTCGCCCAGCAGGTCCTTGACATCGCTCTCCGCCAGGCCGGCGGGCAGGTAGGCGAGCAGAGCCAACAAGCGTCGGGCGAGCGGGCGCTCGGTCATGCGCGGGCTCTTGAGCGAGAGGGCGAGCGAGGCGCGAACGCTCGTCAACCGGCTTTCCTCGGCGCCCTCCTGCTTCAGAATGGCGCCGCGTTCCTCGTTCCAGCGCTCCTGCAAGCCGGCGAGAGAGGGCAAGCCGATCGCCTGCGCCGCGACGATCTGGATCGAGAGGGCGTGGCCTTCGAGCGTCGATTCGAGCAGCGCGTCGAGGAAAGGGTCGTGCTCGAACTCCGGCCCGGCCACGGCCAGGAAGGCGCTTCGGGCGGCGGCGAGCCGCAGCGGCGCGAGATCGCCGAGAACCTCGGCATTCGGAAGCCGCACCGGGACTCCGCGCACCGTCACGGCAAGCGACAGGTTCGGCACCTGCGCGAGGAGCCGCAGGATGCGCTGCCCTTCGGCCTGGTCGGCGTCGAGCGACGTCTCGGCGTTGTCGAGGATCGCCGCGACGGGTGCTACGGCGCAGGCGTTCTCGATCGCCCGCAGCAGCGACGCCTCGTCGCCCGATGCCGGAAGGCTTAAGGCAAGGGCGAGCTTCGCCAGGAAGGCGCGCGGCTCAGGGGCGTCCTCGACGGTGGCGAAGACCCGCCGGCGGCCGAAATGGGCCCTGACCTCGGGGTCGTATAGGGCCGCGACGGCGACCGTCGTCTTGCCCATGCCGGGCCCGCCCGCGATGACGGCGGGCCGGCCGTCCATCAGCGCCCGCGCGACTGTCCCGATTTCGTCCTCTCGGCCGAAGGGCCTCGGGTTCGGCCACTCCCAGTCGATGCAGCGGACCTCGGGCTCCGCCGGCGGAGGCGGTGGCGGAGGCGGTGCCTTTGCAGGCGCGAGGCCGCGAAGGAACTTCGGAAGCTCTTCGTGGGCCCCATAGGCGATCGGGAACAAGCCCGAGCGCAGGTCGGGCCCGAGGTCGGCCGTGCGCGACACGAGCCAATAGCGGCGCTGGAGCGAGTCCTTCCATCCCCCGAGCCAGTCCTGCAGCCGCGAGAAATCGGGATCGTTCAGACCCTCGGCGCTGCATCCGACGAACAGGGTCGGCCGCGTGAGAGAGGCGAGACCCTGGAGGAAGTTGCGCCGCCCGTCCGTGACCTGCCGGTCGTAGGACTTGGTGCCAAGGATCACGCTTTCGGGCTCGTCCCAATGGCCGTGCAGGTGCAAGATCCCCCTGCGCTGTCCGTTGAGGTACTGAAGGACCTTGGCATGATCCGCCCATCGAATGACTTGCAAATCGAGTTCATCGCCCAGTATGCCGTCGTAATTCGTCGTCGAGATCAGGCATCCGGCCTGCGCCAGCTCTCTCAGCGGATCGAGGATCTCGGTGCGCTCGGCCTTGAGCTTGCCAAAGAGGTCTCTCAGCCACTCCCGAAACTCGGAATGCTGCCGGCCGCCGAGTTCGTCGGTGACCTGATCGGCAGCGCCGATCCACTCGGAGGCTTTGCCCTTAAGCGCCTGGCGCTGCCGCGCTCCCCACTCCTCGTCGGCAAGGCCATATTCGACCACGCGGTCGATGCCGGATTCGATCAAGGCCCGCCAGTCCGGCGCCTTCGGGTTCGCGGCCTTGGAGACCCCCGCGCCGCAGACGACGAGCGGCTTCGGGCCGTCCGCAACGGCGCGCTTCAGATCGTCGAGGAGACCGGACATCGAGCCGCGTGCAACCGAGGACTTGCGGTCAGTCTAGGTGCAACTCGGTTCCCGGTCCAAGGCCTGCACGAAACCCGAGCGGGTTGAACCAGCCGCGAGGCGGCTTTCCGCAGGCGAGGAAAGTGGAGGACGGCGCTTGGCGTCGTGCCCCCACCCCGGCCCTCCGAGAGGAGGGAGGCCGGCGCCGGCGGCCGTCTTTTTGCCATGCTCGTCCGGCATCTGCGCGTCATGCGAACCTCCTGATCTCCTCCCTCGCCCGTGCGTCCACGCCGCGCTTCCGCGCGCGTGCGCATGGGCAGCGCCCCCGGCGCTGTCGGCTCAACCCGACGAGGAGGAGATGCATGAAGTTTGAGGAGCGCCGCGGACCGCGCGGCGCGCGCCGGACGATCCCCGATTACATTCCCGACCCGGCCATCGCCTTTCAACGGGCGCTCGCGGATCGGGACGCATGGCGGGCCGAGATGGCGGCCCGCCATGATCCCCACGAGGGGCCTCCCGAGCCCTTCGAGCCTTCGAGGCTCAGGGGCGACGACAGGCCAAGGCAGCGCGCCGCATTCGCCGAAGCCTTGGCCCGCTCGGTCTTCGGGCGCTTCTACTGGAAGGAGCCGCCCCGAGGGCCCCATAGGAAGGAGCCCAAGGCCGGACGAGGCCCCAAGGCGGACCGATGACCGAAACGGCGAAGCGCTTCCCGGCGCTTCGCCCTCGGCTCCTCCCCAAAAGGGGGTCCCCGGCTGCCGTCATGATGATGGAGAAGCCCCGCACCATCATCGTCCACGGGTCCGGCAACACCCCAGTCCGTCGTCCGACATCACCGGTGTTGTCCGGCAACATCGTCGGGTTTTTCCGGCAACATCGTCGGACTTTCGCGCATGCCGCCGGGGTGTTGACGTGCGCGAGCCCGGCCGGGCGGCGGGCCTCCCCCGCGGGCGCCGCGTTTCCCCCGGATTTCTCGCGCGCGCGTACGCGCGCGGGGGTGAAATTTCGGGCCGGAGCGCCTAAATGGTTGATCTCGCGAATCAAAAGGGCCGCGCCCGGCTTCCAGCCCGTGTCCGGCCGGCCCTTCGAGGAAAGTCCCGCAATGGCCGAGCCTGCCCGCAACCTCGACGCCGAGTCCTACGGCGCCGAATCCATCAAGGTCCTCAAGGGCCTCGACGCCGTGCGCAAGCGCCCGGGCATGTACATCGGCGACACCGACGACGGCTCGGGCCTGCACCACATGGTCTACGAGGTCGTCGACAACGCCATCGACGAGGCGCTCGCCGGCCACGCCACCGAGGTCACGGTGACGCTCAACGCCGACGGCTCCTGCACCGTCACCGACAACGGCCGCGGCATCCCGACGGACATCCACGCCGGCGAGGGCGTCTCGGCCGCCGAGGTCATCATGACCCAGCTCCACGCGGGCGGGAAATTCGACCAGAACTCGTACAAGGTCTCGGGCGGCCTGCACGGCGTCGGCGTCTCGGTCGTGAACGCGCTATCCTCCTGGCTCCGCTTGCGAATCTGGCGGGGCGGCGAGGAGCACTTCATGGAGTTCCGGCACGGCGAGCCGGTAGCCCCGCTCGCCGTCGCCGGCCCGGCGGAGGGGCGGCGGGGCACGGAGGTGACGTTCCTGCCGAGCCCCGAGACCTTCAAGGGCGTCGTCGAGTTCGACTACGGCACCCTCGAGCACCGCCTGCGCGAGCTCGCCTTCCTGAATTCCGGCGTGA
Organism: Beijerinckiaceae bacterium; assembly: GCA_036389455.1. GTDB lineage: Bacteria > Pseudomonadota > Alphaproteobacteria > Rhizobiales > Beijerinckiaceae > JAJKJG01. Next base: position 12,756 of record DASVPW010000194.1, read on the forward strand.
AGATCGTCCTCACCGACCTGCGCCACGCCGAGCAGAAGCGCGAGGAGCTCTACTACGAGGGCGGCGTCGAGGCCTTCGTGCGCTATCTCGACCGCTCGAAGAAGCCCGAGATCGCCCGGCCGATCCTGGTCCGGGCCGAGCGCGACGGCATCGGCGCCGAGGTCGCCCTGTGGTGGAACGACTCCTACTACGAGACGGTGCTCTGCTTCACCAACAACATCCCCCAGCGCGACGGCGGCGCGCACCTCACGGGCTTCCGCGCCGCGCTCACGCGCCAGGTCACGGGCTACGCCGAATCCTCGGGGCTCCTGAAGAAGGAGAAGGTCTCTCTGATCGGCGACGACTGCCGCGAGGGGCTCACCGCCATCGTCTCGGTCAAGGTGCCGGACCCGAAGTTCTCGTCGCAGACGAAGGACCGCCTCGTCTCCTCCGAGGTCCGCCCGGTGGTCGAGAGCCTCGTCAGCGACGGGCTCGGCGCCTGGCTCGAGGAGAACCCTGGCGAGGCCAAGAAGGTCGTCGAGAAGGTCGTGCGCGCCGCGCAGGCCCGCGAGGCGGCGCGGCGGGCGCGCGACGCGATCCGCAAGGACGCCCTCGGGGTGACCTCGCTTCCGGGCAAGCTCGCCGACTGCCAGGAGAAGGATCCGGCGAAGAGCGAGCTCCTCCTCGTCGAGGGCGACTCGGCCGGCGGCTCGGCGAAGCAGGGCCGCGACCGCGCCTTCCAGGCGGTCCTGCCGTTGCGCGGCAAGATCCTCAACACCGAGCGCGTGCAGACCGGACGCATGCTCTCCTCCGAGCAGATCGGCACGCTGATCGCGGCGCTGGGCGTGGGCATCGAGTTCGGCAGCGAGAACGGCGACGACACGGGCGGGCGCTCGGTCCGGTTCACGCTCGACAAGCTGCGCTACCACCGCATCATCATCATGACCGACGCGGACGTCGACGGGGCGCACATCCGCACGCTGCTCCTGACCTTCTTCTACCGCCAGATGCCGGAGCTGATCGAGCGCGGCCACCTCTACATCGCCCAGCCGCCGCTCTACAAAGCCATGCGCGGCAAGTCCTCGATCTACCTCAAGGACGAGCGGGCGCTCGAGGACTTCCTCATCGACGCCGGCACCGAGGGCGCGGAATTGCGCCTCGCCGGCGGCACGCCGTTCCAGGGGCCGCAGTTGAAGCACCTCGTCGACGAGGCGCGGTTCGTCAGGCAGGTGATCGGCAACCTGCACAGCCGCTACGACCACCGCATCGTCGAGCAGGCGGCGGTCGCGGGCGCCCTGCGCCCGGACCTCGCCGACGACCCGGAGCGCGGGCAGGCCGTCGCGGCTTACGTCGCGCGGCGCCTCGACGCCGTCGCCGAGGAGACCGAGCGCGGCTGGGCCGGCGAGGTCCGCGACGGCGGCTACGTCTTCACCCGCACGGTGCGCGGCGTGCGCCAGGCGGCGGTGCTCGACGCCGCCCTCCTCGCCTCGCAGGAGGCGCGCCGGCTCGACGAGCGGGCGGGCTCGCTCCAGGACGTCTACGCGAAGCCCGCAAGCCTCGTGCGCAAGGGCGAGGAGACGCCGATCTACGGCCCCCTCGACCTGTTCGGGGCCGTGACCGCCTTCGGCCGCAAGGGGCTGCAGATGCAGCGCTACAAGGGCCTCGGCGAGATGACGGCGCAGCAGCTCTGGGAGACGACGCTCGACCGCGAGGTCCGCTCGCTCCTCCAGGTCAAGGTCAAGGACACGACCGACGCCGACGACCTCTTCGTCAAGCTCATGGGCGACGTGGTCGAGCCGCGCCGCGAGTTCATCCAGGACAACGCCCTGTCGGTGGCGAATCTCGACGTGTGACCGCCTTGAGCAGTCCGCAACGCAGGGTGCGCTGCATTCATGATTATTGGACCTTGACTCGCGATCACTCCGGGCGTTCGAATGGGTCGGAGTGTTGGTCATGTCCTTCCAGCAGAGTACGCCTATTAAAGTCTTCGTGAGCTTTGCCCGCGAATGCAAGCCTTGGAAGGACACCTTCGTCGACCCTGAATGGTTCCAGCAGCCACTGCGGGCCATGCTCGATGATTACAGGGAAAATCCGGTCAGCGTCGGACGGATCGATCAGAACCTGATCGACCGAATCTACGATTGCGACTGTTTCCTGGCCCTGCTCTCCAGCGAGTACACTCTCAAGGACTACACTCAACTCGAATTCGATGCCGCGCTGCATCGGTTCAATCCCGCCCGACGCGACCGCCCTGGGGTGCTCGCGTGCGTGGTGCTCGACGAGATCGGGCGCTCGTGGTGGGACGAGCGGACCAACACCGAGGCCGGCGCATGGCTCAAGCCTCTGGCCTATCTCGAGATGGTGCACGCTACGGGCGCGCGCCCGGTCGACATCGTCGGACCGAACGGGCCCATTATCAGCGTCACCGAGAAGGTCAGGGGCTTCGCCCTCTCGATCAGGAAGGAGCTTCTGTCCTCGCGCACGTCGGGGGAATTCTCTTCCGTCCGACCGGGGCCGCTTCCCACAGAGGCAATCGCTTCTCCTGGCCCTCCGAAACGCTGCCTCGGACGAGAGCCAGAGATCAATGAGATCGAGCGGGAACTGATGTCCGGCGCTCCCCGCCCGATCCCGATCCTCGGCGAGCCCGGAGTAGGGAAAGGGACGGTGATGCTGGCCGCCCTCGATCGGCCCCACGTCGCGGGCCGGTACCCCCGCCGATACTTCGTCCACTGCGATGGCGCCCCTAACGCTGAAGGTATTCGCCACCGGATCGCGACCGCGGTCGGAGCCGTCGGCGCGGTCGCGGCTACGCCGCCCGCGCTCGCCACCCTTCGGATGCCCGCAGCAGCTCCGAACACGAGAAACTCGCAGCTGATGATGGCGATCGTTCGCGCGCTGGAAGCCGCCAAGCCGGCCGTCATCGCCTTGGATGACGTGGACGAGGCATGGCATGAGGATCGCCGCGAGACCGAGACCGTGCTGGCCCGGATTGCTGGCATAAAGGACGTGGTGTTGCTGACGGCCGTCCGCGGCCGCCAACGCCCGGCCGGGCCGAGGTGGCGCGAACCGATCGAGTTGAAGCCCCTGAACGATCACTGGCCGCACGATTTGTTCCTGGAGATCGCGGGCACGCGTTTTGCCCACGATCGCTTGCTGCCCGCAATTCTGGAGGAGCTCGGCGGTCTGCCGCTCTTGATTGAGCTCATGGCGCATGCCGCGGAAGCGGAATCCGACCTGGAGGAGATCTGGACCCGTTGGTCGAGGGATCACCTCGGCGTCATTGATCGCTCCCAGGGCAAACCCGACCGAACCTCGGACGCGCAGACCTCGTTCGAGCTGTCAATCAAGTCCCGTGCCATGACGAAGGAAGCTCTGCGCCTTCTAAGCATCCTCGCCATGCTGCCGGTCGGCCTCGCCAAAGCCGATCTGGAGCCGCTCCTGCAATCCGCGGGCCTCGATGGCGCCGCCACCCTTCGCAGGCTGGCGCTGGCCTTCGAGGAAGCGGGCCGGCTGCGCGTCCGCGCCCCGTTGCGGGCCTACGTCGCCGCGAAATATCCGGTCTCCGACGACGACGTGAGGATCGTCGCGGAACATTATTGCGGCTTCATGTCCGACTTGCCATGGACACCCAAGTCCAGGCGCGCCGTCCGGCGCACGACGATGTTGGCTCAGGAGGCCCCCAACGCCGGGGCGATTCTGCGCAGCCAGCTACGGCGTCGGCCCGTTCCTGCTGCGCTTGAGCCGGCGCTCGTCCGGCTGGCGAACCGCACGGCCAACCACGTGTTCCTGCTCGGTTTGAACCTGGTTGGAAAGCGTTACCTCGACGATGCCCTCAAGGCGGCCGAGGCGCAAGGAGACGAGGAAGGCGTCGCGACCACATGCCTGAACCTGGGGCGGATTGAGGAGAAGCTTGGAGCTTACGACGACGCGGAGAAGCATCTTCGCGTCGCCTGCAAGCCGATCGGCAGCCCGGACGACCATGCCCGGGCTTGTTCCGCTGCCCATATTCTCGGCATCACCGCCTTTAACCGCTGCCACTACGACGATGCCATCAAGGAGTTGCAGCAAGGCCTCGCTCTCCTCCCATTCCTCGAGGTCGACGGGAAATCCAGGGAGGAGGCAAAGTATCTGCGTTGCGACCTGCTCGAACGGCTATGCGTCACCTACGTGGTCACGGCCGAATACGACAAGGCGGAAACCTATGGGTCCGAGGGCCTCCAGCTCGCGAGAGACCTTCAGGATGACTTCCGGATCAGCGTGCATCTGAAGAACCTGTGCTGGCTGGCGATCGAGAACAAGGATCTCGACACCGCCGAAAAACGAGGGAGAGAGGGCCTCGCGATGGCGCGAGCCTTGGGGCATCCGGGCGAGATGGCCGGCCTGTGCCAGCTGCTCGCCCGTTGCGCGGCGCGACGGAACCGGATCGAGGAAGCCAAGGAGATCCTGCGCGAGGGGCGTCGGCACGCGCTGGCGGCGCGTCACAAATGGTACATGGCGAGCATCTGGAACGAGTGGGGCGAGCTGCATCTCGGGGCCTCGCCGGAGAAGGCCGCCAAAGGGTTCAAGAAAGCGCGGCAGATCGCGCACGATATCGGCAGCCCTGACCTCGAAGCCCGATCGCTGTTCGGATTAGCACGAGTTCCCGGTGCGAAGGACGGGGCTGAGATGGCTCAGAAGAGCCTAGCCCTGTACCGGGCTATCGGGCTGCGGCATAAAACGCACGAAGTCGGGCAGTGGGTGCAGACCTTTCACAAACGATCTTCCGGGACATAAGGCGATTTAGACGGTTGATCAGGCGAATTGGCATTACCTCGCCGATACCTTACCCTCGTCGCTAGCGACACAATTTCGCCTCACCACGGCCAAGGCGCAGCCCCACTGGATTTCGACAACACGGGGGTCTGCCTCTTATGGCCCGGCCCCCGGTTCACCGGTTAGCCAGCCCCCCAGCCCCCGGGGTTTCGGGACGGCCGGGCCACCCTCTTCCTGCATCCCCGCTTCTGCATTCCAGGTCGGGCGGCGTCGTTGCGGCTCACGGTCATGATGACCGCGCGGGGCCGCACCTTCGTCATGACGAACGGCGCAGCGCCCTTCGCGGAGGCCGCCGGGAGAGCACAACATTCCTATCATGATCGGCCACGCGCTTCGCGGGCTCTCCGGCGGGAGGATCGCACTCCCCCGGCCCCTCGCCCGGCGGAGTGTCCTTGGGCTTGCCGAAGGCAAAATCCGAGGGCCGAGTCGCCTTCCTCCCCGCAAGCGGGAAGAGGGAGCCGGGGAAGCGGTCACCGCGCCTGGGCGTGGTACTCCCGGTTCGGGCGCATGTCGACGGCGGAGGCCATGCGGTTCGACATGGCGAAGAACGAGGTGACCGCGGCGACATCCCAGATGTCCCGGTCCGAGAAGCCGGCCCTTCGCAACGCCTCCCGGTCCGTCTCCTCGACGGTGAAGGGCGCCTCGGCGAGCTTTGCCGCGAAGTCGAGCATGGCCCGGTGGCGCGGGGAGAGCTCCGCGGCGCGGTAGTTCTGCACCAGCATCTCGCCGAGCACCGGGTCGCCCGAGAGCTGGCGCACCGCGGCGCCGTGGGCGGTGAGGCAGTAATAGCAGCGGTTGCAGGACGACACGACGACCGCGATCATCTCGCGCTCGAGCTTCGATAGGCCCGAGGGCGCCAGCATCAGGTCGTTGTAGAGCGCCGCGAAGGCCTCGAGCTTGGCGTTGTCGTGGGCATAGGCCCGCAGCACGTTCGGCACGAAGCCGATCTTCTCGTCGCACTTCTGGAAGTAGGCCCGCATCTCGGGCGACAGCTCGCCGGGCTTCAGGTCGAGCGCCGTGACGCGCCCGTCCGTCTCCTGCGGGGTGGGCCTCTCGCCGACCTCCGGCTTTCCCCTCTCTTTCGCCTTCATCGCCGTTTCCTCTGTGCTTAAGCTCCGGCGGAGCTTAGAACAGTCCGGCCCGCCGATCACGGGCGAAGGGTCGCGGGCCAAGGACGAATCCGGGAGGACGCCATGCCGACGGCCACGAAGGCGCAGGAGAAGCCCAAGGCCCGGAAGCAGCCCGAGGCAAGGCCGGAGAACCGGCGCGACCTCCTCGACGAGGCGGGGGCGCTCGCGGCGGCACGGCCCGGGGTGCCCAGGGACTTCGCGCGCCTGCTCTACGGCCGCGTGCCCGAAGAGGACCTCGCCCCCTACTCGCCGCAGGCGCTCGCCGACCTCGCCGCCACGGCCTACGGGCACCTGAGCGCCCCGCGCACCGGCGACGGCGCGGACCTGCGCCTCATCGACCTCGAGGTCGAGCGGCAGGGCCGGCGGCGCGAGGTGACGGCCATCGAGGTCGTCAACGACAACCGCCCGTTCCTCCTCGATTCGACCCTCGCCGAGCTCACCGACCAGGGCTACGAGCCGCGCCTCGTCGCCCATCCGATCCTGGGCGTCGAGCGCGACCAGAACGGCGCCCTCGTCCGGGTCGTCGGCGAGGCGACGGCCGCGGCGCCGGTCGGCGCCCGCCGGGAGAGCTTCATCCAGAT
>DASVPW010000195.1:0-43563 GCA_036389455.1 Beijerinckiaceae bacterium
CCGACCTCGTGAAGAACCCGCCGAACTCCTACCCCGAGCTGATGGAATGGGTGAAGAAGAACCCCAAGCAGTTCGGCTACAACGGCATCAAGGGCGGCATGTCCGGCGTCGCCTTCGTGTCGGGCTGGGTCGCGGCCTTCGGAGGCGGCGGCGAGAGGCTCGAGAAGGGTCCCTACGACGCGGCGACGAAGGCCGCCTGGGACAAGGCGCTCGCCGACCTCAAGGAGTTCAACAAGAACGCCGTCATCACCCCCGGCAACGCCGGCACCCTCGACATGCTCAACCGCGGCGAGATCGCCATGGGGCCGGTCTGGGTCGACATGTTCTACACCTGGATGGCCGACGGGAAGCTGCCGCCGAACATGAAGCTCAAGCTCGTCGCGCCGGGCATGCCCGGCCAGCCCATGTACTACGCGGTGCCGGCAAAGGCGAACAGCAAGCTCGCCCAGGACTTCATCGCGCTCGCCACGAGCCCGGAGGTGCAGGCCGAGGGCATCGTCAAGCGCTTCAACTGGTATCCGGGCATCGACGCCAAGAACCTCGAGGGCAAGCTCGACGAGGCCGCCTGGAAGAAGCTCTTCGCCGATATCTCGCCGGAGGATCTCCAGGCCAAGGGCCGCCCGTTCCCGATCGCGCCCTACTTCAACGACATCCTGGAGGCGTACGAGCGGAAGGTGGCGAATTGACCCCCGCCCTCTCCCGTTCAGGGGGTCTCCGCGCACCCTCTCCATCATGACGAAGGTGCCGCTCATGATGAGCCGGATGGAGCGAGGGAGCCTCGGTTCGAAGGGGAGCGGGCCGTCCGGATCACGGTCATGAAGACTGCCGTGTGCTTGCGCAGAGACCTGCGTCGGCCCTCCCCCTCGGAGGGGGAGGGCGAGCCGTGACCCGCCCCTCGCCCCTCGCCCTCCTCCTTGTCGCGCCGGCCCTCGCGCTCGTCGCGGCGCTGTTCCTGTATCCGCTCGGCTTCTCCCTCGTCGCTGCCTTCACGGCGGACGGGGCCTTCACCCTGAGGCATTTCGAGAAGGCCTTCGAGCTCTATTCCGGCGACATCCGCTTCACGGTCTTCATCGTCCTCCTCTCGACGGCGCTCATCGCGCTGATCTCCATCGCCATCGCCGGCGTCCTGACCCTGTCGGAGACCCCGTGGCTCGTGGCCGGCTTGCGCTGGCTCTACCGCTGGCCCCTGTTCATCCCCTTCATCGTGGCGGCGCAGTGCATGCGCACCTTCCTCGCCAAGAACGGCCTCATGAACAACACGCTGGTCGCCGCCGGCGTGCTGGAGCCGGTCCAGACCGCAAGCCTCCTCGACTGGCGCGGCATCGTCATCACCTTCGTGTGGAAGCAGGTGCCGTTCGTGACCCTGATGCTCGCCGGCGCCATGGCGTCGCTCGACCGCGCCACGATCGAGGCCGGGCGCAACCTCGGCGCCTCGCGCCTGCGCGTGCTCGTCGAGATCGTGCTGCCGCAGGTCGCGCAGACGCTCCTCGTCGGCCTCGTCCTGTCCTTCGTGACGATGCTGTCCGTGCTCTCGGTGCCGATGATGGTGGCGGGCTCGCAGCCGACCATGCTCACCGTCGACATGGCCTTCCGCATCAATTCTTATGGCGATTACGCCACCGCGAACGCCCTCGGCGTGATCTCCTACGCCATGACCGCCGTGGTGGCTTGGATCTACCTCCGCCACCAGGTGAGAAGGGAGGCGGCGTGACCCCGCGCGCGATCGCCGCGACGGCCGCAAAGGCCGTAGGCCTCGCGCTCTTCGCCTTCGCGCTGTTCGGGCCGCTCGCCAACCTCGTGCTGTGGTCGGTGGCGGAGCGGTGGTACGCGCCGTTCAAGCTGCCGGTCAGTTACGGCCTGCGCTACTGGGAGATCGTGTTCCGTCCGACCGGCGATGCCATGTCGTCGCTCGCGACGAGCGTCGCGATCGCGGGCCTCACCGTCATGGTGGCGCTCCTCGTCTCGGTGCCGGCGGGCTACGCGCTTGCCCGGCTGAAGCTGCCGGCCCGCACCCTCATCATGATCGCGTTCCTTTTGCCGCAGGCCTTCCCCTCGGTCGCGATCTACATCAACGTCGCCCGCATCTTCTACCAGCTCGGCCTCGCCGGCACGGTGACGGGCGTCGTCCTCGTGCACGCGGCGCATGGGCTCGTCTATTCGGTGTGGATCGCCGCCGCCGCCTTCGCGGCCGTCGACCGCGACCTCGAGCTCGCGGCCCGCAACATGGGGGCCTCGGGCTTGCGCACCTTCGCGACCATCACGCTCCCGCTCGCCGCGCCCGGCATCATGGCGAGCGCGATCTTCGTGTTCCTCGAGTCGCTGGACGAGTTCACCGGCACCTTCTTCGTCGGCGTGCCGCAGGTCACGACCTTGCCGCTCCTGCTCTACTCGGCCTCGATGGGAGGCAACTACCAGATCGCCTCGATCACCGCGCTCATCCTCCTCGTGCCCTCGGTCCTGTTCATGATGACGATCGAGCGCTTCCTGCGCGCCGACGTCCTGAGTAAGGTCGGGCAATAATCTGTGAGAGTTCGGAAAGAGGGGTCGGTGGCCGCGGTCGAGCTGCAGGAAGTGACGAAGGGCTTCGGCGGCGCGCCCGCCGTCGACGGCGTAAGCTTTTCCGCGCGCCCGGGCTCGCTCGTCGCGCTGCTTGGCCCCTCGGGCTGCGGCAAGTCGACGACGCTGCGCCTCATTGCCGGGCTCGAGACCGCCGACGCCGGGCGCATCGTCATCGCGCGGCGCGAGGTCACGGACCTGCCGCCGGCGAAGCGCGGCGTCGCGATGGTGTTCCAGAGCTACGCCCTCTTCCCCCATCTGTCGGTCGCCGAGAACATCGTTTTCGGCCTCAAGGTCCGCGACGTGCCGCGCCCCGAGCGCGAGGCGCGCCTCAAGCGCGCCGCCGAGGTGCTCGGCCTGCAAAAGCTCCTCGACCGCAGGCCGTCGCAGCTCTCGGGCGGGCAGCAGCAGCGGGTGGCGCTCGGGCGCGCGATCGTGGCCGAAACGCCGGTCTGCCTCATGGACGAGCCGCTCTCGAACCTCGATGCGCAGCTTCGGGTCGAGATGCGGCGCGAGATCCGCGCGCTCCAGCGGCGGCTCGGCATGACCATGCTCTACGTCACCCACGACCAGGTCGAGGCCATGACCATGGCGGACCAGGTCGTGCTGATGCGGAACGGCCGCATCGAGCAGGACGCCCCGCCCGACGCGCTCTACGAGCGCCCGGCAAGCATTTTCTGCGCCCGCTTCGTCGGTACGCCGCCCATGAACGTGCTGCCGGCGGCGCTCATGATGGGCGCCATGGGCCGCACTTCCATCATGACGGACGGCCTCTCCATCATGACGGGCGCGCCCGCCGGCCGCGATCCCGCGACGCTCGCGGTCGGCGTGCGGCCGGAGGCCGTGCGCCTCGCCGAGGCAGGCGTGAGCGCGACCGTCGCGGCGGTCGAATACCTCGGCGCCGACACCCTGATCGAGACCCGGGTCGCGGGCGAGCCCTTCGTGGTCCGCGTTTCGGGACGGGCAACCGCTGAGGCCGGCGACACCGTGCATCTCGCATGGGACCCGGACGCCGCGCACTGGTTCGACCTGTCGTCGGAACGCCGCATCGCCTAAGCCATAAAGAGCATCAAGGGAGGACAGCATGAAGCCCAGACAGTGGAATCGTAGGGAAGTCCTGGCCGGCGCCGCCGCGCTCGCGGCGGGCGGGGTCGCGAGGCCGGCCATCGCGCAAGGCGTGACGGAGGTGTCGTTCTTCTACCCGATCGCCGTCGGCGGCCCGATCACCAAGCTGATCGACGCCTTCGCGGCCGACTTCGAGAAGGAGAACCCCTCGATCAAGGTACGGCCGATCTACGCCGGCACCTACCAGGAGAGCATCACCAAGGCGCTCACCGCTCACAAGAGCGGCACGCCGCCCGTGACCTCGGTGCTGCTCTCGACCGACATGTTCACACTCATCGACGAGGAGGCGATCGTTCCGATCGACGGCTTCATCAAGACGGACGAGGACAGGAAGTGGCTTGCGAGCTTCTTCCCGGGCTTCATGCTGAACAGCCAGACGCCGGGGAAGACCTGGGGCGTGCCGTTCCAGCGCTCGACCATCGTGCTCTACTGGAACAAGGAGCTCTTCAAGGAGGCCGGCCTCGACCCCGAGAAGGCGCCGGACACCTGGGCCGAGCAGGTCGCCTTCGCCGAGAAGCTGACGAAGCGCGACGCCTCCGGCAACGCCACGCAATGGGGCGTGCAGGTGCCGTCCTCGGGCTTTCCGTACTGGCTGTTCCAGGGCTTCACGACGCCGGCGGGCGCGATCCTGATGAACCCGGAGGGCGACCGCACCTTCTACGACAAGCCGGAGGTGATCGAAGCGCTGCAATACTGGGTCGACCTCTCGCGCAAGCACAAAGTCCATCCGCCCGGCATCGTCGAATGGGGCACGACCCCGAAGGACTTCTTCGAGAAGAAGGCTGCGATGATCTGGACCACCACCGGCAACCTCACGAACGTGCGCACCAACGCCAAATTCCCCTTCGGCGTCGCGATGCTGCCGGCCCACAAGCGCCGCGGCAGCCCGACCGGGGGCGGCAACTTCTACATCTCGAAGAAGGCGAGTCCCGCCGAGCAGGAGGCGGCCTTCCGCTTCATCCGCTGGATCACGACGCCCGAGCGCGCCGCGCAGTGGAGCATCGATACCGGCTACGTCGCGGTGCGCCCCGACGCCTACGACACGCCCGCGATGAAGAAGTACGTCGCCGAGTTCCCGCAGGCCGCGGTCGCCCGGGACCAGCTCCAGCACGCCGTCGCCGAGCTCTCGACGCATGAGAACCAGCGCGTCACGAAGGCCCTTAACGATGGTCTCCAGGCGGCGCTCACGGGCACGAAGACGCCGGAGCAGGCGATGAGGGACTCGCAAGCGGAGGCGGAGCGGATTCTCAAGGCGTATCGGTAGGGCGCGCCCCCTCTCCCCGCTTGCGGGGAGAGGGTTGGGGTGAGGGGCGGGGGGAGTTCGCTCATTCGGCTCCTCATGCTCCCCCGGCCCCTCACCCGCTCGCTTCGCGAGTTGGCCTCTTCCCGCAGCGGGGAGAGGTGTTTTCATGGGCATCCCGCGCCGCGATGAACTCCCGCCTCACCGCCACGGTCCACGGCTGGCTCCTGCTCCTGCCGGCGATGGCGCTGCTTGCGCTGTTCACGCACTGGCCTGCGGTCGCGACCTTCATCGACTCGTTCTACTCGACCCCGCGGCCGCGCCGGCCCTCGCGCTTCGTCGGCCTCGCCAACTACGAGCAGATCCTTTCGGACCCGGTGTTCTGGCAGTCGCTCTCGAACAATCTTCTCTTCGCCCTCGGCACCATCCCGGTCTCGATCGCGCTCGCTCTCCTGATGGCGCTGTGGGTCAACGACCGCATCGGCGGGCGCACCCTCGTGCGCATGGCCTACTTCACCCCGACCGTCCTGCCGATGATCGCCGTCGCGAACATCTGGCTGTTCTTCTACACGCCGCAGTATGGGCTCCTGGAGCAGGTCACGGCCCTCTTCGGCGGCACGCCCCGCAACTGGCTCGGCTCGAAGGACACGGCGCTCGCCGCCGTCACCGTCGTGGCGGTCTGGAAGGAGGCCGGCTTCTTCATGATCTTCTACCTCGCGGCGCTGCAGTCGATCCCGCCGTCGCTCGCCGAGGCCGCGGCGCTCGAGGGCGCCTCGCGCTGGACCTACTTCCGCCGGGTGCAGTTCCCGCTCCTCATGCCGACGACGCTGTTCGTGCTGGTCAACGCGGTCATCAACGCCTTCCGCATGGTCGACCACATCGTGGTCATGACCAAGGGCGGGCCGGACAACGCGACCTCGCTGCTCCTGTTCTACGTCTACCAGGTCGGCTTCAACTTCTGGGACACGACCTACGCGGCGGCGCTGACCACCGTCCTCCTGGCGCTGCTCGCGGCGATCGCCTTCGTGCAGGTCGGCTGGCTCGAGCGCAGGGTGCACTACCGGTGAGGCGGTTCGCAGAAACGGGAGGCGTCCCATGACGCCCCGCCCCGACCCCTATGCCCCGGCAGGCGCGTGGCGCGTCGTCGAGACCGCCGCCGCGTGGTGCCTCGCGGTGCTGTGGGTGCTGCCGCTGGCCTATGCCGTGTGGGCCGCCTTCCACCCGCCCGAGTTCACGACGCGGTTCTCGCTCGCGGCGCCGCTGACCCTCGACAACTTCGCCCGCGCCTGGGCGGCGGCGCCGTTCGCGCGCTACTTCCTCAACACCTTCGTGCTCGTCACGATGATCCTGGCTTGCCAGCTCGTTCTCGGCACCCTCGCGGCCTACGCTTTCGCCCGCTACGAATTCCGGGGCCGCGACGTCGCCTTCGCCCTCGTGCTCGCCCAGCTCATGATCATGCCGGACGTGCTGATCGTCGAGAACTACCGCACCATGGCGCGCCTCGACCTCGTCGACACCATCCCGGCGATCGCCTTGCCCTACATCGCCTCGGCCTTCGGCATTTTTCTGCTCCGGCAGACCTTCAAGACCGTCCCGAAGGAGCTCGACGACGCGGCGCGGGTCGAGGGCGCAGGCGCCCTCCAGGTGCTCTTGAAGGTCTATGTGCCCCTCGCCCGGCCGATCTACGTCGCCTACGGCCTCGTCTCGGTGAGCTACCACTGGAACAATTTCTTGTGGCCCCTCATCGTGACGAACTCGGTCGAGGCGCGCCCGCTCACCGTCGGCCTGCAGGTGTTCTCCTCGGGCGACCAGGGCATCGACTGGTCGATCATCTGCGCCGCGACGCTGATGACCTCCGCCCCCCTCCTCCTCGGCTTCCTCCTGTTCCAGCGCCAGTTCGTGCAGAGCTTCATGCGGGCGGGGATCCGGTGAAGCTCATCACCTGGAACATCCAATGGGGGCTCGGCGTCGACGGGCGCTGCGACCTCGCCCGCGTCGTCGCGGACGCGCGGCGCATCGCCGATTTCGACGTGCTCTGCCTGCAGGAGGTGTCCGACAACTTCCCGGAGCTGAAGGGAACGCGCGGCGCGGACCAGTTCGCGGCGCTTGCGCGCCTCCTGCCGGACCACGCGGCGGTCGAGGGCGTCGCCCTCGACATCCCGGACCGGCGCGGCCGGCGCAAGCGCTTCGGCAACATGATCCTGTCGCGCTACCCCGTCGGGCAGGTCCTGCGCTGGACGCTGCCCTGGGAGGCGGACCGCACCAAGAACATGCCACGCATGCTCCTCGAGGCCGTCGTCATGGCGCCGTCCGGGCCCTTGCGGGTGATGACCACGCACCTCGAATACTCCTCGGACAAGCTCCGGCGCGCGCAGGTCGACGGCATCCGCGCGGCGCACCGCGCCGCCTGCGACCGCGTCGCGAACCCGCGCGAGCCGGGCGCCGGCACCTACGTGGTGCAGCCGACTTCCCGCTCGGCGGTCCTCACCGGCGACTTCAACATGAAGCCGGACGACCGGACGCGGCTGCGACTCTCGGATCCCTTCGGGAGCGGCGCGCCGGCGCTCCTCGACGCCTGGGCGACGCTGAATCCCGATGCCCCGCACCCGGACTCGTTCTGCATCTACGACCGGCGCTTCGGCGAGCCGCACTGCTCCGACTTCGTCTTCGTCACGGAAGACCTCGCGCCGCGGCTCGTCCGCGTGCTCTACGACACCGGAACCCAGGTGTCGGACCACCAGCCGGTGCTGATCGAGCTCAACGACCGCTGACGCGGTTCAGGGAAGGACGACCCTCCCGGCCACGCGATGCACCGCGTTGTTGCAGTAGCCGCGCGGGTTCCAGGGCGCGCCGTCGAGGGGCTGCGCGCGCCCGGCGGCGTTCGCGGCGCGGGCCATGACGGCGACGGCGCCGGGACCGGGCACGGGAAGGCGCGCCGTAAAGCGGCGCCAGGCGAAGGGCTCCGCCTCCTCGAGCGCCGCTTCCCGCCAGGTCGCCCCGCCGTCGACCGAGACCGCGACAGAGGCCAGGGGGACGTGCCCGCTCCAGGCGACGCCGCACACCTCGACGCTCCCGCCGGCGACCGCCTCGAAGCCCTCGGCCGGGGACGTGATCAGCGACTTCACCGGCATGTCGGCGATGACCGAGAAGCGCGCCGGGTCGACGGCGTCGCCCGGCCGCACCGGCGCCGCCGGCAGCCGGTAGTTGGTGCCGGTCATCTTCTCGCCGTCGTGCTCCCGGTCGCGCAGCGCGATGCGGGTCAGCCACTTCTGCCAGGCGGAGCCCGGGAACCCCGGCGCGACGACCCGCAGGGGCCCGCCGTGGAGGTAGGGCAGGGGCTCGTCGTTCATGGCGAAGGCCAGGAGCGTCTCCGGCGCGAGCGCCTTTTCGATCGGGAGGCCGCGGGAGATCGCGGGCCGGCCCGGGCTGTCCGCGCTCTCGTCCGGGCTGAAGTGGCCCGTGTACACGGCGCCCGGGCGGACCCCGGCGGCCCGCAGGACGTCGGCGAGCCGCACGCCCGTCCAGCGGGCGCAGCCGACGGCGCCGAGCGTCCACGGCAGCCCCTCGGTCGGCTCGGCGAAGCCGGCGCGCCCGTTGCCGGCGCATTCGAGCACCGCGGTCAGGCTCACGACCGGGAACGCGCGCTTCAATTCCGGCAGCGTCCAGGCCCTCGGCCGGTCGACCTCCCCGTCGACGGTAAGCGTCCAGCGCTCGGCCGCGTCGGCGGCGATCGGCGGGAGGCGGCCGTTGTTGCGCACGAAGAAGGCCGGGACCGGCGTCAGCCGCCCGCCGAGGAGGTCGACCGGCGCCTCCGCGTTGAGCGCCTCGTCGTCGAGGACGCGCAGGCCGGGCTTCTCCCGGCGCAGCAGCTCGCGTTCGGCCTGGAGCGGCATCCGCTCTCCTCGTCCGTCGCCCGGATGCCGGGTCGGGTTCGGCCGGAGCCCTGCGGGACTAGCCGACCTTGAGGTAGGCGAAGCCCTTGCCCTGGAGCTCGGCGACCGTCGCGACTCCGGACGGGACGAACTTCAGGAAAGCCTCGGACCGGGTCTTCCCCGGATCGACGTTGAGGCGCTTGTAGGTGATCTCGCACAGGTACGCCTCGAGGCCGAGCCTGGTCAGCGCGGCGAAGCGCTTCCAGATCTCCGGGTCGATCGTCTCCTTCTCCCACGGCGTGCCGGCAAGATCGGCGAGGAAGAACTTGATGGCGACGCTGTGGGCGACGACGACGAGCTTCACCTTGAACGGGTCGCCCTCGTAGGCGGCGTAGTGGTTGTTGATGTTGTTGAGCATCTGGGAGAAGCGCGCCGGATCGCCGAAGTCGGCGTGGTAGAGGCACGCGACGTCCGTGTCCTTCTTCACCCCCGCCATGTCGAGCTTCGCGGGCGCGGCCTGCGCGGCGCGGGCGCCCAAGCCCGCGAGGCTGAGCGAGACGAGGCCGAACAGGCCGCGGCGGCTGGTGGTCATTTGAGCCTCCCTGGGACGGGCGCCGAAGCTAGTGCCTTGCCGCCGCGCGCTCAAGGAGGGTTGGGGGGCGCCTCGCAGCTCAAGCCGGAGCGGGCGTCTCCGGCTCGACGAGCTGCGGCAGCTTGCGGATGATCTCGCGCAGCTCCGCCTCCTCGACGACGCCGGCGGCCTCGTCGGGGGAGAACCAGCGGCCCTCGCGCTCGCCGCGCTCCGGCCATTGCTCGGCCTGCTCGCGCACCTTGAGCGGGAAGACCTCGACCTTGCAGGCGACGGTGGCCCGGGACTTGAGGCGCTTGGCATACTCGAAGGTTCCGATCGGGCGCTTGCCGATCTGTCCGCGCACGCCCGCCTCCTCGAAGGCCTCGCGCTTCGCCGCCGCGTAGGGCTTGCGGTCCTTCATCGGCCAGCCCTTGGGGATGATCCAGCGCTTGGTCTCGCGGGAGGTGACGAGCATGACCTCGAGGCCGTCGTCGCCGACGCGCTTGTAGGGCAGCGCGCCGTACTGGAGGCGCTTCTCGCCGCGCTTCGCGACGCTCTTCTTGGCCCCGCCCGCCTTGTTCTTGTCCATCGAACCCGACCTTGCCCTTGGCCCCGGCGCCGCTCTTTGGCTCGCGCCGACGGTCTTTTCCGAATCAGTCACCGCCCTGTTTCGTGTGCGTTGTGGAACGTTAGGCACGAATTTGTGTGGAATCAAACAATTCGTCCCGGAACCGGACGGTTCCAATCCGGAACAACCCTCTCGGGCACCCTCTTTGGGAACGGGTCAGAGCCCGAGGCGCAGTGGAAGCGTCTTCCGCGGCGGGACCGCGATGTCGTCGAGGGAGAGCCACCGGGCTACCGCCCGGAGCTCCTCGCCGAGCGCGGGACCGGCCCGGTCCGGATCGGCGCCGGGCTCGCGGTGGAGGCCCTGCACGAGGAGGCGCCGCGCCGCCCGGTCGGCCTTGAGGTCGACCCGGGCCGCGATCGTCTCGCCGAGGAGGAAGGGCAGCACGTAATACCCGTGCTCGCGCTTATGGGCCGGCGTGTAGATCTCGATGCGATAGCGGAAGCCGAAGAGGCGCTCGGCCCGGCCGCGCTCCCACATCAGCGGGTCGAACGGCGAGACGAGGGCGCGGGCCTCGATCCGCCGCGGACGCCGGGCCTCAGGGTCGAGGTAGGCGACGTTCCGCCAGCCCTCGACCTCGACCGGCAGGAGCGCGCCCTCCTCGACGAGCTCGGCGACCCGGGCCTTGGCGTCTTCGACGCCGAGCCGGAAGTAGTCGCGCAGGTCCCGTTCGGTCGCGACCCCGAGGGCGCGCGCCGCGACCCGGACCAGCTCCCGCTGCGCCTCCGCCGGCTCGGGCGTCGGCCGAGCCAGAACCTCGGTCGGGAGGACGCGTTCGGGCAGGTCGTAGACGCGCTCGAAGCCGGCGCGGCGCGTCGCCGTCACGACCCGGCCGGCCCAGAACAGCCATTCGAGCGCCCGCTTGCCGTCGCTCCAGCCCCACCACGAGCCGCGGCCCGCGCCGCCTTCGGTCAGCTCGCGGGCAGTGAGGGGCCCCCGCGCCTCGACCTCGCGCCACACCGCCTCGACGAAGTCGCGCCGCTCGCGCCCGAACCGCGCGGTCGAGCCGTTGCCCTCGCCCCGCGCGGCCCGTTCCATGCGCCAGCGCAGGAAGGGATGGAGGTCGAGGCGGACGAGCGAGGCCTCGTGACCCCAGTATTCGAAGAGGCTGCGCCGGCGCGGATGGTAGGCGGCCTCGTCGAGGAGGGACGTGTCGTAGGGCCCGAGCCGCGAGAACAGCGGCATGGCATGGGCCCGCGCCAGCACGTTGACCGAGTCGATCTGCACGAGCCCGAGCCGGTCGAGCACGCGTGCCGCGTGGCGCCGTCCGGGCTTCTCCGGCCGGGGTTCGGCGAACCCTTGAGCCGCGAGGGCGATCCGGCGCGCCTGCGCGAGGGTGAGCCGTCCGGCGGGCTCGAACTCAGGCGGGTTCACGGGGGGAAGGGCCGGGTTTACTCGATCCCACGGGCCGCGAAGATCGCCCGCCCGGCCGGGCTGCCGAGGAACCGCACGAAGGCCACGGCCGCCGCGCCGTTCGCCGTTCCCGCCACGGGCGCGGCCGCGTAGGTCGTGTAGTTCTGCACCTCCGGCGGCAGAGGGCCGACGAGCTTCACGCCCTTGTCGCGGAACAGGAGAATTTCCGTGAGCGCGCCGAAGCCGATCTCCCGGGTCGAGCCCCTGACGAGGTGCTCCATGACGGACGCGCCGTCCGGGTAGCGGGTGCTCTTTCCGGCGATCTGGTCGGTCAGTCCGAGGCGCCCGAAGAGGGTTTCGAGGTAGAGGCCCGTGGAGGCGCGGTTGTAGACGACGGAGTCGGCGTCGAGCACCGCGCGCTTCAACGCCTCCACGGTCCGGACATCCGGCTGGGGCGCGCCGTCGCGCACGGCGACGCCGACCCCGACCTTGCCGACGACGACCCGGAAAGCGGGATCGATACGGCCCAACGCCGTGGCCTCGTCGAGGATCGCGGGCGGCGCGATCGCCACGTCGGGCCGCTCGCCGACGCCGTCGAGGCGCTGGCGCAGGAACGGCGCGGTCGCGAAGCGCACCTTCGCCTCGTGCCCGGTCTCGCGGCGGAAGGCCTCGGCCGCCGGCAGGAGGCCCGGCTCGACGGCGCCGGCGCTCAGCACCTCGATCGTCACGGCGCGGACGGGGCCTGAACCCAGCGCAAGCGCGACCGCGGCCGCCAGCCAAACAACTTTCACGCGCGTCCTCCGACTCAATCCCTCATCCCCCGTCGCGTCCATCGAGCGCTCGGATCGCCTGGTCAAGCCCGGCGTCCCCTTGTGTCATTCGATCACCGTGTCGGCGCGGGCGAGGAGCGTCGGCGGAACCTCGAGGCCGAGCGCTCTCGCGGTCTTCAGGTTGATCACCAGCTCGATCCTGGTCGGCTGCTCGATTGGAAGGTCCGCGGGCCTCGCGCCCTTCAGGATCCTGTCCACGAAAGTCGCCGCGCGGCGGTAGTTCTCGGAATCGTCGGGACTGTAGCTCATCAGTCCGCCGGCCTCGGCCGCCCGCCGGTTGAAGTAGATCGCCGGCAGCCGCGCGGCCGCTGCCATTTCGGCGATCCGCACCCGGTGGGCGCCGAACGTCACGTCCGGCGGCACGAGCAGCGCATCGGCGCCTTCGCGGGCGAAGACCGCGAAGGCGAGCTCGAGCTCGTCGGGGTTGTGGATCTCGAACGGGATCAAGGTGATCGACGCCTTGCGGGCCGCGTCCTGCGTCTCCTGCCATTGGCGGGCGTGCAGCGGATTGGCGACGTTGACGAGCGCGGCGACGCGGGTGAGGCGCGGCAACAGCGCGCGCAAGAGGTCGAGCTGCTTCGACGCCAGCTCCTCGGCGAAATTCGTCAGGCCGGTCACGTTGCGGCCGGGTCGTGCAAGGCTGTCCACGAGGCCGAAGCCGACCGGGTCCGCGCCGGTCGCCATCACGATGGGAATCGTCCGGGTGGCGTCGCGCACCGCGAGATTGGCCGGCAGCGGCGCCGAGACGATGACCCGGGGATTGAGCGCCACGAGCTCCGCCGCGAGGGTCGGGAGACGATCGAGCGCGCCGTCCGCGAAGCGATATTCGTAGCGTATGGTGCGCCCCTCGACGTAGCCGAGCTCGCGCATGGCGCCGCGGAACGCCTCGTATTGCACCGAAAGCGAGGCTGCTGATGCGGCGCCGAGGACGGCGACGAGCGGCGCGGCTTCATCGGCCGGTGCGGCGAACGGCGCGGACGCCGCGAAGGGCCACGCGGACGCACCGCCGAGGGCCGCGATGAACTCCCGCCGCCTCATGCGACGACCTCTCGGCCGAGGTTTCGACCCGGCCGCGTCAATTGCCCCAGCGGTTCTGCATCTTGAGCTCGCCCGCCATGCAGCTCACCCGGCGCGGCTCGGGACTTTGGGCCGGCTTGACCAGCGGCTCGGCGGCGGGCCGCCCGGCGACCTCCAGGAGGATCTTGGTCTTGACCGCCTGCACGAACTGGCCGCGGTCGCGCACCGGCACCATGAAGGCGCCCTGGCCGCCGATGACGCAGTCGCGGTAATAGACGTCGAGGTCCTCGATGTCCCACGGACCCGGCGCCTTGAGCATGATCGGCAGGCCGTTGATCGTGATGCCCTTGGCGACCGCGTCGTCCCGGGCCGCGGTCACGACCCGGCCCTGGTTGTTCGGCCCGTCGCCGGAGACGTCGATGACCTGCCGGGTCGGCGCCATGCCGCTGCCGGCGAGGAGCCCGACCGAGAAGTCGATCGCGCCCGAGACCGAGGTGCGGGACGCCCGCCTCGTCGGCTTCTCGGCAAGGGCGCCGGCGAAGGCCATGGCGCTCTCGGGGTTGTCGATCACGGTCCAGGGCAGGAGCACCTGCTGGTCGGTCGCGCCCGCCCACTCCATGTAGACGACGCCGATGCGCCCGAGCATGCCGCGCCGGATCGCGTCGTGGACGGCGGGGGAGCGGAACGCCTCGACGAAGCCCTGCCGCTGCAGCTCCTGCTCGTCCGGGTCCATGGAGTAGGACACGTCGACCGCGATCACCAGGGCGAGGTCGACCTCGGTCTCGGGGCCGGCCGCCGCCGGCGCCATGGTTGCGGCCGCAAGGACGACCGCGAGGCCGAAGGCCCGCACCCAATGCATGGTCATCGAAGCCCTCCGCCGATGCCTGCGGCCGCCCGCGTGCCGGGCCGGCAAGTCCCGGGCAGTGTGTCAGGTTCCAGCCCGCCTGGGAACCGACGCCGGCCTCACAACCGCGTGGCGCGGGTCGACCGCCCTGCGGGCCGGTGGCCCGAAACGAGGTTGCCTCCGGGGCGCCGATCTCCTATCTAGCCGCCACGCCCGCACCGCCTGGGCCATGCTGCGGTAGCTCAGTGGTAGAGCACTCCCTTGGTAAGGGAGAGGTCGTGGGTTCGATCCCCCCTCGCAGCACCATCCCGCCCCACGGGTCGGCGCTCCCGGCCGGGATGTTCACGTGAAACATTCCTACGAACTTCACAATTTCCAAGTGCGTTTCAGGTGCTCGCGCCGGTCATGCGCCCTACGCAGGCGGCACTCCCGCTCCAAGATCCCGCGATGGCCTGGATGCGTTCCTCACGTACTTCGGCAGGGCGGCGCTGGATCGCGGTGCCGGTGTTGAAGGACGAGTGGACCTGGGCCGGGACCGTGCTGCGCGGACCGCGGATGCGTTCGCAGCCTCCTTGACACCCCCTCCCCGCCTGCCTCACCCTGTGCCCGCTTCGTAGGGCGCAACCGGGTCCGCACGGGAAGGGCAATGCCCGCCTACGTCTTCGTGACGCCACCTGTCGGTCCGACGCGGACTGGGGCCGACGTGCAAGCGCCCTCTTGCCGAGCATCGAGAACCTGAAGAAGCGGGCGAAGGGGCTCGTGCGGCAGCATCGCGGCGGCCATCATCCGGTCGCGGCGCGGCTGCGGCGCGGGCTGCCGCGGTTCGCCGGTCTCGCCGACCGGGAGATCCTCGGCGCATCCTTCGCCCTCTCCGACGCCTTCGAGGTGATCGCGCACGAGCTCGGCTTCGCGAGCTGGGCGCTTGCCGCAAAGGAGTTGAGACGCATGCCCCATCCCACCGCAGACCACCCGCAGCGGAAGCCCCGGCTCCTCGCCGCCTATCCCCAGCTCTTCGTGTCGGACGTCCGGCGCGCGGCCGATTTCTACGTCGGCACGCTCGGGTTCTCGATCGTCTACCTCTACGGCGAGCCGCCCTTCTACGGGCAGGTCGCCCGCGACGGGATCGGCCTGAACCTGCGCCACGTCGATGCGCCCGTGATCGACCAGGCGCTCCGGGAGAAGGAGAGCCTGCTCGGCGCCGCCATCGTGGTCGAGGGGGTGAAGGAGCTGTTCCTCGGCTTCGAGCGGGCCGGCGCCGCCTTCGCCCAGAGGCTGAAGCCGCAGCCGTGGGCGCGACCGACTTCATCGTCCGCGACCCCGACGGCAACCTGATCGGCTTCGCGAGCCCCGTCGAGACCGAGGCCCCGAAGGAGCGTTGAGCCGAGGCCTCGCCGGGCGAGGCGGCCGCCCGGCGGGGCTACTCCCGCTCCAGGATCCCCGCGATCGCCTGGATGCGGTTGCGGACGTACTTCGGCAGGCCGGCGCTGATCGAGGTGCCGGTGTTGAACGACGAGTTGCCCATGAGGACCTGCGCCGGGACCATGTTGCGCAGGACCGGGACGCGCTCGAACTCCTTCTTCTTTTCCAGCACGTCGGACTTGACGCCGAGCGCCATGAAGGCGGTCACGACGCTCTTGCCCGGGTCCGTCGGGTGCGGCTGGACGACGGCGAGGAGCTTGCCGAAGGTCATGATCTGGTTGACGTGGAAGAGGGTCTGCTCGAGCGCGCCCGCGACCGGCCGGTCGAGGCCGGCGAGCCTCATGAGCGCGGGCCGGGCGGCCTCCTCGCGCGGGAGCACCCGGATCTCGCTCTGGAAGTCGATCGATTCCGCGATCTTCTTGCCCCCCTCCTCGAGCTTGTTGGCGAGCCGGATGCCCATCGGCAGCTTGCCTTCGAGGTCGTAGTGGGACTCGACGCACACCGCCGGCTGCTCGCACCAGCGCCGGTCGGGATGGCGGTTGAAGGCGGCCTCCGGGTCCTTCTGAGGAACCGCGTCGGCCGGCCCCATCGCCTTGTGCCGGATCGAGGGGTCGATCTTCTGCAGGGTCTGAAGGCTCGCGAAGCGGGCGAGGTTCACGGCGCCGGGCGGCTTCGCGAGGACGAAGCGCGCCTCCGCCACGTACATGTGGAGCTTCTTCTTGTAGGGCTTGGTGACGCCGTTCAGCGTCACGTTCACGGTCGGCTCCACGTAGGCCGGGTGCAGGGCGAGGAGCTGCTTTTCCAGCGGGCGGGCGCGCTCCCAGTCCTCGAAGCGGACGAGCCCGGTGACGGGGTCGGCGGACTCGTCGCCCCGGTGGTCGCTGAAGAGGATCGTCCGGGGCTCGATCTCGGCCGGCGGAACCGCCGTGACGGAGGCGACCTCCTTGAGGCGGAACTCCTGGGCCGAAACCCCTTGGGCCGAAAGCCCCGCGGGCGCGGCGGCGAGGGCCAGGACGGCCAGGCGGGTAAGAGCGCGGGCCGTCATCTCAATAGATCTGCCGTTGCCAGAGGTAGTCGGGGTCGATGCGGCGGGAGCGCCGCTGACGCGGATCCTCGTCGTCCCACCAGGGCGAGGGCGTCGGCTGGCGCCACCACCCCGGCTGCTGCGGCTGCTGCGGCTGCCGCATGCCCGGATCGTCCCGCCACCAGGGGGAGGGCGCCTGGGCGTAGGGCCCCCGGCGGGCGTAAGGATCGCGGTCGGTGCGCCCGTCGCCCCATAGGCCGGCGCTGTCGTCGCCGTCGCCGTAGGGGTCGCGGGCCGCGTAGGCCTCGCCCTGCGGCACGAGCCGGTACTGGGTCTCGTCGATGCGCCCGTCGGGACCGCGGCGGAAGTGCTCGACGAAGGCGAAGCGCCGGTCGAGGGCGGGGTCGCCTGTGCGCAGGTCGATCGGCAGGTCGGCGATGAGGCGGCGCGCCTCCTCGGACGGCGGCGAAAGCGCGACCTTCGGGACGCCGCCGGCCCAGGCGGCCTCGATGATCGCCGAAAAAATCGGGATCGCGACCTTGGCGCCGGTCTGGCCGGAGCCCAGCGTCTTGCGCTTGCCGTCGGCGTTGTCGTAGCCGACCCAGACCGCGACGGTCACGTCGTTGGTGAAGCCCACGAACCAGGCGTCGCCCTCCTTGTCCGTGGTGCCGGTCTTGCCGGCGACGTAAGGGGCGTAGCGGCGGATCGAGGCCGCGGTGCCGCGCTCGACCACCCCCTGGAGCATGGTCTTCACCTGGTAGAACGCGACCCGGTCGGCGGAGCCGAGCCGCACCGGCGGCTGGTCGGCGTGGGCGTAGAGCGTGCGCCCGCCCTCCTCGACGCCTTCCAGGGCGTAGGGTGTCGGGCGCGCGCCCTCGTTGGCGATCGCGGCGTAGAAGGCCGCGAGGTCGATGAGCCGCACCGGCTGGGCGCCCAGCACGAAGGGGTAGTAGCGCTCGCATTCGAGGTAGAGCTGCGCCTCCATGGCGAGCTCGCAGACCCGGGACAGGCTCTTCTCCGGGTCGCGGTCGATGGCGCCGTCGAGGAGGCGGGCCGTGACGAGGTTCTTCGAGTTCTCGAGCGCCCGCCTGAGCGTCACGAGGCCGGCGGAGCCGCGGTCGTAGTTGCGCGGCGACCAGTAGTCCTGCGGCCTTGTCGAGTGCCCGCCGACCGGCGGGAGCGTCACGGGCGTGTCCCACACCAGGGTGTTGGGCTGGAGGCCCTTGGCGAGGGCGGCAAGGTACGTGAGGGGCTTCAGGGTCGAGCCCGGCTGGCGGTGGGCCTGGGTCGCGCGGTTGAGCTGGCTCAAGGGATAGGAGAAGCCGCCCGACATGGCGAGGATGCGCCCGGTGCGGTTCTCCAGCACGACGGCCGCGCCCTGGACGGTGGGGCGCACCCGGAGCTCGGCGCGGGCGCTCCTCTGGTTCCCTTGCCCCTTCGTCTCCACGACGCGCACGCGCACCACGTCGTGGAGCTTGAGGCTGCGCCGGATCGCGGCGCTGAAGGCGTTGAGGGCCAGGACGCGCCCGTCGGCGAGGCCGACGCGGATCATCTCCCCCGTCTTTCCCTTGTCCACGACGACGGCGGCCGGCCAATGCACGTCGTAGAGGGGCAGCCGCGCCCGCTCAAGCGCTTGGAGCCACAAGGGTTTTGCGATGCCGTCGGTCTTCGGTTCCGGCGTCGATTCGAGTCTTTTGATTGTCTCCGACAGATTCGCCTCGGGCCCCTCGAAGCGCATGCGCCCGGTCGAGAGCTCGTAGCGGGCGAGGCCCTCCTGGAGGGCGGCTTCCGTCGAGCGCTGGAGGGCCGTGTCGATCGTCGAGCGGACCACGTAGGACGAGGCCGTGAGCCCGTCGACGCCGGCGAAGGTCTTGGCCTCGCGCCCGAGATGGTCGACGAAGTGCAGGCCGAGGTCGCGGCGCGGGCGGTCGAAGGCGGCGAGCCGCGGCTTTGCGGCGATCGCCCGGCGCATCTCGTCCTCGCCGAGCGCCCCGTCCTCCTTCATGCGGCTCAGCACGTAGGCGAGGCGCTCCTGCGCCCGCTCGGGGAAGCGGTCGGGGCTGTAGAAGTTCGGGCCCTTGGGCAGGCCGGCGAGCAGCGCGCCTTCCTCAAGTGTCAGAGCCTTCACGCTTTTTCCGAACCAGCTCCTCGCCGCCATCTCGACGCCCCAGGAGGCGCGGCCGAGGTAGATGGTGTTGAGGTAGAGCTCGAGGATCTCGTCCTTCGTCAGCGTGCGCTCGAGGCGCGAGGCGACGATCATCTCACGGATCTTGCGCTCGTAGGTCACGTCGTCGCCGACGAGGAGGTTCTTCGCGACCTGCTGGGTGATGGTCGACCCCCCTTGAGGCCGGCCGGGCTTCGCGAGGTTGCCGATGAAGGCCCGGATCACGCCGCGCTCGTCGATCCCCTTGTGCTGGAAGAAGCGCTTGTCCTCGGCCGCGACGAACGCCTTGCGGAGGCTCTCGGGGACATCGGAAAGGGGCACCCACAGGCGTCGGTTGTCGGGCTCGTAGATCTCGGCGAAGCGCTCGCCCCGCCCGTCGAGGATGAGGCTCGCGCCCGGGAGCTTGCCGCCTTTCAGCTTCGCGTGGTCGGGGAGGTCGGCGGCGGCCTTGTTGTAATAGGCGATCACCTCGGCGAGGTCGGCCGGGGACGGCGTGACGGTCTCGTTCTTGCAGAACTCGCGGTAGGCGCCGTGCAGGTCGCGCAGGTCAAGCCCCTGGAGGATCTTGGTATTCCCGGCGACCGCCTGCGGGTCCTCCATGGCGGTCGCGATCAATTCGTCGAGGTTGAGGTCCTCGATGTCGAAGGCGCGGCGCATGTGGGCGCAGCCGTCGCGCAGGATCTTCTGGACCTCGGCCCGGTCGGACACGGGGTCGAACTGCGTCCTCACCGCGTCGGGCCGGGTCGTGACCTGGCTCAGCGTCAGGGCGGTCGCGAAAAGCTTGACCAGGATCGCGTTCATCGGCCGGGGACGGCGCCCGCTTCGAGAGGGGAGGGCGCCCATTTAACGCCCGAGCGATGAATCAGACCTGTACAAAGCGGCTGAATTTGGGGAGCCGCCCATCCTCTCCGCGAGCGGGGAGGGGAACCATGCGACCCCCGGACTTGATCCGGGGGATGGCGGAGGGGGGCGCGGCCGTGCTCCCCGTGAAATTTCCTGTCCCGATACCCCGCCGGAAACACCGCAATGTCGCCGGAAAAACCCGCGGATGTCGCCGGACAACACCTATGGTGTCGAATTCAGTCCGACGATGACGAAAGGCGACGCGCCGACGGGGCCGTTCGCCGAACCGGTCCGCGCTCACGCCTTCCGTCCGCCAAAGCGGACGGCGGCACGCCCGTGCCGCGCGTTCCGCGATGGTCCACGGGGGGCGGCCTCCGCCGTCATGCCGTCCCCGGGCCTCGCCCGGGGAGCGGCCCCGGACCTCCGGAAGCCGCGCGGGCCCGCCCGGACCGGCCCCGAGGCGGGCCGCTTCGGCCGCCCCGAATCTGGGGAGCGCCCCTGCCGTATCAATGCGCCTCGGGAGCCGTCCGGGCCGCCGGGGCGCGGCAGATATGAACGTCGCGGCCCCCGCATTGGGGCCGGTATTCGGTCGACGGCGGCACCATCGTGTTCAAGATCGAGCACGCGATGTTCCCCAACTGGGAAGGCGTCGAGCAGAAGCGGGCCTTCACGATCAAGGGCGAGCTGACCTACAAGGTCCCCGCCGCCTCGACGGGCGGCACCTCCGAGGTCGTCTGGCGGAGGGTGAAGTAGGGCGCACGCCGGGCGGGACGCGCCCCCTCTCCCCGCCTGCGGGGCTACGGCCTTCACACGGCCATCTCGATGGCCGGCGGAGCGCGTCGTCTCCCTCCCCCCGCTCGCGAAGCGAGTGGCGGGGAGGGCCGACTCGGGGCCAACGGGTCCGGCCTTCGGCCGGCCCGATGACAGGCTCCGCCCCGAGCGGGGTGGGGGGTGCTTCCCCGAGGCTCTTCGCCGACGGCGAGGCGCGGTGCCGATGGGCGCCCCGGCCCAGCCGCCGCGCGTTCTTCGTCGCCATCCCGCCTGGCCCAGCCACCCCCCACCCCTATCCCTCCCCGCCACTCGGCTTCGCCGAGCGGGGGAGGGAAGGAGCCGGACATGTGTGAAGCCGCTAGGCTTACGGGGAAAGGGTTGGGGGAGGGGCCGGGGGGTGCGCTCGCCGCCCCGGGCCGCGGATCCGCCCGCACAGCGCAGACCCCGCCATGCCGACGGCGGCATTCTCGCCGGGACGGCGCCGATCCCGGGCCTGCCCGGGATCGGTTCTTCAGGTCGGCGGAGCCGGCGCGCGCTCCGCGCGCGGCCTTAACAGGCCGCGGCCGCCCGGCGGCCTCGCTGCCATTAGGCAATGGCGGGGTGTGGGTCCGCAGCGAGCCGCGAGTTGGCCGGCTTCGAGTCGGGCCGCTTCAGCTGACACAGCGTACCAATCCGGGAGCACCCCTGCCCTCATCAATGCGCGTTGGGGGTCGTCCTGGGTCGCCGGGTAGAAAGCCCGTAGGTTAGACGCTCAATGCTGTGATTAGTGCCTGCGCCAAAAATGGCAGATCACAGTTTACTATCGCCTCGACAAGCCAGAGCAACTCGGAGGCATCGTTAGGGGGCTTCGGGTTACTTTAAAAAGTAACCCGATTATCCCCTTCAAGCAGGTGTTTGCCCTCCGCTCGGAGCGGTGCTATCGCCAGCCGCTCCAATGGACTTCGGATGAGTGGCAGCCATGGATGAGCGCGGGCTCCGGGACACGCTTGAAGGGCTTGAGATTGGGATGTCGCTGCACGTCCCGGATGCCTGGGCAGACCGCGAAATCCAAGCGGTCGACCAGGCTGACCGCGACGCGAAGATGGGATCCATTGCAATCGAGCACGACTGCAACTGGCGGCGCTACGCGGGCGAGCAGATCTTCACGAAAATTCCGCCGACAGGACTCGGCCGTAGCACGCTCGGCTTCTGGCCGCCCAAACCCTAGTCGGCTGCCCGGCACCGTGGCAGTCGCGTTCAAAGGTCGAGTGAAGGGAATTAGCACTGCCCTTTGAAGGGGAAGCGCGTTGGTGCGTGCTTTGAGTCGCTAGTGCAACCCTCGATGTGCCCGGAAGTTCAGATTTTCAGAGTTGTTGTGCACAGGAAGCCCCACGCTTTTCCACAGGCATTCTCCATCGCAGACGCCTCAGCCGTTGCGAATCGGGCGGATAACGTGGCCTACCGTCTGCGCGGAGGCGTGAAGGCGGGATTCGCTTTCAAATCTGAGATGCGCTATAAGACTGCGCATGTCGAACCCCGCGCGTCTAACCCCACTCTGGAAGCCGGCTGAGACCAAGCCAGCGGACCCGGTTCAGGAGAAGAGCCTGGACTTGGCGCGTGCCATTTTCGACTCGCTCACGCCCGAGCTCCAAGAGCAGTTCCTACGCGACCTCAACAAGAAGGCCCGCGCCGCGATCCCTCCCGGTCCCAGGGCCGGAGAGGTCTTAGAAAACGTCATCCAACTTTTCCGGCAGAAACCAAGCTGGAGGGCGGCGGACGTGAGACGGCTCTTTGAGGAACGCGGGATCGCCGCCTCGGCTAAGCAAGTGTTCAATGCCTTGGACTATCTGACCCGTACGGGCCGGCTTCAGAGGGTCGCGTACGGCCAGTACCTTGTCGCGGGCGGGCTTTTAACAGGTGCCGAGGACTTGGGCGGCGAGCCTGGACGCCACGAAGATTTGTCAGACGACGTGCCGAGGGACCGCGCGTATCCGCAGTTCCAAAGCCGGGAAGAATAAAGGCGACTGACTGATGCCAGTCGCCCCTATCCAGATCGAGCGTGTCGCGGCGGAGGTTGGTCGCCGGAAGCCGCGACACGGAACCACAAGCTAGGAGGCGGTAAGGGCCGTGAAGCCTATGGTGTTATTGGTCCCAATCTAAGTCCCGTCCGGTTGACGCCGAGTTGCGGCGTCGGCCGGGCCGGCGCACCCTTTTAGCACACTTCCTATACGTCCCTCAATGGCGACGACGAGCCGTCGCGCCGAAGGATATGATCATGGCTAAAGTCAGCCCGTGGCATTCGAGCCGCGACTCCGACCGCAAGGTGTACCACGACGAGACGAAGTGCACCGAAGGCAACAACATCGAAGACCGCTACCGCAAGCAGGGCACCGGGGGCCGTCCCAAGTGCGAGCACTGCAAGAAGATCAGCGGATAGCGTAGTCGTGGTCCACGGTCGGGTCTCTCTCGAGCTGCCGGCAGTGGTCCGCGATCAAATCACCAAGAGTGGGGAGGCTAACTCCCCACTTCTCTGCCAAACACACAAACGTCATCTCGCCTACATGGATTTCGTAGCATACGCGGTCCCCCTTCCCCCGCTGCGCGGGGGAGGATCAAGCCGGGCCTCGCGATCACGCCCCCGTCTGCGTCACGAACTTCGTATTGAGATAAGCCTCGATCGCCTCGGCGCCGCCCTCGCTGCCGTAGCCTGAGTCCTTCACCCCGCCGAACGGCACCTCGGGCAGCGCCAGCCCGTGGTGGTTGATCGAGATCATGCCGCTTTCGACGCGGGCCGCGAGCTTCGTCTGGGTCTCGGCCGAGCGGGTGTAGGCGTAGGCCGCGAGGCCATAAGGAAGGCGGTTCGCCTCCTCGAAGGCTTCCTCGTCGTCGGAGAAGGCGTTGATGGCGGCGAGCGGGCCGAAGGGCTCCTCGTTCATGATGCGGGCGTCGCGGGGCACGTTCGTGAGCACCGTCGGCTCGAAGAAGAAGCCCTGGTTGCCGATGCGCTTGCCGCCGGTGCGGATCTCGACGCCCTTGGCCTCGGCGTCGGCGACGAAGCCCTCCATGGCCTCGATGCGGCGGGCGTGGGCGAGCGGGCCCATCTTGGTCTGCGGGTCCATGCCGTCGCCGACTTTCAGGCCCTTCGAGTACTGCACGAAGCCGTCGACGAACTCGTCGTAGAGGGTCTCGTGGACGAGGAAGCGGGTCGGCGAGACGCAGACCTGGCCGGCGTTGCGGTACTTCGCGGCGGCGAGGAGCTTCGTCGCCTTCTTGATGTCGGCGTCCTTGAACACGATCGCCGGGGCGTGGCCGCCGAGCTCCATGGTGACGCGCTTCATGTGCGCCCCGGCAAGCGACGCGAGCTGCTTGCCGACCGGCGTCGAGCCCGTGAAGGTGACCTTGCGGATGATCGGGTGCGCGATGAGGTATTCCGAGATCTCGGCCGGGTGGCCGAAGACGAGGCCGATCACGTCGCCCGGCACGCCCGCGTCGAGGAAGGCGCGGATGAGCGCGGCGCAGCTCGCCGGCGTGTCCTCGGGGCCTGTGAGGATCACCGAGCAGCCGGTGCACAGCGCCGCCGAGATCTTCCTGACCGCCTGGTTGATCGGGAAGTTCCACGGCGTGAAGGCCGCGACCGGCCCGACCGGCTCCTTGATGACGATCTGCATCACGCCCTCGGCCCGGCCCGGGACGACGCGGCCGTAGGCGCGCCGGCCCTCCTCGGCGAACCAGTCGATGATGTCGGCGGCGGCGGCGGCCTCCATCTTGGCCTCGGGCAGGGGCTTGCCCTGCTCGAGGGTGAGGATGCGGGCGTTCTCGTCGACGCGCTCGCGCATGAGGTCGGCGGCCTTGCGCATGATGCGGTAGCGGTCGTAGGCCGAGACCGCCTTCCAGGCCTTGAAGCCGCGCTGCGCCGCCTCGAGGGCCGCGTCGAGGTCGTCGCGGGTCGCGACCGGGTGCGTGCCGATCGGCTCCGCCGTCGCGGGGTTGAGGACCGGCAGGGTCTCGCCGCTCGAGGCTCCCCGCCAGGCGCCGGCAACGTGAAGCTCGACAGTCGGATACATGGGGACCTCGTTCCTTCGGGTGATCGCTGAGGCGACGGATTAGCCCAGCCGCGCCGGGGACGCCAGCGCCCCCGCGGCGCGCCGGTCATGTGTCGACGGCGGGGGCGCCTGTCCAGGGCAGGCTCTCTTTGGGCGATCCGACCTCCCCTCATCCTGAGGTGCGACCCTGGACTTGGTCCGGGGGAGCCTCGAAGGACGCAACCCTGCCCGTGCAGTGCCCCATCGCCGGCGCGTGCTTCGAGGCTCGGCCTTCGGCCTCGCACCTCAGCATGAGGAGAGCTCGATGGCCCTTCCGCTTAACTCAACGCCCGCCCGAGCTCCGCCTCGGCCGCCGCCGCGACGGCGAGGAGGTGGCGGTCGCGGCCGTTGCGGGCGATCAGCATGAACCCGACCGGCAGCGCCTGGCCCGGCACCGGCAGCGAGATCGCGGTCAGGTCGAAGAAGTTGGCGATCATGGTGTTGCGCAGGACGAGGAGGTTCGTGCGGTAATAGAGGTCGTCGTCGGCGACGAGCGGGGCGATCGGCGGGGGCACGACCGGGACGGTCGGGAGCGCCAGCACGTCGACGGGTGAGAGCCGCGCGTCCATCTCCCGGATGAGGGCCGCGCGCTTGCGCATCATGCGGATGTAGGTGTGGGCCTCGATCGAGGCCGCGCGGGCGATGCGGCTCCTGACCCGCGGATCGAACTCCCCGGCCCGGCCGTCGAGCCAGTCCTTGTGGACCTCGGAGGCCTCGATCGCCGCGATCGAGGCCGGCGCCGTCACGTCGGCGAGCGCCGCGAGGAGGTCCTCGATCGCGTGGTCGGCGATGCGGGCGCCGGCGGCTTCGAGGCGGCTTAAGCAGGCCTCGAAGGCTGCGGAGACGGCCGCGTCGGTGTCCGCGAACAGCCGCCCGCGCGGCACGCCGACGCGAAGCCCCGCGAGCGGGCGGGGGTCGAGCGCTCGCGGCTCCTCGCCGGCCATGACGGCGTCGGCGTCGGCGCAGGCCTGCACGGTGCGGGCGAGCGGCCCGACGGAATCGAGGGCGTAGGAGAGCGGGAAGGCGCCCTCGAGCGGCACGCGCCGCGCCGTCGGCTTGAACCCGACGACGCCGTTGAAGGCCGCCGGAATCCGGGTCGAGCCGCCGGTGTCCGAGCCGATGGTGATCTCGCTCGTGCCCTCGCCGACCGAGACCGCGCCGCCCGAGGTCGAGCCGCCCGGGATGCGCGACGGGTCGGCGGCCGAGCCCGGCGTGCCGTAGTGCGGGTTCAGCCCGATGCCGGCGAAGGCGAACTCGACCATGTTGGTCTTGCCGAGGATCACGGCCCCGGCCCGGCGCAGGCGCGCGATCGCCGGCGCGTCCGCCGCCGCAGGCGGGGCGTCGCGCAGGATGACGGAGCCCGCGGTCGTCGTCTCGCCGGCGACGTCGAAGAGGTCCTTGATCGAGACGAGCGCGCCGTCGAGGGGCCCGAGCGAGACGCCGGCCCTGGCGCGCGCGTCGGCGGCGTCGGCCGCGGCGCGGGCGCTCTCGGGGTAGAGCTTCATGAAGACGTGGGCGCCCGAGCGAGCGCCCTCGATGCGGGCAAGGGTCTCGTCGAGGCGGTCGCGGACGGTCATCTTAGTCACCTCGCATGGGCGAGCCTTTGCAGGCGTTGAGCACAGATCAGGAGCGCGTTCCAGCCGACGCTGACCGCGAGCGCGAGGCCGAGGGCGCGCGCCGCGCCGAGCGGGACCACGGCGACCGCGAGGACGATCACCGCCATGGTGAAGCCGATCATGCCGGGCAGGCTGTGCGCCATGACGGCGGCGGTCGCCGGCCCGCCGAGCCGGTCGTGGCAGATCAGCACGAGGCTCGTCAGCACCATCGGGACGAGGGCCGTGATCCCGGCCGCCTGCGGGCCGATGAGCCGGCCGGTCAGCACCACCGTCGCGACGAGGGCCATGACGGCGAGCGCCCGCAAGGGGAGGTCCCACCAGCGCCGCCCCGCCATGCGCGCGGGCCGGGCCTGGCGGAAGCGGGCCGCCGCCGCGATGCAGGCCGCGTAGACGGCGACGTTGAGGGCGATGACCGAGGGCAGCGTCCAGCCGACGCGGGTGACGAGGAGGATCGTCAGGGCCCAGACGAGGTAGGCGCCGCCGAGGCTCTGGCCGAGGCCGCGGGTCTGGGCGAGCGCCGCGTAAGCCACGGTGAAGACGCCGGTCGCGGCGTTGGCCGAGAGGCTCGCGACCGCGCTCTCGGCGAGGAAGGCGGGGCCGTGCTCCATGGCGAGGTAGACGTAGTTCGGCCCGGCCGAGATCGGCAGCGTCGCGATCATGGCCCCGACGAGGGGGCCGGCCCGCTCGACGAGGAGGGACGCGCCGACGACGAGGGCGGCGCTCG
This sequence comes from Beijerinckiaceae bacterium, assembly GCA_036389455.1. Lineage (GTDB taxonomy): Bacteria > Pseudomonadota > Alphaproteobacteria > Rhizobiales > Beijerinckiaceae > JAJKJG01. Next base: position 26,656 of record DASVPW010000195.1, read on the forward strand.
CCAGCATCTTGGCGAGGAGCGTCAACCAGAACGGATCGGTCACGACACCACGGGCAGGCAGGCGACGTCGTAGGCGTGCGCCATCCGGCGGCCGAGCACCGGGTCCTCGAGCTCCATCTCGAACCGCGTGCCCGGGCGGATGCCGCCGATCGCGCCGAGCGTGCCGCCGAACATGACGGTGCCGGCCGGCAGGGGGGAGCGGCCGTAGCGCGCCATGAGGTCCGAGGGCGGGCGCATGTGGGAGAGCGGCCCCTCCTGGTAGAGCAGGCGCTCGCCCCCGATCGTCGCCCACGACCTGAGCACGAGCCTGTCCCAGTGCGGCTCGACCTCGGCGAGCCGCCACAGGGCCGTGCCGAGGGGCTTGCCGCAGAGCTGCTTCGAGAGCGCGATGCCCATGCTCTCGGCCTTGCGGTCGGTGTGGTCCGAGCCGAGGCCGAGCCAGAGCCCGTCGGCGAGCGCGACGATCACCGGCTCGGCCTCGCCCGAGGTGTCGGGGCCGAGCACCTCGAGCCGCCCCGCCTGGAGCAGGTTCGACGCCGCGACGCGGTAGAACACCGGGACGCTCGACGGCCGCGGCACGCCGATCGCGGCGAGCTCCTCGATGTGGTGCCGGAGCGCGGCCTCGTCCCGCCCCGTCCACCCGGCGATCACCAGCGTGTCGAAGCCCGCCGTGGCGGGCCCCGCGCCCGCGCGCTCGAACGTCAGCTGCACGTCTCGTGACCTCCATCGGGCCGGGGCCGGGGCGCGGCGTCCGGCACGGCGCGGCCGCCTTCGGCGCCGCCGCCCTTCGGCAGGTTGCACGTCAGGGCAGGCGACCACAAGCCGCCCCCGGCCGCGACGGCGCGTGCCGCAGGACGTGCCTGGCGGGCGCCGAAGTCATTCGGCCGAACCGGTGTCTCGTGCCGACGCCAGAGTTTCACGTGATCTGCCAACTCTTATAGGAGGCAAGTCAATAGCTTGACGTTTGTATCTTTTTTGATACAAAGAGGCGGAATGCCAGAGAGACTGAAGCCTCTTCCTCTGCGGTTTTGGAGATCGACAACAGGCCGTGAGCCGGTGCGGGAGTGGTTGAACGACCTGCCTCGCGAAGATCAGCGAGTCGTCGGCCGCGACATGGCGAAGGTGCAATTCGGCTGGCCGGTGGGTTTGCCGCTATGCCGGCCTCTGAGCGGCGGATTGTGGGAAGTGCGCTCCTCTCTTCCGAGCAGGCGTGAAGCACGGGTCCTGTTCGGCTTCCACGAAGGGATGCTGATCGCGCTGCATGCCTTCATCAAGAAGGCGCAGAAGACCTCGCCGGAAGAATTGGCGCTGGCGCGGGAACGTATGAAAGAGGTGTCGTCATGACCAGAAAGAACCGCCATATCGGATCGAGTTTCGAGAGTTGGCTTGACGAAGCCGGTATCCGCTCGGAAGTCACCGCCGCCGCGGTCAAGGCCGTGATCGCGCGCCAGCTTGCCGAGGAGATGAAGAAGAAGCGCATCACCAAGAAACGCATGGCCGAGCTCATGAAGACGAGCCGGGCGCAAGTCGACCGCTTGCTCGATCCCGATAACGGCGGTGCGACGATCGAAAGCCTATTGCGCGCTGCCAGCATCGTTGGGCGCGAGCTGCGCATGGAGTTGGTGTGAACAATGAGCCGTGCCGTGCCGCAACGCGTTCGAGTCCTGTTTGGAAGCGTCTCGCCTAACGCTCTGATGAATTTATAGAAATTTTTGGTGGCTGGGGCGCCAGGATTCGAACCTGGGAATGGCGGTACCAAAAACCGCTGCCTTACCGCTTGGCGACGCCCCATCGCGGAGGGGGGACTACATAGTGGGCGCCCGGGAGGCTGGCAACCGGCCGCGGGCGCGCGCGGGGGCGCATCCCGCGGCCGGGGCCGGCGCCCGCCATCCCGGGCGCCGGCCGCCTCGCGCGGCCGCGGCTTGCGGGGGCGGGGAGGCGCCGCTATATGAGCGCCTCACCAGAGACGGCCGGTTTTCGGAGTGTAGCGCAGTCTGGTAGCGCACCTCGTTCGGGACGAGGGGGTCGCAGGTTCAAATCCTGCCACTCCGACCAACTTCTCCTCGGATAGCGGCGATCAGCTACCCGACGCCGAGGGCAGGCCAAGCATCCGACCAGTTGCGGTTTCGGCGGCGCTGCGCAGCGGCCGAGCCTATCCATCCGGCGGCCGACCCGCGCTCGCGGCCCGGATCGCATCGACGAGCTTCTTGGTCTTAGCGGTGTGCTTGATCGACAGTTCCCAGGCTCGCCCACGCGTGTTCTTCGCCCGGACGCGCTCGATGAGCTCGCGGGCGACGAGCTTCTGAAGCTGCCGGTGCACCTGGCTGTCCGACTGGCCCGTGATCGCCGAAATCCGGGCGGCGGTCACGGGCTCGCCGCGGCCCTCCAACGCGAAGATGATGGTGAACAGCCCGACCTGCTGGAGCCGGGACGCGCCGGTCTCGCCGGGAAACACCTCATCGAGAATGCGCTCTACGAACATAAGGATCAGGTCACGGGCAAGGTCTGGTTGCATATCCTATTTCCTGCTATATCGCAAATTATCGTACCGGGTGTCGGCGTGATTGCCGGAAGACGTATATAGAGGGATTCCGTCCGTGAGCGACTCGACCGGGAACCTTTTGCCGTTCAGGCGGCCCGCGGCAGCACCTGATCCAGACCCCGAGGCCCTGCTCACGGACATTCGTGAAGCCCGGCGGATCGTCAGGGAAGCTCGCCTGGGCGGGCGGCTCGAGCTCCTGATCGACTGCGCGGTCGCGGCGCTCGAGTCCTCCACCGCCTGCCGGCACATCGCAGGGGGCCAGGACAACAGCGAGCATGGATAGACCGTGCCCGACCCGCAGGATCGCTGGAATGCGGGCTGCCGCCGCGTGCGCCCGCGATCCTCCTTCGCGCCGGATTTTCTGCGCGCCGATGCCTTGGCGGCCGGTGCCGATTGGATACAGTCGGGCGCGTCCGCGTTTCCCAAAAGCGCCCGAGCGCGGCTCGAAGGTTCACGGAGGATCAGGACAGCATGACGCCGCTCGCCAAGCTCGCCCTCGTCCTTGCGGCCGCGGCTGCGGCCGCATCGCCCGCCGCCGCGCAGGACTATCCGGCCCGGACGGTGAAGATCGTCGTCCCCTTCGGAGCCGGCGGGCCGGCGGACGTCTACGCGCGCTTCGTCGGCCAGCACCTCTCGGATGCGCTGAAGCGCCCGTTCGTGATCGAGAACCGCCCGGGGGCCGGCGCGGTCATCGGCACCGACGAGGTCGCGAAGGCGCCGCCCGACGGCTACACGCTCCTGATGATGTCGAACACCCACACCACGAACGAGACGCTGATCCCCCAGAAGACCTACCAGCTCATGCGCGACTTCGTGCCGGTCGCGCCGGTGAACTACTCCGATCTCGTCATGGTGGTGCACCCGTCGGTGCCGGCGAAGGACCTCAGGGAGTTCATCGCCTACGCCAAGGCGCGGCCGGGCGCCCTCAACTACGCCTCCTCCGGCCCCGGCACGCCCTATCACATGGCGGGCGAGCTCTTCAAAGCCATGAGCGGCACCGACATCGTCCACGTGCCGCACCGGGGCAGCGGCGAGGCCCGCAACAGCGTCATCGGCGGGCACGTCCAGATGATGATCGACGCCATCACCACCATGGCGCCGAACGTCGAGGCCGGGCAGGTGCGGGCGCTCGGCGTCACCGGGCAGAAGCGCTCCGACGTGCTGCCCGACGTCCCCACCGTCGACGAGGCGGGCGTGCCCGGCTACGACGCCACGATCTGGCTCGGCATCATGGCGCCGGCCGGCACGCCGAAGCCGGTCGTCGAGAAGCTCAACGCCGAGATCGTCAAGGTGCTGCGCCGCCCCGACGTGCAGCAGAACTGGGCGAAGCAGGGCGCCGTGCCGATGATCATGACGCCGGCCGAGTTCGACAAATACCTGCGCGACGACATCGAGAAGTGGGCGAAGGTCGTGAAGGCCTCCGGCGCCAAGGTGCAGTGAGGGCGGCCGGGGCTCATGGCCGAGGGCGTGCGCCTTCATGTGAACGGCGTCGAGCGGGCCGTCGAGGCCGACCCGGCGACGCCGCTCCTCGCCGTGCTGCGCGGGCCCCTCGGGCTGACCGGCTCGCGCTTCGGCTGCGGCGCCGGCCAGTGCGGCGCCTGCAACGTGCTCCTCGACGGCCGCGCCGTCGCGGCCTGCGACACGCCGCTCTGGGCCGCCGCCGGCAAGGCGGTCACGACGGTCGAAGGCCTCGGCACCCCGGAGCGCCCGCACCCGCTCCAGGAGGCCTTCGTGGCCGAGCAGGCGATGCAGTGCGGCTACTGCGTCTCGGGCATCCTCGTCAGCGCCGCCGCGCTGCTTTCCCGCAACCCCGATCCGACCGAGGCGGAGGTGCGCGCGGCGCTCGACCGGAACCTCTGCCGCTGCGGCGCCCACAACCGCATGGTCCGGGCCGTGCTGCGCGCCGCGAAGGCGGAGCAAGCGCGCGCGAGCGCCGCATGAGCACCGTGCCGAACGCGCCCGCCCCGGCCTCGGCGCAAGGGGCGGTCCTCTTCCCCGGGAACCTCAAGGCCAACCCGCGCCTCGCCCGGTGGCTGAAGCTCTCGCCCGAAGGATTCGTGGCGGTGTCGCCGGGCAAGGTCGAGATCGGCCAGGGCATCCTCACCGCGCTCGCCCAGATCGCCGCCGACGAGCTCGACGTGGACCTCTCGCGCGTGCACCTCGTCCCGGCCTCGACCGCCTTGAGCCCGAACGAGGGCGTGACTTCCGGCAGCCTCTCGGTGCAGGACTGCGGCCTCGCCGTCCGCTTCGTCTGCGCCGAGGCGCGCGCGATCTTCCTCGCCGCCGCCGCCCAGCGCCTCGGCGTGCCGGAAGATGCGCTCGCCGTCGAGGACGGCACGATCTCGGGTCCGGGCAACGCCCGCACGAGCTACTGGGAGCTTGCCGAAGAGGTGTCCCTCGACCGCGACGCCACCTGCGCGGCGGCGCCGAAGGAGGCCGCGGCGCGCCGCCTCGCCGGCACCCCTGTCCCCCGCCTCGACATCCCCGACAAGGTCTTTGGAATTCCGCGCTTCATCCACGACCTCACGCTTCCGGGGATGCTGCACGGGCGGGTGCTGCGGCCCGAAGCCCCGCGGGCCACGCTTGCCGCCCTCGACGAAGTGGCGGCCCGCGCCGTCCCCGGCTTCGTCGCCCTCGTGCGCGACGGCGACTTCTCGGGCGTCGTCGCCGAGACCGAAGAAGCCGCCGAGGCGGCGCTCGCCGCCTTGCGGGCCGGGGCGCGGTGGTCCGGGGGCGAGGCGCTGCCCGACGAGGGCGGTCTCGCGGGCTGGCTCGAGAGCCAGCCGGTCGAGACCAAGGTCGTCGCCGCCCGCGAGGCGCCCTCGGCTCCCCGGCCTGCCCGGACGATGCGGCGCCGATACACGCGGCCGTTCATCGCGCACGGCTCGATCGCGCCGTCGTGCGCGATCGCCCAATGGAGCGATGCCGGCGTGCGCGTGTGGTCGCATTGCCAGGGCATCTACAACCTGCGCTCGGACCTCGCGATCGTGCTGTCCCGGCCGCCCGAGAGCATCGTGGTCGAGCACGTCGAGGGCGCCGGCTGCTACGGCCACAACGGCGCCGACGACGTGGCCCTCGACGCCGTGCTCCTCGCCCGCGCGGCGCAAGGCCGGCCGGTGCGGGTGCAGTGGTCGAGGGCCGACGAGCTCGCGCGCGCGCCGTTCGGGGCCGCGATGGCGGTCGAGATCGAGGCCGGCCTCGACGAGGACGGCGGGATCGTCGATTGGCGCCACGGCATCTGGAGCAACGGCCACGTGGCCCGACCCGGCCGCAACGAGACGCCGACGCTTCTGGCCGCGAGCGAGCTTGAAAAACCCTTCCCGCGCTTCGTCGCCACGAACCCGCCGCTCGCGACCGGCGGCGGGGCGGACCGCAACTCCGTGCCGCCCTACGACTTCCCGTCCTACGCGGTCACGAGCCGCCGCCTCCTGGCCATGCCTCTGCGGACCTCGGCCCTGCGCTCGCTCGGGGCCTTCGCCAACGTGTTCGCGATCGAGTCTTTTCTCGACGAGCTCGCCGGCGAGCGTGGCGAAGACCCGCTCGCCCTTCGCCTGCGCCACCTCTCCGACCCGCGCGCCTTGGCCGTGCTCGAGGCGGCCGCTTCGCGCGCCGGCTGGGCCGCGTGGACGCCTCGGGAGAGCACCGGCCACGGGCTCGCCTTCGCGCGCTACAAGGGCACCGGCGCCTGGTGCGCGGTCGTCGCCGAGGTCGAGGTCCTGGACGAGGTCCGGGTGCGGCGGCTCGTCGTCGCCGTCGACGTCGGCGAGGCCGTCAATCCGGACGGGGTCGCAAACCAGATCGAGGGCGGGGCGATCCAGGCCGCGAGCTGGACTCTGAAGGAGGCCGTCCGCTTCGACCGCGTCCGCGTGACGAGCGACGCCTGGGAGCGCTATCCGATCCTGACGTTCTCCGAGGTCCCGGCCGTCGAGGTCGAGATCGTGAACCGGCCGGACGAGCGGCCCCTCGGCGCCGGCGAGGCCGCGCACGGCCCGACCGCCGCGGCGATCGCCAACGCCGTGTTCGACGCGCTTGACGTGCGCGTGCGCGACCTGCCGATCACCCGCGAGCGCATCGTCGCCGCCATGGAGGCGGGCGCGTGACGATCCTCCGGCTCCTCAGCGGCGGCGCGGCACAGGGGCTCGTCGCCGCGCTCGCGCCCGGGTTCGAGGCCGAGACCGGCTGCCGCCTCGAGGGCGAGTTCGGCGCCGTCGGAGCGATGGCGGCGAAGCTGCGCGCCGGCGGGCCCGCGGACCTCCTCATCCTGACCGCGGCGCTGATCGCGGAGCTCGAGCGGGAAGGCCACGCCGTTTCCGGCTCCGCGGCGGACGTCGGCGTGGTGCAGACCGCGGTCGCGGTCCGGGCCGGCGACCAGGCTCCGCCGGTCGCCGATGCGGAGGACTTGCGGACGGCGCTCCTCGCCGCGGATGAAATCTACTTCCCCGATCCGCAGCAGGCGACGGCGGGCATCCATTTCGCCAAGGTGCTCCGCTCGCTCGGGGTCTGGGAGGAGCCGGGCTCCCGGCTCAAGGCGTTCCCGAACGGGGCGGCGGCGATGCGGGCGCTGGCGGCCTCCACGGGCGCCCGCCCGATCGGCTGCACGCAGGCGACCGAGATCCTGGGCACGCCCGGGGTGGCCCTCGCCGGTCCCCTGCCGCCGGGATGCGGGCTCGCCACGACCTACACGGCCGCCGTCTGCGCGAGGGCCTCCTTGCCGGAGCAGGCGAGCCGCTTCGTCGCCCTTCTCACGGCGGCCTCCTCCCGCGAAAGCCGGCGGCGCGCCGGCTTCCTCTAGGCCGTCGGCGGACCTGATATATCGATCCGCTGGACAGCGCGGATGGAACGAACTCTACTCGCGCCTGCCGCCGGAACGATCGCCCAAGAACGTCCGGCGCCGCGTTCGAATCGGAAATCGGCCGGAAGAGCCGTAACGGACACCATCGCTCGCGCCGCGAGCCAGGGAGGAGACAGCCATGTCGACACGGGAGTTCACCAGGCGTCGGTTGTTGCAGGGCAGCGCGATGGCGGCGGCGCTCGCTGGCACGGGCTCGTTCCTCGGGCCGTGGAGCCACAACCGCGCCTTCGCGCAGGCAAAGCCGATCAAGCTCGGGCTCACCTGCGACGCGAGCGGCCAGTACGGCAACTCCGGCCAGGACGACCTGCGCGGCATCCGCATCGCGATCGAGGAGGCGAACGCCAAGGGCGGCGTGCTCGGACGCAAGGTCGAGTGGATCACCGCCGACACCGAGACGAACCCCGCGACCGGCACGCGCATCGCCGAGCGCTTCATCCGCGAGGAGTGCCCGATCCTGATCGGCGCGCTGCATTCCGGCGTCGCGAACGCGATCACGCAGGTCGCGAACAAGCACGGCACCATCTACCTCAACACCAACTCGTCGGCCCCGAGCGAGGCGGGCGAGAACTGCTCGCGCGTCAAGTTCGTGTGGGACGGCAACGGCACGAACTTCGCCAAGGCCGCCGTGCGCAGCGCCGTCAAGGACATCGGCAAGAACTGGCTGCTCCTCACCAACGACTACGTCTGGGGCCACACCACGTCGGCCGCGACGAAGGCCGAGGCCGAAGCCGCCGGCGCCAGGATCATCGACAACCTGCTCGTGCCGCAGAACACCCGCGACTTCACCTCCTACCTCCTGAAGATCCAGCAGCTGAAGCCGGACGTGGTCGCGGCGGCGGTCGGCGGCGACGACATCAAGGCGTTGCGCGCCCAGGTCGCCCAGCTCAAGCTCGACGGCAAGCCCGCCTGGATCAACAACCAGCAGGACTGGCCGGACATCTGGGGCCAGCCCGAGAGCCTGTTCGGCGTCTTCGGCACGAACTGGTACCACAAGCTGCCGCTGCCGGGCGTGCCCGAGTTCGTCGACAAATGGAAGAGGATGGCGGGCGCGGGCGCGATCCCGGTGCCGGGCAACGTCTCCTACAACGGCTACATGGCGACGCGCGAGCTTTTGCGGGCGATCGAGCGGGCGGGCGCCGTCAACAACATCAAGATCATCAAGGCCCTCGAAGGCCACAGGATGCCGGCGGCCGAGCGCATGCAGCACTTCGACGCCTATATCGACGCCGACACCCACCAGGTGCAGCAGACGATCTACCTCGCGCGCCGCAACCTGAAGCCCACGGACGAGACCGACCATTACGAGATCATCTCGTGGACGAAGCCCGAGGAGGCGATCGACACGGCCTCGGCGGCCAAGTGCAAGCTCGTCCCCTACGAGCAGGTGCCGACGGTGGATGCCTGACGGGGCACGTCATCCCGGACGCGCCGGAGGCGCGATCCGGAACCTTCCGCCGCAGAAGGCGCCCGACTCCCGCACTGTCATCCCCGGCGAGCCGAAGCGGAGCGGAGGCGAGGGAAGGGGATCCAAGCGGCGCCGGGGTTTGGATCCCCTTCCCGGCGCTTCGCGCCGCCGGGGATGACAGTGGCGCTTGAGGATAGGCCCCGTGTTCGACCTCCTCCCCCACCTCATCAACGGCCTGACGCTCGGCCTGCTCTTCGCGCTGATCGCGCTCGGCTTCATGCTGATCGTCGGCGTGATGGAGCAGATCAACCTCGCGCACGGGTCGCTGTTCGCGCTCGGCGCCTACGTCGCCCTCGTGCTCGTCGGCCCGAAGCCGCCGCTGCCGCCGGGGGCGGCCGAGTGGTGGCTCGCACAGCCGCTCGGCCTGCGCTACGCTCTCGCCCTCGTCATCGCGCCCGCCGTCGTCGGCATCGTCGGCATCGCGGTCGAGATGCTGATGCGGCGCACCTACGGCAAGGACCCGCTCTACGGGCTCCTCCTCACCTTCGGGGCCGCCATGGTGATCGAGGAGGCGATCCGGCTGATCTTCGGCACCCGCGACTACGTCCTGCCGACGCCGCCGGGCATATCGGGCGGCTTCATCGCGCTCGATCTCATCTGGTCGACCTACCGCTTCTACGCCGCGGCCGTTGCGGCGCTCGTCATCGGCCTGACCTGGCTCCTGATCGAGAAGACCCCTTACGGCTCGATCATCAAGGCCGGCGCGCACGACAGCGAGATGGTGCGCGCCCTCGGCATCGACCTGTCGAAGCTCAGGACCGCCGTCTTCGTGCTCGGCACGATGCTCGCCGCGGCGGCGGGCATCATCCTCGCCCCGATCTGGGGCATCCGTCCGCACATGGGCGTCGACGCCGTGGTGCCGGCCTTCCTTGTCATCGTGCTCGGCGGCGTCGGCTCGTTCTGGGGCGCCGTGACGGCGGGCCTGATGGTCGGCATGGTGGTCGGCCTCTCCGGCGCCTACGCGTCCGAATGGTCGATGCTGTCGATGTACCTCCTCCTCGTCGCCGTCGTGACGGTCAGGGCCCGTGGGCTGTTCGGCAAGAAGAGCATCCTGGAGGCGTGATGCGCAACATCCTGGACAAGGCCGGCACGAGCCATCGCGACGACGCGGCGCGCAAGCTGCTGGAACGGAAGAGGAATTTTCGGAAGGCGCGCCGACGCAACATCCTGGACAACACCAACACGAGCCGTCGCGGCGGTGCGGGCACGCAAGTCGTTGAGCCAAAGGAGGAATTCTGAAAACGTGACGACGCGACCACTTGTGGACAACGCCAAGCCGGACCGTCGTGACGATCCGGGCCCGCAGGCCGTTCCGGAAGCGCATCCTCGAGGGGTGATGGCAGCCGTCTCCACACTGTCGTTCCCGGCCGGAGGCGGCGTAAGCCGCCGGAGGGGAAGGGAACCCACGCGCCGCCTCCACGCGCGTCGGCGGCTGTTGGGTCCCCTTCCCTCGCCTGCGCTCCGCTCCGGCTCGCCGGGGACGACAGTGGGGCGGGCATGAAGACCCCGCCCCACGCCGAGAAGCTCGTGACCCCGGCCATGCTGGTCGTGGGCCTCGTCCTCGCGACGGTGCCCCTATGGATCACCCGCGTCGGGCTCTACCCCTACCTCGGCGTCGAGATCCTGATCTGGTCGCTCTACGGGCTCGCCTTCAATCTGCTCCTCGGCACGGCGGGGCTGCCGTCCTTCGGCCACGGCGCCTACTTCGGCGTCGGCGCCTACGCCTTCGGCCTGTTCCAGCTCCACGCCGTGCCGAACCTCTGGCTCTGCCTCGCGGCGGCGCTCGCGGCGGGCGGCATCGCGGGCGCCCTGGTCTCGCTCTTCATCTCGCATCGGCGCGGCATCTACTACGCCTTCATGACCATCGCCTTCGGCCAGATCTTCTGGTTCGTGGCCGTGAAGTCGCACGGCATCACCGGCGGCGAGGACGGGCTCCTCAAGATCGCGCGCCCCCCCGCCGACCTCGGCCTCGTCCGCTTCGACCTGTCGGGCAACGTCGCGCTCTATTACTTCGTCCTCGTCGTGTTCATGGCCGTCGCGGTCGGCCTGTGGCGGCTGACGCATTCGCCGTTCGGGCGCGTGCTCTCGGCGATCCGCCAGAGCGAGACGCGGGCCGCGCACCTCGGCTACCCGGTGCGGCGCTACAAGATGGCCGCGTTCACGATCTCGGCCGCCCTCTCGGGGCTCGCCGGCGGGCTCTTCGCCATGGCGCAGAACTCCGCCTTCCCGGACGTGATGAGCCTGCACGCCTCCGGCGTCATCATCATGATGGTGCTGGTCGGCGGCGGCATGGTGAGCTTCTGGGGCCCGGTCGTCGGAGTGGTCGTCTACCTTGGCGCCCGCGACGTGATCGGCGCCGTCACGAACTCCTGGATGCTGTGGTTCGGTCTCCTCTTCATCGCCGTCGTGCTGTTCAAGCCCGAAGGCATCGCCGGCGCCGTGCAGGGCTGGTGGAGGCGCCTCGACCCGCGGCCTCTCCGCGGCGCCGCCGGCCTGCCGCAGGCGCCGAGGGCCTAAAGATGGCGGCGATCCTCGAAGCCCGCGACATCCACGTCCGCTTCGGCGACCGGGTCGTGCTGGAGGACATCGGCTTCTCGGTCGAGGAAGGCGAGCTGCACGGCATCATGGGGCCGAACGGGGCCGGCAAGACCACCTTCTTCAACGTGCTGACCGGACGCGTGAAGCCCGCCCGCGGCTCGGTCCGCCTCGACGGCGAGGACGTGACCGGGCTCGCCTCGCACAAGATCGCGGCGCGGGGCGTCGCGCGCTCGTTCCAGATCATGACGCTGTTCGACGAGTTCACCGCGCTCGAGAACGTCGAGGTGGCGCTTCCCGAGTTCCGCGCCCGCGGCTTCGACGCCCGCCGCAGCGCCGTCGGCGACGAGGGCTTCGAGAGCGCGGCGCGCGCGGTCCTCGCCGAGGTCGGCCTCGCCGAGAAGGCGGACGCCGTCGCCAGGGACCTTCCTTACGGCGACCGCCGGGCGCTCGAGATCGCCGTCGCGCTCGCCCAGCGTCCGCGCGTGCTGTGCCTCGACGAGCCGACCTCCGGCCTCGGCTCCGACGGCGTCCAGCGCTTGGCCTCCCTCGTGCGCCGCCTGAAGGGGCGGCTCTCGATCGTCGCGATCGAGCACGACATGGAGTTCCTGTTCGGCCTCGCCGACCGCATCTCCGTGGTCCACTGGGGCCAGGTCATCGCCCGCGGCACGCCCGCCGAGCTCAAGGCGAACGCGTGGGTGCAGGCCTCGAACCTCGGACGCCTGCAGTGACGGCCGCGGCTCTCCCCCGCTCCGAGCCCTTAGCCGGCGGCGGCGCCGCGCCGCTCATCGAGGTCGACGGCATCCACACCTTCTACGGCGAGACGCAGGTGCTGTTCGACGTCTCCTTTGCGGTCGGGCCCGGCGAGGTCTTCGCGCTCCTCGGCCCGAACGGCGCCGGCAAGACCACGACGCTGCGCTCGATCCTCGGCCTCACCCGCCCGCGGCGCGGGCGCATCCGCTTTTCCGGCGCCGACGTGACGCACTGGCCGACGCACCGCATCGCCCGCGCCGGCGTCGCTTGGGTGCCCGACGATCGCCGCCTGTGTCCCACGCTGACCGTCGCCAAGAACCTCGCGATCGCCCAGAAGCGCACGCGCTTCCGGCCCTGGAGCGTGAAGGAGACGACGGACATCTTCTCGGCGCTCGGCCACCTCATGCACCGCGACGCCGAGAACCTGTCCGGCGGCGAGATGCAGATGGTGGCGATCTCCCGCGCGCTCCTCGGCTCGCCCGGCCTCGTCCTCCTCGACGAGCCGAGCCAGGGCCTCGCTCCGAAGATCGTCGCCGACGTGCTCGCGACGATCCGGCGGCTGAAGGACGAGGGCATCGCCGCGATCGTCGTCGAGCAGAACGCCGAGGTCGCGCTCTCGGTCGCGGACAGCGCCGCCGTCCTCGACCGCGGCCGCATCGCCTGGACAGGCCCGGCGGCGGGCCTGCGCGACGACCGGGCGCTCAGGCGCAGGCTGTTGGGGACGTGAGATGACCCCCCTCCTCGTCCTCGATCGCCTCAAGAAGGTCTACACCCGCGGCACCCTCTCGCGGACGCCGACCTTCACCCTCGAAGCCGACCTCGCCTTTCCGGAGAGCCGGATCGTCGGCGTCGTCGGCCCGAACGGGGCCGGCAAGACGACCCTCTTCGAGATGATCACGGGATCGAACGCGCCGACCGCCGGCCGGGTGCTGGTCGCGGGCGCCGACATCCACAAGGTGAAATACCGCGAGCGCGACCGGCTCGCGATCCACTACCACCAGTCCTACCAGGTGCGCGCCTTCGCGAGGCGCCTGCCCTCGGCGCTGCTCGCCCCCTCGCCGACGAGGAAGCCGGTCCTGCACCTCTTCGACGAGCCGCAGTTCAACACCCAGGACGGCTACATCGGGTTCATGCTCGACTTCTTCCGCAAGCTCCGCGCCGAGGGCAGGCTGGTGTTCGTTTGCCTGCACCCGAACGCGCGCTACCACCTCGAGATCCTGAAGGAGGTCGCCGAGACCTTCCTCCTCGTCCACGGCGGGCGCGCGACGCCGATGGCGAGCTTCTCGGACCTCGTCGGGGACGAGCGCATGCGCGCCTACCTCGGCCCCGAGATGGCCGCCGCGGCGGAAGCGCTCGCCTGAGGGGATGCCGTGAAGGGATCGGGAGCGGCGCGGCCGGTCAGGCCTGCTCCTTGTCCTTGACCTCGGTCGCGTCGTCGTTCGCCGACAGGATGTCGTCGAGGACGTCGGCCATGAGCTCGAGCTGATCGAAGGTCGCCTCGAACTCGATGCTGGAGCCGTCCTCGGCCTCCAGCGTCAGGCGCGCGCCCTCGTCGGTCTGCACGGCGTTGAACTGGGAAAGCGTCTTGGGCGCGGCCATGTCGATTCTCCTTCGGGGGCAACCGACAACGCGCGAGGGGCCGGAAGGATGCAGCCGGTCTTTCAGCCGGGCGCCCGGAAGGGCTTCGACGGAGCGGTCGCGTAGACCGCGGTCGCGGCGAGGAGCAGCCCCCCGAAGGCGAGGTGGAGGCGGGCGAAGCCGTCCGCCGGGGCGACGCCATGCTCGGCCGACGCCTCCATGACGAAGCCCGAGACCGCCTGCACGAGCCCGGCCCCGGCGATGAAGACGAAGTTCATGAAGGTGACGCCGCGCCCGAGGAGGTGCTCGGGGAAGAACGCGCGGGCGTGGGTCATGAGGATGCCGTAGGTGAGCCCGAAGGCGCCGACGAGCGACAGCAACGCGATCGCGGCGCCGGTCGGGAGCGCCGGGAAGAGCCCGAGCGCCACGAACGTCGCCCCCGTCACGACGCTCCCGGCCAGCACCGTGAGCTTGGGGCTCCTGAGCAGCCGCTCCGTCGGTCCGTAGGCGAAGGCGCCGGCCGACATGGCGATCGACATGGCGAGGATGCCATTGCCGCGCTCGATCGGCCCGAGCCCGTGCACCTCGAGGAGGTAGGGGCCAACCCACAGGCTGCGCTCGGCGGCGAGCACCGCGTAGGCCACGAAGGTGATCGGCATGAGCGGCCACAGCGCCCTCAGCGCCATGATCGACGCGAGGTCTTGCCAGGCCGAGGCCTCCTGGTGCTCGGCGCGCGCCGCGAGCGGCGGGTCCCTGACGAGGAGGAACACGCCGGCGGTCGCCGCGACGGTCAGGACGCCGATGCCGGCGATCGAGGCCCGCCAGCCGAGGAGCTGGACCGCGAGCGCGAGCGGCGTCGCGGCCAGGAGCACGCCGACCGCCCCGACCCCGAGCACGATCGACGACAGGATCGCGAAGCGCTCCGGCGGGTAGCCGCGCCCGAACACGAACATGCTGCCCATCAGCACCGGCGCGCAGCCGATCCCGATCAGCGCCATCGCCGCCATCATGGCGGCAAAGCCCTGGGCCACGGCGAACAGGAAGGCTCCGGCGACCGCGCCGAGCATGGCGCCCGCGATGGTGCGGCGCGCCCCGAAGGTGTCGAGGGCCCAGCCGACCGGGAACTGCGCGACCGCGAAGGTCGCGAACCACATCCCCGACAGCGACCCGAGCTCGGCCGGCCCGAGCCCGAGCTCGCGGGTCAGGTCCGGCGCCACGATCGCCAGGAACGAGCGGTAGAACTGGCTGAGCACGTAGGCGAGGCAGAGGACGGGGATGGTGATCATCGGCCGGCGCGAGATTCCTTCGGGGCCGCATAGGCCTTTGCGCCGCTTTCAGCTAGTCGCCGACGAGGCGCCGCGCATCGTTGGAGCCGCGAGCCCTCCGGGGAGGAGGGAGGCTCACTCCGCCGCGAGCGCCTGCGCGGCGAACGGCAGCCCCAGCGCGGTCCACACCTCGGTGAGCGCGGCCGCGAGCGCGCCGATGTGGGCGTCGGTGTGGAGCGGCGTCGGCGTGATGCGCAGGCGCTCGGCGCCGCGCGGCACGGTCGGGTAGTTGATCGGCTGGATGTAGATGCCGTGGCGCTCCAGGAGCCGGTCGGAGGCGGCCTTGCAGGCCTCGGGCTCGCACACCATCACCGGGACGATGTGGGTCGGGCCGTCGAGGACCGGCAGGCCCGCCTGCGAGAGGGCCGCCTTGGTCTTCGCGACCTGGCGGCTCTGCGCCTCGCGCTCGACGGAGGACGTCTTGAGGTGGCGCACCGAGGCGGCCGCGGCGGCGGCGACCGCCGGCGGCAGCGCCGTCGTGAAGATGAAGCCCGGCGCGAACGAGCGCACCGCGTCGACGACCGCCTTCGAGGCCGCGATGTAGCCGCCCATGACCCCGAAGGCCTTGGCAAGCGTCCCCTCGATCACGTCGATGCGGTGCATCGCGCCCTCGCGCTCGGCGTAGCCGGCGCCCCGCGGCCCGTACATGCCGACCGCGTGGACCTCGTCGATGTAGGTCATGGCGCCGTGGCGCTCGGCCAAGTCGCAGATGGCGTGGATCGGCGCCACGTCGCCGTCCATGGAGTAGACGCTCTCGAACACGATGAGCTTCGGGCGGTCCCCGGCCGCGATCAGCAGCTCCTCGAGGTGGTCGGCGTCGTTGTGCCGGAAGATCCGCTTCTCGCGGCCCGACTGGCGCACGCCCTCGATCATCGAGTTGTGGTTCTGGGCGTCGGAGAGGATGAGGCAGTCCGGGACGAGGCGCGCGATGGTCGAGATGCCGGCCTGGTTCGAGATGTAGCCCGAGGTGAAGACGAGGGCCGCGTCCTTGCCGTGGAGGTCGGCGAGCTCGGCCTCGAGCTCGACCACCGGGTGGTTGTTGCCCGAGATGTTGCGGGTGCCGCCGGCGCCGGTGCCCATGCTGAGCGCCGTCTCGCTCATGGCGCGCACCACCGCGAGGTGCTGGCCCATGCCGAGGTAGTCGTTCGAGCACCAGACCGTGACCTCGCGCGCCCCCTCCGGGCGGCGCCAGACCGCCGCCGGGAAGCGCCCGGCGACGCGCTCGAGGTCGGCGAAGACCCGGTAGCGGCGCTCGCGTTTAAGGCCGTCGAGGGCGGTCGAGAAGAAGCCTTCGTAATCCATGAGCCTGGGCCGGGAGGAGCGGACGGAGCTTTCGATCGTTAGCGGGGAACCGGGGCTTAAGACTTTGAGCCGGATCAAGGGCGGTGTTTGGAAATGTTCCAGATTTGGCGACCTTAACGCGGTTGAGCCCGGCTGGCGAACCCTCTATGGGCTGGAAGCGACGATGGGTCGCGACTAAATGGCCGAGGACGATCGCGCGGAGCGGCTGAAGGCGGCCTTGAGGGAGAACCTGAAGCGCCGCAAGGCCCAGGCCCGCGGCCGCGAGCGGCCTGAAGGACCGGGGGAGGGCGCCGAGGCGGAGCCGCGCCCCAAGCCACGTCCGGACTAAGCCGCGCCCGGACTAAGCCTCGCCGCAATTGCCCGGCACGAATGCCGGCAGAACCGACGCCGGCCCGGCCAAGGGCCAAGGGGGACCATTTGGACCGCATTCGCATCACGGGCGGCGCGCCGCTCAACGGCTCGATCCCGATCTCGGGGGCGAAGAACGCGGCCCTGCCGCTGATGATCGCGAGCCTCCTCACCGACGAGACGCTCGAGCTGACGAACGTCCCGCGGC
>DASVPW010000196.1:0-1612 GCA_036389455.1 Beijerinckiaceae bacterium
GAGTGCCCGCGGGGGCGTCGATCTCGCGGAGCATCCGGCCGGGGCGGCCGGCGCAGCCAGGGGCGGCATGCCGCCCACCGACATCCGCAATCCCGATTACTTCCACAAGGTGGTCGATTGCCAGTGGGCCTGCCCGGCCCATACCCCGGTCCCGGAATACATCCGGCTGATCGCGGCCGGGCGCTACTCGGACGCCTACATGGTCAACTGGCGCTCGAACGTCTTCCCGGGCATCCTCGGGCGCACCTGCGACCGGCCCTGCGAGCCGGCCTGCCGGCGCGTGCGGGTCGAGGCGGAGCCCGTCGCGATCTGCCGCCTGAAACGCGTCGCCGCCGACAACAAGGACGACATCTCGGGGCGCCTGCCGAAGGCGCCCACGCCGAACGGGCGGCGCGTGGCGCTCGTCGGCGCCGGTCCCGCCTCCCTCACCGTCGCCCGAGACCTCGCGCCGCTCGGCTACGCCATCACGATCTACGACGGCGAGCGGCGCGGCGGCGGCATGATCCGCAGCCAGATCCCGCGCTTCCGCCTGCCCGAGGAGGTGATCGACGAGGAGGTCGGCTACATCGTCGGCATCGGCAACATCGAGACCCGCTACGGCGAGCGGGTCGAGAGCCTGAAAGGACTCCTCTCCGAGAGCTACGACGCGATCTTCGTCGGCACCGGCGCGCCGCGCGGGCGCGACCTCGACGTGCCGGGCCGGAAGGAAGGCGCCGCCAACATCCACATCGGCATCGACTGGCTCGCGAACGTCTCGTTCGGCCACGTCACGAAGATCGGCCGCCGCGTCGTCGTGCTCGGCGGCGGCAACACCGCCATGGACTGCTGCCGCACGGCGCGGCGCCTCGGCGGCGAGGACGTCAAGGTCGTGGTCCGCTCGGGCTTTGCCGAGATGAAGGCGTCCCCCTGGGAAAAGGAGGACGCGATGCACGAGGGCATCCCGATCCTCGACTACCACGTCCCGAAGGCGTTCACCCATGCCCGCGGGCGCCTCACCGGCGTCGTGTTCGAGAAGGTTGCCGCGAAGATCGACGACAAGGGCCGCCGCCAGCTCGTGCCGACGGGCGAGCCGGATGTCCTGATCGAATGCGACGACGTGCTCGTCGCCATCGGCCAGGAGAACGCCTTTCCCTGGATCGAGCGCGATATCGGTATCGAGTTCGACCGCTCGGGGATGCCCAAGGTCGACCCGAAGACCATGCAGTCGACGAACCCCAAAATATTCTTCGGCGGCGACTCGGCCTTCGGGCCGAAGAACATCATCTGGGCCGTCGCCCACGGCCACGAGGCCGCGATCTCCATCGATGCCTTCTGCCGCGGCGAGAGCGTGGCGGTGCGTCCCCCGCCGATGGTCACCCTCGCGTCCCAGAAGATGGGCATCCACGAGTGGTCCTACGACAACGAGGTCTCGCTCGACCACCGCTACAAGGTGCCCCTGCGCGACCAGGCGGTCTCGCTCAAGGACATCCGGGCCGAGGTCGAGCTCGGCTTCGACCGCCAGCTCGCCTACGCCGAGACGCAGCGCTGCCTCAACTGCGACGTCGAGACGGTGTTCGCCCGCGACCTCTGCATCGAGTGCGACGCCTGCGTCGACATCTGCCCGACGGACTGC
>DASVPW010000197.1:0-1652 GCA_036389455.1 Beijerinckiaceae bacterium
ACTGCGCCGCGGGCTTGAGGAAGAATTCTTCCACCCGCCGCTCCCGGTCGGGGAGGCGGTTGCCGAGGAAGGCGAGGTCGGCCGAAAAGCGTTCTTCCGGCGGCACGGGGAAGTGGGTCGTCGGATCGAGGGCGTTGTAGATCGGCACGCAGCGGCGCGCGCCGAAGCTCTCGTAGCCCGCGACCACCGGCGGCCCGCCGCCGTAGGTGAGGACGAGGTCGAGGGACCCCATCGCCCGGTGCAGGGGATGGTCCGAATTGCGGCGGAGTTCCGCCAGCGTCGCGGGGGCGTCCACGTCCCAGAAGATGCGGATGGCGTCCGGCCGCGATGCCGCGATCACCCCCTCCAGGAGCTCGTCGTCGAAGACGCCGACGCCGCTCGCCTTGACGACCACGTCGGCGGCCGCGGCCTCGGCGACGACGGCGCGCAGAGCTTCGATGGTCGCCGGGTAGACGCGGCTCTCGGCCCAGTCCGGCGGGTCGATATCGCGGTGCTTCTGCCGGTCGAAGGCGTCGGGCTCGTAGAAGACGATGCCGTGGCTGCGCCGGGAAAGGTCCGAGAGGAGCCCCCGATAGTAGGTCGCGGCGCCGTTCCAGTAGGACGACACCAGGCTCGAGCCGTAGAACGCGATCCTCATGCGGCAGCGGTCTCCAAGGGGGCGCGAAGGCCCTCGACGATGGCGAGAAGCTCCTGGGCGCGGTGCGCGCAGGTGTGGCGGGCGCGGATCGTTTCGAGGCCGCTCTCGATCAGCGCGGCGCGCAAATCCGGGTCGTCGCGCAAGACCGCGAGGTGGCGCTCCATCTCGGCTTCGTCGCGGGCAACCAGGAAGTCTTCGCCCGGCCGGAACAGGCCTTCGGAGTCGCGCCACGGCGCCGAGACGAGCGGAATGCCGCAGGCCAGCGCCTCGAACACGCGGATCGTCGGGATGCCGGGCAGCACGTCGACGTAGAACCGGCGCGGCACGTGCAAGGTCGCGAGGTGCCGGGCGAAGACCTGCGGCGCCTTGGCGTTCGGCAGCCAGCTGCGGTAGCGCGCGCCGTAGCGTTCGAGCGTCGCGAGGGCGTGCTCGGGATAGCGCACGCCATAGATGTCGAGGAAAAGGCCGACGGTCCGGGCCGGGCGCAGGAGGAAGCTTTCGAGCTCGGCGCTGCGCTCCTCGTCGCCCCAGTTGCCGATCCAGACGAGGCCCCCCGCCTCTCCCGCTGGCGGGAGAGGCCGAGTCGGCGCGGAGCGCCGACCGGGTGAGGGGGGAAGCCCGACCTCTTCGGATATCTCGGCGCTCTCTCCCCTCTCTCCCGTTCGCGGCTCCGCGCCAGGGGGCGGCGCTTCTGCGGAGAGGTCTGTGTTTCCCCCCTCACCCGCTCGCGGCTGCGCCGCGAGTCGGCCTCTCCCTCCAGGGGAGAGGGGATGAAAGAGCCGCGTGTCGGCGGCTTCGTGCCAGGTGAAGACGCGGGCGCCCCAGCCCCAGCGGCGGTAGACCTCGGAGAGGGTTTCGCCGAAGGCGAGGACGCCGTCGTAGCCCGAGAGGTCGACGGTGCGGATGGCGTCCGGGTCGCTCACGGCCCGGTGGTGGGTGTCGTGGAAGAGGAGGGTGAAGCGGGAGCCCCCGCGGCGCAATCGCCCGACCGCCGCGACGAGGGCGGGATCGTTCC
>DASVPW010000198.1:0-13058 GCA_036389455.1 Beijerinckiaceae bacterium
GGCGGTCTGCGATCCTTGACAGCCCCCCGGCCACCGAAAAATCCTCATCCATGCGCTCGACGGACGAGCCTCGACGCGAGCTCATCCGGAGGGAATTTCTGGGAAATGCCCTTCCGTCATGGCCGGGCTTGGCCCCGCCCACCACGCCTTTGCCGCGGCAGCCATATCCTGCGCCGGGGCAGTGCCGGTGGAGCCGCAAGTCGTGGATGGCCGGGCCAAGCCCGGCCATGACGCCGGAATGGCTGAGCGCGGCGGAGCGCCCAGAGGTGGGAGAGCGCCTTTTTCCACACGGACCTGCGCTCCAGGCCGTCCTCTTCCGATACAACCTGCTACAACCATGGGCATGCCCGCCGCCCGCCCGGGCGTTGGTGCGGGCAGTGGCGGGAGCTTGTTTTTGGGATTTACAATATCTACAACCACTCCACAATCTAAGTTTGTGGAGCTGCTGCGCATGCTGGTCGAGCGCATCCTGGCCGAGGCCTTTCCGGAGGAGACCGGGGCCGCGCGGCTGCAGCAGGTGGGACTCTTCACCCTGATCTTCGTGCTGCAGGGCGACAAGGAGCCGGTGACCGCCTCGCGCATCGCCGCCCTGTCCGGACAGGCGCACAGCGAGGTATCGCGGCAGGTGCAGAAGCTCCTCAAGATCGGGCTCGTCGAGCGCACGGCGATCACGAGCCCGCACGGGCGCGGGCGGGCCTGGCACCTCTCGGTGAAGCGCGGGCCCGAGAGCGCAAAGCTCCTCGAGGCGCTGTTCGAGGCGGCCGGGGCCGGCGCCGGGGGCGCATCCAAGGGCGGCGGGAAGAGCGGCGCGAAGGCGCGGCGGCGCGCGCCGCCGGGTTGAGCCCGCGCGCGCCGCATCGTCCTCCATCGGTTGTCCAGGACATGCGCGGCTTCGCCCGACGTGCCCGGCCGTTCGGGAATCGGCTCCGCCGGGGGCGAAAACGCCCGCCGATGCCGCGCCTGTCCCCGGCTTCCCCCTCACCCGCCCGCGCTTTCAGCGCGAGTCGGCCTCCCCCGCAAGGGGGAGGCGGGTCTGTCGGTTGTCCAGGACGATGCGGGGCTTGCGCGACGTCGTCAGGCGGCCTTGGCGGTGAGGAGGCCGGCTTCGTCCATCTCGCGGTAGAGGGCGATCGCGTCCCTTTACGGGCGGCTCTCCCTCCCGTGCCAAACCCGGACAACAACGACCGTCCGGCGACCGGCGGAGACCGTATAGCGGAGGACGTAGGCCCCGCGGCCGAAAGGGAGGACGAGTTCGCGGAACCTGCCGCGGACCGGCCTTCCCCGTTCGGGAAAGTCGCCGAGCGAGCGGTAGGCGCGCTCAATCTCGTGGAGAAAACGATCGGCGGCGCGCGGATTCCTGGAGGCGAGGAAAGCCCAAAGCCGCTCGACATCCCGCTCGGCGCGCGCGGAGAGGACGACGTTCAAAGCTTGCGCGGAAGCGGGCGGGGCAAGGGGTTGGCGCCGCCGAGGCTCCTGAGCCAGGCGACGAAATCCTCGAACGGGATGCCCTCGCCGGTGCGCTCGAAGTCCGCCAAGGCGCGCTCGTCCTCGGCGAGGGCTTCCGGCGACCAGGGCCCCTCGCCCGCCGCGCGCATGGCCTCGATATCCTTCGGCCATGCCTGCGCCTCGAACGCGGCGAGATCGGCCAAGAGCTCGGCGACGCTGACGCCGCGCTCGGCGGCACGGGCCTCGAACGCGTCGGCGGTCGCTTCATCCACCTCGATCGTGCGCGCCCTGCCGCTCATGCGCAAAGCCTAAGCCGCGGTCCCGCTAGTTGTCCAGGAACGACCGCAGCTTCCGCGACCGCGACGGGTGCTTGAGCTTGCGCAGGGCCTTGGCCTCGATCTGGCGGATGCGTTCGCGGGTGACGGAGAACTGCTGGCCGACCTCCTCGAGGGTGTGGTCGGTGTTCATGCCGATGCCGAAGCGCATGCGCAGCACGCGCTCCTCGCGGGGGGTGAGGGAGGCGAGGACGCGGGTCGTCGTCTCGCGCAGGTTCGACTGGATCGCGGCGTCGATCGGGAGGATCGCGTTCTTGTCCTCGATGAAGTCGCCGAGGTGACTGTCCTCCTCGTCGCCGATCGGGGTCTCGAGCGAGATCGGCTCCTTGGCGATCTTGAGGACCTTGCGCACCTTCTCCAAAGGCATCGCGAGCTTCTCGGCGAGCTCCTCGGGGGTCGGCTCGCGGCCGATCTCGTGCAGCATCTGGCGGGACGTGCGCACGATCTTGTTGATCGTCTCGATCATGTGCACGGGGATGCGGATGGTGCGGGCCTGGTCGGCGATCGAGCGGGTGATCGCCTGGCGGATCCACCACGTCGCGTAGGTCGAGAACTTGTAGCCGCGGCGGTACTCGAACTTGTCGACCGCCTTCATGAGCCCGATGTTGCCCTCCTGGATGAGATCGAGGAACTGCAGGCCGCGGTTGGTGTACTTCTTGGCGATCGAGATCACGAGGCGCAGATTGGCCTCGATCATCTCCTTCTTGGCCTGGCGCGCCTCGCGCTCGCCCTTCTGGACCATCGAGACGATCTTGCGGAACTCCTGGATCTCGAGGCCGGTCTCGGAGGCGAGGCTGTGGATCTGGTCGCGCAGCTCGTGGATGCTGGCCTTGCCGCGGCCGACGAAGTCCTTCCAGCCCTTGCCGCCGAGCTTGCCGACGCGCAAGAGCCACTTCGGGTCGAGCTCCCAGCCCTGGTAGTGGCGCAGGAACTCGTCGCGGGCGACGCCGTAACTCTCGGCGAGGCGCATCAGGCGGCCCTCGTGCGAGATCAGGCGCTTGTTGATGTCGTAGAGCTGCTCGACGAGGGCCTCGATGCGGTTGGCGTTGAGCGAGAGCGACTTCACGTCCTTGACGATGTCCTCGCGCAGCTTCTTGTACTTGCGCTCCTGGGCCGGGGTGAGCTGCTTGTTCTGCTTCCTCTGCTCGACGTGCTCGACCTGCAGGCGGCGCAGCTTCTTGTAGTTGTCGGCGATCGAATCGAACGTCTCCAGCACCTTCGGCTTCAGCTCCGCTTCCATGGCGGAGAGCGAGACGTTGTTCTCGAGGTCGTCGTCCTCGAGGTCCTCGGGCGGGGGTGGCGGCGCCTCGCCGTCCTCGAAGTCGCCGAAGGGGGCAGGCGCAGCCGGCGCGGGAGCAGGCGCAGAAGCCGCCGCGGCGAGGCCGCCGCCGTTCGCTTCCGGGACCTTCGGCGCGCCCTTGCCGTCGGGGCCGGCGTAGGTCGCCTCGAGGTCGATGATGTCGCGCAAGAGCACGCGGCCTTCGACGAGTTCGTCGCGCCAGATGATGATCGCCTGGAAGGTGAGCGGGCTCTCGCACAGGCCCGCGATCATGGCCTCGCGGCCGGCCTCGATGCGCTTCGCGATCGCGATCTCGCCTTCGCGGGAGAGCAGCTCGACCGAGCCCATCTCGCGGAGATACATGCGGACCGGGTCGTCGGTGCGGTCGGTCGGCTCCTTGGCGGCGGTCTCGCGCACCGCGACCGCCCGGGCCGGGGCCGCCTCGGCGATGTCGCCGCCCTCGCCCTCGTCGTCGTCGCCGGCGTCGCCGTCGGCCGCGCCCGTGGTCCGGCCCTCCTCGGCCTCCTCGGCCTCGACCACGTTGATGCCCATCTCGGAGAGCTGGCCGAGGACGTCCTCGATCTGCTCGGAGGTGAACTCCTCGGACGGCAGGACCTCGTTCAGCTCGTCGTAGGTGACGTAACCGCGCTTCTTGGCGAGCTTGATCATCCGCTTGACCGCGGCATCGGTCAGGTCGAGCAGCGGACCGTCGGTCTTCGGCGGCGCCTCGGTCTCGCCCTCGGTCTCTTCGCGTTCCGTCGCCTTGGTCGCCATGCCGTTCTCTTTTCGTTGCGCGCCGCCCGGCGGAGCCGGACCCCCTACCCTTGTCGGGGACGCGGAAAAGGCGGCGAGGCTTGTCCGCCCGGCCACCCTGTCAATGTTCAACGATCCGACAGTGAGTCGCTTGACTAACTGTAAACCTTGCCCATGCGGGTCGCTTAGCACACTCCGGCGGACCGGTCGAAGCCCCCGGCACGCCTTTAAGGCCGGACGCCGCTTCAGGCGTCGCGGTCTCCCTCGCGGCCCACAGGGTCGTCCCGATCGG
This sequence comes from Beijerinckiaceae bacterium, assembly GCA_036389455.1. GTDB lineage: Bacteria > Pseudomonadota > Alphaproteobacteria > Rhizobiales > Beijerinckiaceae > JAJKJG01. Next base: position 4,106 of record DASVPW010000198.1, read on the forward strand.
CCTCCGCGCCCTCGACCGAGGAGAGCTGGCCCTGGACCTCGCGCAGCCAAGCGAGGTTCGCCTCGCTCTCGTCCTCGGCGAGCGCGCGCTCGGCCGCCCGAAGCTCGCTATGTAGCGTCCGGGCCCGACGATGCAAGGTGATGGCCTGACGCAATGCGTCCGCGAGTCGCAGGGGATCGGCGTGGGGACCGAGCGCCCAGCGGTCGCCAGGGCCGACCCGGGCGGCGAGCTGGGCTGCTGCCTCGGCGAGCCCAGCCCGGGCAAGGCGCGCCTCGAGGACCGTCGGACCTGCCCCCTCTGCCCCGGCGGCGAGGTCGAGAAGGATGGCGCGGACAGCCTCGGTGTTGCGGCCCGAAAGGTCGAGCTCGCTCAAGGTCTCGGCATGCTCGTGCAGGAGCTCCGGGTGGGCCGCGAGCACCCCCAGGATAAAGGCCTCGCGGGGGGATTCCGTCCTCCCGCCAAGGAACAGGGCGCTCTTGGCAAGGAGCGGGCTCGCCCGCAGGGCGGCGGGTCGCCCCCCCGCCCCCTGGCGCTCGCCGCTGCTCGACCAGCCGGCCCGGTCGCCGGCCCCTCGGTTGCCGCCCCGGAACGGGCGCCGCTCCCCATTGCGGAGGCTCGCGAGCCGCGCCTCGATGTCGTCCCGGTAATACCGCCGAAGCCGTTCGTCGTGGATCGCGGCGAAGGCCTGCCGCAGGCGTTGCTCGAGGGCGGCGCGGCGCTCCGGAGTGTCGAGAGGGCCGGCTTCGGTCTCCCGGGCCCAGAGCAGGTCGACAAGGGGCAGGGCGCCCTTCAGCACCCGCTCGACGGTGGCGGGGCCGCCGGAGCGCAGGAGATCGTCCGGATCCTGCCCGTCGGGCAGGAGGGCGAAGCGGAGCGACTTGCCGGCCGTGAGGTTCGGCAGGGCGAGATCGATCGCCCGGTAGGCGGCGCGACGCCCGGCCTTGTCGCCGTCGAAGCAGAGGATCGGCTCGTCGGCGTAGCGCCACAGGAGCGCGAGCTGGTCCTCGGTCAGCGCCGTGCCGAGCGGCGCGACGGCGTTCGGGAATCCAGCCGTCGCCATCGCGATCACGTCGACGTAGCCCTCGACCGCGACGATCGTGCCGCGCTCGTGCGCCGGCCCGCGGGCTTGGTACAGGTTGTAGAGCAGCCGGCCCTTGTTGAAGAGCGGAGTGTCGGGCGAGTTCAGGTATTTCGCCGGCACATCGGCGCTCAGCGCCCGCCCTCCGAAGGCGACGACCCGGCCCCGTCCGTCGGCGATCGGGAACATCACCCGATCGCGGAAGCGGTCGAAGGGGACGGACACGTCCTCGCCCGAGACAAGGAGGCCAAGCTCGACCATGGTCTCGGCCGGGACGCCCTTGCCGGCGAGGTAGTCGCGCAGGGCGTAGCGGTCGCCGGGGGCGTAGCCGATGCGGAACCGGCGCTGGACCTCCAGGCCCAGGGCGCGGCGGGCGAGGTACTCCCGCGCCATCGTCCCGGCGCGGCCCTGGAGCTGCGCCTCGAAGAAGGCGGCGGCCAGCTCCATCACGTCGTGCAGGGATTTCCTGCGGACCTCCTGTGCCTCGGCTTCGCGGGAGACCTTCGGCAGCGCGACCCCCGCCTCGGCGGCGAGGCGCTCGACCGCTTCCGGGAACGAGACCCCCTCGGTCTCCATCAGGAAGGTGAAGATGTCGCCGTGCTTGCCGGACGAGAAGCAGTGGTAGAAGCCCTTCTGGTCGTTGGCATAGAAGCTCGGGGTCTTCTCGGCATTGAACGGCGACAGGCCCTTCCACTCCCGCCCGGTCTTCTTCAGGCGCACCTTGCGCCCTACCACGGCCGACACCGGCAGGCGGACGCGGATCTCGTCGAGGATGTCGGACGGGTAGCGCAATGTCTCTCTTCTCGGGTCTTCGTCCCTCGGTATCGGAGCGCCGCCGCGAAGCCGAATCGGCGGAAAGAACGGAGAGGGAACCTAGCGCCGAACTGCCGGGAATGCACGTTATCCACAGCGTGACGACGTCCCCGGGTCCACGGCTTCGAGCTGCGGCATGCCGCACGCGCGGCTAGCCGCCTAAAGACTTCGGCGGGTGGACAACGGCGTATCGGCCTGCCAGAAGGCCTCGCTTCGGTGTCCGGGATGATCCGCAGGTGGCAGATCCGTAGTAGGTTGGCACATGCATGTCGCGGTGTTGGGCGGCGGCCTGCAGGGCTGCTGCGCGGCTCTCGCATTGGCTGAGCGGGGCGTGAAGGTCACGCTCTTCGACCGTAACGATGCGCTTCTCAGCAGGGCGGCTGTGGCAAACGAGGGGAAAATCCACCTCGGCTACATGTACGCTGGCGATCCGACCCTCTCGACCGCCCGAACGATGATCGCCGGGGCGCTGTCGTTTGCGCCCTTCCTGGTCCGCCACCTCGGATGGCGGCCAGAGGATTTGGCGGTGTCGATGCCGGCTGCCTACGTGGTGCATCGGGACAGCCAGCAAGGTCCCGGGCTCGTCGCCAGGTATCTGACGGCCGTCCACGGGCTGATCGGGGAAGCCGCGACGGGCAGGACCGGGGCGTATTTCGGCATGGACCTGAGCGCGCCGCCGCGGCCGTGGTCCGCGGCCGAACTGGAAGCCGAGTTCGATCCCGCCATCGCGCTCGCAGCGTTCGACACTCCGGAAGTAGCGATCAATCCGGTCGCGGTCGCCCACGCCCTGCGGGAATGCGTTTCGGATCACCCGCGGATCGAGGTGCTCCTCGGCCGCACGGTCGTTCGCACCGAGGACGCAGGCGAGAGGATCAGCGTCTTGAGCGACGGGACGGACGGGCCCTCCCGGGACAGCTTCGACCACGCCGTCAACGCGCTGTGGGACGGCCGGCTCGCGGTTAACGACGCCACGGGGTTGCCGGCCAACCGTCCGTGGCTGCATCGCCTGAAGTACGGCGTGAGCTTCCGGCTGCCTTCCGGCGCGGCGTCCCCGCCCAGCGCCACATTCGTGCTCGGCCCCTTCGGAGAGGTCGTGAGCTACGGCGACGGGCTGACCTACCTGACGTGGTACCCCGAATGCCTGCAGGGCATCTCCACGGATCTGCTGCCGCCCCCGTGGGCGACCTATCCGGCCGAGCCGCTCCGCTCCCGCGTGCTCGCCGGAACGTTCCGCGCGCTCTCCGAGATCGTCGGCTCGCTCCGCGGCCTCGATCCAGAAACCCTTCCGGACACGTGCGTGAAGGGCGGCGTGATCGTCGCATGGGGCCAGACCGACATCTATGACCCGGCGAGCGAGCTGCATCGGCGCTACGAGATCGGGGTCACCTCGTCCGGCCGGTTCCACTCCGTCGATCCGGGCAAGCTGACGATGGCGCCGTATTTTGCCGATCTGTGCGCGCGGCGGATCAAGCCTTAAGCCTGGCGCCGCGTCCTGATGGAGGATCACGGTTGGTGAAGCGGATCACGGTGGGCCTGCCCGTCTACAGGGGTGCCGCGCAAATCGCCGAGACGCTGGCGTGCCTGCAGCGGCAAACGTTCGGCGACTTCGACGCGGTCATCTCGGTCGACGGGGGCGACCTCGAGACCGCCGAGGCATGCCGGCCGTTTCTCGCCGACAGCCGGTTCCGGATGATGGTCCATCCCGAGCGGCTGGATTGGTTCGGCAACCTCAACTGGCTGCTGCAGCAGGAGCTCCACGAGTTCTTCTGCTACAGGCAGCACGACGATACGACGGCGCCCGAGTTCTTCGAGGCGCTCCTTCGAGCCGCGGACCAGCGGCCCGATGCCGCGATCGTCTACTCCGATTGCCAATGGACAGGCGGGCGCAGCGACCTCGAGACGGCCGCCTCGATCGAGGGAGCCGAACCCTTGGACCGGCTGCTCGAATACATCGAGCGCATCCCCCCGACCCCGGTAAGAGGGCTGATCCGCCGCGAAGCGATCCGGCAGGCCGGACTCGTCAAGCACGACGAGTTCCGCGGCCTGTCGCAGGTCTTCGTATGGCTCGCGAAGCTCGTCCGCTGGGGCAGCTTCCTGAGGGTTGCGGAGCCGCTTTATTACCGGCTCGATCACGCCGACAATTACCACAAGTCGTGGCACGGCTGGCCCGAGGAGCGCAAGCGCGCCGCCTGGACGACCATGTTCACGGGCCTCCTGGAGGCGGCGCTCCCGGCCTGCCGCACTCCGGAGGAGCGGCTTTTCGTCCAGCACGTCATCCTCAACCGGATCGTCGTGCTCCGTCCCGAGCGGCCGTACCTCTACCACGCGAGCAACAATCCGGTCTCGTCGGGCAAGCTGATCCTCGAGTGTTTCGAGCGCCTTCGGCACGAAGGCAGGACGGACCTGCTGAGCCCGGAGGAAGCCCGGCTCGTGTCGGGCGCGCTCTTCCGCGCCGGTGAGGACCCGTGAGCGCTCGCGCCCGATCGCCCGTTGCGCCGCGGGACGGCGCCGCTACTGTGCGCGCCTGGACGACAGGACGGAGCGAAGGACGATGACCGCACCCACAGGCTCGATCACCCGCCGCGCGGTTCTCGCCGGCGCGGCTGCGGCCGCCGCCGTTCCGGCCTGGGCTCAGCCGGCCGGCACGAACTGGCCCGAGCGCCTCGTGCGCATCGTCGTGCCCTACCCGGCCGGCGGCTCGACCGACGTCCTCACCCGCATCATCGCGGAGCGGCTCAAGGACAAGCTCGGGCAGACCTTCGTGATCGAGAACCGCCCCGGCGCCGGCGGCAACATCGGCATCGACGCGGTCGCCAAGGCCGAGCCCGACGGCTACACCATCGGCTCGGCGACGGTCGGCCACTTCGCGATCAACCAGTACCTCTACGCCAAGATGTCCTGGGACCCCGACCGGGACCTCCAGCCCGTGTCGATGACCTGGGAGCTGCCGAACGTCGCCGTGGTCCCGACGCAGCACGTCCCGGCGAAGACCCTCCAGGAGTTCATCGCCTGGGCGAAGGCGCGGGAGAACGGCATCCTGTTCGGCAGCCCGGGCGTCGGGACGACGCCGCACCTGTCGGGCGCGCTCCTCGCCGTCAGGGGCGGGTACAAGGCGACGCACGTGCCGTTCCGGGGCGCGGCCGCGACGATCCCGGCGATGCTCGCCGGCGACATCCACTTCGCCATCGACAATCTCGCGTCCTACGTCAGCATCATCGAGTCCGGGCAGATGCGGGCGCTCGCCGTGACGTCCCCGACGCGCTGGCCGACCATGCCTAACGTGCCGACCATGGCCGAGGCCGGCATGCCGGACTTCGTCGTCACCTCCTGGGCCGCCTTCGTCGTGCCGAAGGCGACGCCGCGGGCGATTGTCGACAAGCTCTCGGCGGCGCTGCGCGAGGTCGCGGCCGACCCGTCGATCCAATCGCGCTTCCAGGTCGCCGGCGCCAAGTCGCTCGGCAGCACGCCGGAGGAGGTCCAGGCCCTCGCCCTCAAAGAGCGGCCGATGTGGCAGGAGATGGTGAAGGTCTCGGGCGCGAGGCTCGACTGAGGCGCCCCCTCTTCCGAGGGAGAGATCCGGTCAGGCGAATTCCTTGAGCTCGGCCTTGCCGGCCTTGGTGATGCGGAAGCGCAACGCGTCCTTGCCGCGGCGCTCGAGGAGCTCGAGCTTCTCCAGGCGCAGCACGGCCTTGTAGGTCTGGGACATGGTGTCGAGGCTCTCCTCGGACAGCCAGATCACGCCGCCGGGCTTTTCGGCCGCGACCCGCAACAAGTCGCGCTCCAAGGGCGACAGGCCTTTACGCTTCGTCGCCATGGGGAACTCCGACAGCCGGCGACCACACCAAAGCCCAGCTTAGTTCCCTTGCGGCATCCAGTCCAATCGGATCGTCATGAAATGGTTTACAGCGGCCCTGTTCGACAGCCGGAGATTGCTGACCTAGGCTATGTTCAACCCTTCGGCAGCATCTCCTTCACGAGGGCGCTCGCCTTGCCGAAGTCCATCCGGCCGGCGTACTTGCCTCTGAGCGCCCCGATCACCTTTCCCATGTCCTTCATCGAGGCGGCACCGGTCTCGGCGATGGCGGCCTCGATCGCGGCCCGGGTCTCGGCCTCGCCGAGCTGCTGCGGCAGGAAGCCCTGGATGACGGCGATCTCGGCCCGCTCCTGGTCGGCGAGTTCCTGGCGGCCTGCCTGCTCGTAGATCGCGACCGACTCCTGGCGTTGCTTCATCATCTTCTGCAGGAGCCCGAGGATCTCCTCCTCGGTCGCCTGCCCGCGCCCCGCGCCGCGGGCCTCGATGTCCTTGTCCTTAAGGGCGGCCTGGATCATGCGCACGGTCGAGAGCCGCGGCTTGTCGCCCGCCTTCATGGCCTCCTTCATGGCCTCGGTGAAGCGCTGGCGCATGGGAATCTCCTGGACGGACGAGGGCTGCGGCGTTGACGCGCGGAGCCCGGCTCCTTAAGTCAGCCGGACGCTCATGGCTCGCCGGCAAGGCCCGCGAGCGCGGCCGTCGCCGCACTTAACTGAGATCGGACCGATGCCGCAAGACACGCCAGGAGGCTGGGAGGAGCCGCGCGCGACCGCGCTCCTCGTGCTTGCCGACGGCACCGTGCTTGAGGGTTTCGGCATCGGCGCCATCGGGGAGAGCGACGGCGAGGTCTGTTTCAACACGGCCATGACGGGCTACCAGGAGATCCTGACCGATCCCTCCTACGCCGGCCAGATCGTCACCTTCACCTTCCCGCACATCGGCAACGTCGGAACGAACGAGGAGGACATCGAGAGCGTCAACGCGGCGGCGTCCTCGGGCGTGCGCGGCGTGGTGATCGGCGCCGCCGTGACCGACCCGTCGAGCTGGCGCGCGACCCGCCACCTCGATGCTTGGCTGAAAGCGCGGGGCATCGTCGGGCTGACCGGTGTCGACACCCGGGCGCTCACGGTGCTCATCCGCGAGAAGGGCATGCCGAACGCGGTCATCGCCCATGACCCCGCCGGCAACTTCGATCTCGAGGCCCTGAAGGCGCGTGCCGCCGGCCTCCACCCCATGGACGGTCTCGACCTCGTGCCCCTCGTGACGCAGAGCCAGCGCTACGACTGGGACGAGACCACCTGGGAACTCGGCGAAGGCTACGGCCGCCGGGGCGAGGCGAAGCACCACGTCGTCGCGATCGACTATGGGGTCAAGCGCAACATCCTGCGGCTCCTGGCGAAAGCCGGCTGCAAGGTCACCGTCGTGCCGGCGACCGCGACCGCCGACGAGGTGATGGCCCTGAACCCCGACGGGGTCTTCCTCTCGAACGGTCCCGGGGATCCTGCCGCGACCGGCGAATACGCCGTGCCGGTGATCCGCCGCCTCCTCGACGAGCGGGTGCCGACCTTCGGCATCTGCCTCGGCCACCAGATGCTCGGCCTCGCGGTCGGCGGGCGCACGGCCAAGATGCACCAGGGCCACCATGGGGCGAACCACCCGGTCAAGGACATGACGACCGGCAAGGTCGAGATCACCTCGATGAACCACGGCTTCGCGGTCGACCCCGCAAGCCTGCCGGCGAACGCCGTGCAGACCCACGTCTCCCTCTTCGACGGCTCGAACTGCGGCATCGCGCTCACCGACCGGCCGGCCTTCTCGGTGCAGTACCACCCCGAGGCCTCGCCAGGCCCGCGCGACAGCCATTACCTCTTCGACCGCTTCGTCGCCCTGATCGAGGACGAGAAGCAAAAAGCCGTGGACAGCCAAGCTTCTAGTCAAGCTCCGCGGCGCAAGGCCGGAGTTGCCTGACAGCCCTGATTCGGGTTATCGCGTCGGACACACAAAAAGACGACGATTCGACTGCGGGGCATCTGATGACGACCTTCGAGGACGACGCCGCCGACGGATTCACGCGGCTGCACAAGGCTTTCGTGTTCCACCTCGGCGTCGCCGCGAGCCTCGCCTGGATGACGGCCCTCTACGCCGCCCTGCACGCCCCCTGGGTGCGCAACATCCGCCCGCTCATCGACCCCTCCCAGGTCGGCCGCGTCGAGAGCACCTGGTCGTTCCTGTTCGGCTTCCCGGCGATCCTGACCGTCGCCTGGATCATGGTCTGGGCCGGGCGCGACATGCTGCGTCACTTCCGGTTAATGAAGAGCCAGACGGCCGAGTTCGCGGTCGCGGCTGCCGTCGCCTTCGCGATCTTCTACATGGCGATCGACCGCGCCGTCGCGGCGATCCTTCTGGCGGGCTGAGGCGATCTCCCTCCCGTAAGGGAGGGCCGACTCCGGCCAAAGGCCGAAGGGTGGCACACCCGGCTCAGCTTCGCTAAGTCCATCCTCCCCTGCGGGAGGGATCGCGACCTTTCCGCCGTCCCGCGCGTTCTATCCTCCGATCACGAACGGAGGCCTTGAAGAATGGCGCGCGCGACGGCTTACGGCAGGCCGGGGCGGTACAATGTCCCCTTGGGCACCGACACCTTCCTATTCGAGGACGACGGCTCGATCCCGAACAGCCGGCTGCCGCTGATCGTGCGGCAGGGCGCGATCACGCCCTCTTCCGGCGATCCGGCCAAGGCCTTCGAGCAGACCTTCGCCAAGAATGGCTGGACCAATTCCTGGCGCGACGGCATCTTCGACTACCACCACTACCACTCGACCGCCCACGAGGTGATCGGCTTGGCTGTGGGCTCGGCGACGGTGCGCTTCGGCGGCGAGGGCGGCGAGACCATCGGCCTCACCGCCGGCGACGTGGTCGTGATCCCGGCCGGCGTCGGCCACGCCCGCATGGCCCAAAGCGACGGCCTCCTCGTGGTCGGCGCCTACGCGGGCGGCCGCGACTGGGACATCGTCCGGGACACCGACTCCGTGGGCATCGCCGCCGCCCGTAGCCGCATCGCCGCGGTGCCGCTGCCCTCGGCCGACCGGTCGACGGCGAGAGCGGGCCGCTCGTGAAGTTGTGGAGTGCGTGAGTGCCGCTATAAGGCGGGCATGAACTGGCGCGACTACTGGAACCGGGACACGCCAATCTACGTCAGCGAGCGGCACAAGGTTCTGCATTACCGGCTCGTCGCGTCGGACATCGCGGCGCTC
>DASVPW010000199.1:0-2644 GCA_036389455.1 Beijerinckiaceae bacterium
CGCGGCCGCTCCATTTTCCGCTCCCTTTGCCGCTCCCTGTCCGCTCCCTTTCCCGCTCCCCTGCGCCGCCCGCTGGACCGGCCGCGCGGTTCTGCCCTAGAAGGCCTCGATGACCGTCCACGCGACCTCGCCCTTCTTCAAGGACAACGCCCGGCGCGCGCTCGCCGACGCGCCGCTGCAGTCGGCGCTCGCCAAGGTGAAGCGCGGCTTCATCGACAAGCGCGCGGCCGCCGCCGGGCGGCTGCCGGAGTTCGAGGAGCTGCGCGACGCCGCGCGCGACATCAAGAACCACACCCTTGCCCACCTCGACCTCTACCTCGAATCTTATGAGGAGAAGGTGACGGCGTCCGGCGGGCACGTGCACTTCGCCCGCAACGCCGCCGAGGCGCGCGAGATCATCCTCTCGATCTGCCGCGAGGCCGGGGCGCGCACCGTCACCAAGGGCAAGTCGATGATCGCCGAGGAGATCGGGCTCAATGCCCACCTCGAGGCGGCCGGCATCGCGCCGGTCGAGACCGACCTCGGCGAGTACATCATCCAGCTCCGGGGCGAGATGCCGAGCCACATCATCGCGCCCTCGGTGCACGTCACCGCGGCGCAGGTCGAGCAGGATTTCAGGCGCGTCCACACGGGGCTCGACCCGAAGCGCGACCTCTCGGAGCCGGTGAAGCTCCTGGGGGAAGCCCGCACCGTGCTGCGCGAGCGCTTCCTCGCCGCCGACGTCGGGGTGACGGGGGCGAACTTCCTCGTCGCCGAGACCGGCACCTCGATCATCGTGACGAACGAGGGCAACGGGGATCTGACGCAGATCCTGCCGCGGACCCACGTCGTGCTGGCCTCGATCGAGAAGCTCGTGCCGACGCTCGAGGACGCGAGCCAGATCTTGCGCGTCCTCGCCCGCTCGGCGACCGGCCAGGACATGTCGGTCTACACCACCCTCTCGACCGGCCCGCGCCGCGACGGCGACGTCGACGGCCCCGAGAACTACCACGTCGTCATCCTCGACAACGGCCGCTCCGCCATGCTCGGCACCAATTTTCAGGACATGTTGAGGTGCATTCGCTGTGGGGCGTGCATGAACCACTGCCCGGTCTACCAGGCGGTCGGCGGCCACGCCTACGGCTGGGTCTATCCCGGACCCATGGGGGCGGTGCTGACCCCGACGCTGATCGGCGTCGACAAGGCCGGGCACCTCCCGAACGCCTCGACCTTCTGCGGCCGCTGCGAGAGCGTCTGCCCGGTCCGCATCCCGCTGCCCAAGATGATGCGGCACTGGCGCGAGCGCGAGTTCGAGCGGCATCTGACGCCCGCGACGATCCGCTCAGGCATCCGGCTGTGGGGCTTTTTCGCCCGGCGCCCGGCGCTCTATCGCCTCGCGACCCGCCTCGGCATGGGCACGCTCGGCCTCCTCGGCCGCTCGCGCGGACGCTTCCGCTGGCTCCCGGTCAGCCGCGGCTGGACCAAACACCGGGATTTCCCGGCGCCGCAGGGCGAGACCTTCCAGGCGCGCTGGCGGCGGGAGCGGGGGAGGCGGGCGGCATGACGACTGCCCGCGACGACGTCTTCTTAAACATCCGGCGCTCGCTCGGCGTCACGGGGCGCGAGCAGACGCGGCGGCAGGCCGTGGCGGAGCGGCTCGACCGCGCGCCGAGGGGCATCATCCCGGCGCGCGGGCAGGTCTCGGGGGAGGCGCTCGTCGAGGTCTTCCGCAGGGAGGCCGAGGCGGCGCTCGCGACCGTGCACACGGTCGAGACGGCCGCCGAGGTGCCGCAGGCCGTTGCCGCGTTCCTGCGCAACCACAACCTGCCGGCGACGCTCCGCATGGGCGACGATTCGCGGCTTGCCGCCATGCCCTGGGCCGAGACGGCCCTCGAGGTCTCGCGCGGGCCGAGCGAGGGCCGCGACCTCAACGCCGTGAGCCACGCCTTCGGCGCCGTCGCCGAGAGCGGCACCGCCGTCATGGTCTCCGGCCCCGAGAACCCCTCGACCCTCAACTTCCTGCCCGACAACCACATCGTCGTGGTGGCCGAGAAGGACATCGCCGGCGACTACGAGACGGTGCTGGCCAAGGTCCGGGCCCGCTACGGCAAGGGCCGCATGCCCCGCACCGTCAACTTCATCACCGGCCCCTCCCGCTCCGGCGACATCGAGCAGACGCTTCTCTTAGGCGCCCACGGGCCGCGGCGGCTTCACATCGTGGTGGTGAGGGGCTAACCCCCGGACACGGTTTCTTAACCGGCCGTCAACCATGATCCCGCCTTCGAGGCGGTGTGCCATGGTCCTGCGTTCGGGTTGCGTCCTCCTGGTCTGTGCCGGCGTGAGCGGCGCGTTCGCCGCCGAACGGCCGGGGACCGCGACGGCCGCCCAACCGAACGCCGCTCCGGCAGCCGTCATCCTGCCGTCGCCGGCGGCGAACTTCGCGCTCCCAGCGGACCGCGCCGGGAAGCCGGCAACTCCTCCCGCCACTGCGGCGCCGGCCGCAAGCCCGCCTCCGGCACCGGCCGCGGACGCACCTCCGACCGCCCAGGCCGGCGGACCTTCGGGGCCAGTCACGCCCGCTCAGCCCGCCGCGCTCGCCGCTGCCGCGCCCGCGGCGGCGAAGCCGAAGTCCCCTCCCCCGCTCCGCTTCGCGGCCGTCTCCAAG
>DASVPW010000200.1:0-9570 GCA_036389455.1 Beijerinckiaceae bacterium
TGATGCCGACGCACATGGAGCAGCCCGAATCGACCCACTCGAGCCCTGCGTCCTTGAAAATGCGGTCGAGGCCTTCCTCTTCCGCCTGCCGCTTCACGCTCGACGAGCCCGGCGAGACGAGGCCGGGCACGCGCGCCTTCCGTCCGGCGAGCACCGCCGCGGCGGCACGCAGGTCCTCGATGCGGCTGTTGGTGCAGGAGCCGATGAAGACCCGGTCGACCGCGACGTCGGTCAGCTTCTGCCCGGGCGTCAGGTCCATGTAGGCGAGCGCGTCGCGGATCTGAGCGGCCCGCCCGGGGTCGGGCGCCCGCTCGGGATCGGGCACGGTGCCGTCGATCGGCAGCGCGTCCTCGGGGCTCACCCCCCAAGTCACGACGGGGGCGACCGCGGCGCCGTCGAGGGCGACCTCCCGGTCGAAGACGGCATCGGGGTCGCTCGCAAGGTCGAGCCAATCCGCGGCCGCGCGCTCGAACGCTTCGCCCGTGGGCGCGAAGGGCCGTCCGCGCAGATAAGCGAGGGTCGTCGCGTCCGGCGCCACCATGCCGCAGCGCGCGCCCGCCTCGATCGAGAGATTGCAGAGCGTCAGCCGCCCCTCCATCGAGAGGGAGCGGATCGCCTCCCCGGCGTACTCGACCGCGTGCCCGGCCGCCCCGTCCGCGCCGATGCGGGCGATGACGGAGAGCGCGATGTCCTTCGCGCCGACCCCCGGCACCGTGGCGCCGTCGACGCGCACGCGCATGCGCTTCGGCTTCTTCTGCCACAGGGTCTGGGTCGTCAGCACGTGGGCCACCTCCGAGGCGCCGATGCCGAAGGCGAAGGCCCCGAAGGCGCCGTGGGTCGAGGTGTGGCTGTCGCCGCACACGATCAGGAGCCCGGGCAGGGTCAGCCCCTGCTCCGGGCCGACCACGTGGACGATGCCCTGCCGCGGATCGTCGAGGCCGAACAGGGCGATTCCGTGCGCGGCCGCGTTCGCAGACAGCTCCTCGACCATGCGCCGGATGCCGGCGTCGGCGATGCCGGCGGCGCGGGCCCGGGTCGGCACGTAGTGGTCGGCCACGCCGAAGGTGAGGTCCGGGCGCGCGACGGCTGCCCCGCGCTCTTTCAGCTGGTCGAAGGCGTGAAAGGAGCCCTCGTGGACGTAATGCCGGTCGACCCACAGGAGCGTCGCCCCATCCTCGCGGGTCACGATCGCGTGGGCGTCCCAGAGCTTGTCGAACAGCGTCCTCGCCACCGGGCCCTCCTGCCGACCGCAATATTGCGCCCGCCCTCACTTAACCCCAAACTCCGCCGGTTTCAGCAAGGGAGCCCACGATGCCGCTTGATCGCCGCCTGAGCCGCCGCGCCGTCCTCAAGACCGGGGCGGCCGCCGCCCTCGTCGCGGCCCCGGCGCGCCTCAGAGCCCAAGCCCCTGCCGTGAAGGTCGGCATCCTGCAGCCGGTTACGGGGGCGCTCGCCCAGGACGGCGAGCTCGGGCGAACCGGAGCGGAGCTCGCGATCGCCGAGATCAACGCCTCCGGCGGCCTCAAGGCGCTCGGCGGCGCCAGGATGGAGATGGTGTTCGGCGATGCGCGTTCGAACCCGGAAGCCGGCACGCAGGAGGTCGAGCGGATGCAGTCCGAGGGGGTCGCCGCGATCGTCGGCGGCTTCGCGAGCCCGATCTGCCTCGCAGCGACGCAAGCCGCGGCCCGCTACGACCTGCCCTACATCGTCGATGTCGGCGTCTCCGACCAGATCACGAGCCGGGGCCTCAAGAACACCTTCCGCTTCGCCCCCGGGTTCGGCATCGTGACCGGAACCGCGGTCGAGAACCTCGTGAAGCTCAACGACGGCGCCGGCAAGCCCGCCCGGACCGTGGTGCTCGTGCACGAGGACCAGCTCTTCGGCTCGGGGCTCGCGAAGCTGATGCAGGCCGAGCTGCCGAAGCGCGGCTTCGAGATCCTCGACACCATCGCGCACCCGACCCCGGCTCGGGACATGTCGAACATCGCGCTCCGCATCCGCTCGCTGAACCCGGACCTCGTCATCCCGTCGAGCTACTACAACGAGTTCGTGCTGCTCGCCCGCACCATGCAGCAGCAGCGCATCCGCCCGAAGGGGGTCTATGCGGTGCTCAACGGCGCCGCCTCGAACTACCGCTTCGTGAAGGAGTTCCCCGAGGCGGCTGCGAACGTCATGGACTGCAACCACTGGCACGACCCGCTGAACCCGAAGGCCGTCGCGGTGAAGAAGAAGGTCGAGGAGGCGGGCAAGCTGTGGGCCTACAACGTGCCGCTCAACTACTCCTGCGTGATGCTCCTCGCCGACGCGATCGAGCGCGCGGGCTCCGCCGACCGCGCCAAGATCACCGAGGCCTTGGCCTCGACGACCGGCGCCTTCAAGGGCCACATCATGCCCTACGGCGAGACCCGGTTCCAGAACGGCCAAAACCAGGGGGCGGGCCCCGTCAACACGCAGGTGCAGGGAGCCGACATCAAGGTGATCTTCCCGGACGCCTTCGCGGATGCGAAGCCGGTGTTCCCGGTGCGGGGGTGAGGCGAATGGCGAGTGGTTAAGTAGGACCGTTCCATTCGCCACTCACCATTCGCCATTCGCCAATCTCATGTATTCCCCCGCGATCGTCGCCGAAGCCGTCGTGAACGGGCTCCTGACCGGGTCGGTCTACGCGCTCGTCGCGCTCGGCCTGACGCTGGTCTACGGGGTGCTGCACATCATCAACTTCGCCCACGGGGCGCTCCTCAGCTGCGCGATGTTCGCCGTGTGGGCCGCGCACGCGGCCTTAGGGCTCGATCCCTATCTCGCGATCCTGCCGCTGACGCCGCTGTTCTTTGGCGCAGGCTACGTGCTCCAGCGCTTCGTCATCGGGCCGGCGAGCCACGGCAGCGACGCGAACATCCTTCTCGTGACGCTCGGGCTTTCCATCGCGATCGAGAACGCGCTCCTCGCGACGTTCCGATCGGACACGCGGACGCTTGCGACCGACTACGGCTTCCAATCGGTTGAGATCGGCCCGCTGCTCGTCTCGAAGCCGCGCCTGATCGGTTTTGCGGCGGCGCTCGCCGCGACCCTCGTCCTGTGGCTCGGCCTTGCCCGCACCGACACCGGCAAGGCGATCCGCGCGGTCGCGAAGGAGAAGCTCGGGGCGCGTCTCGCCGGGATCGACGTCGAGCACGTCTATGCCGTCACCTTCGGCCTCGGCTGCGCCTGCCTCGCCGTCGCGGCCGGCCTCCTGATGCCGACCTTCTACGTCAACCCGCGGGTCGGCAACGCCTTCGTCCTCGTCGCCTTCACGATCGTCGTGCTCGGCGGCATGGGGTCGATCCCCGGCGCCCTCGTCGGAGCCCTGTTCGTCGGCGTCGTCGAGAGCCTGTCCGGCCTCTACTTCGGCGACAGCCTCGGCCAGCTCGGCATCTTCCTCATCTTCATCCTGGTGCTGCTCGCGCGCCCGACCGGGCTGTTCGGGGCAAAGGCGTGATCCGGCGCGACTTCCTCCCGATCGCGTCGGCGGTCGCGCTCCTCGCCCTCGTCCCGCTCGTCGTGACCGCCAACACGGTCCTCAACTTCCTGACCCTGGCGCTGATCGTCGCGCTCGCGGCGCAGGGGTGGAACATCCTCGGGGGCTTCGGCGGGCAGTTCTCCTTCGGCCACGCGGCGTTCTTCGGCACCGGCGCCTACGCGACCGCCATCCTGCAGACGCGGCTCGGCGTGAACGCCTGGGCCGCCTTCGCGCTCGGCATCGCGATGGGTGGTCTCGCCGGCTGGATCATCGGCTCCTTAAGCTTCCGGTCGGGCTTGCGCGGCTCCTACTTCGCCCTCGTGACCCTCGCCTTCGCGGAGGTGTTCCGCATTCTCGCGAACGCGGCCGAGGTCACGGGCGGCGCCGCCGGCCTGCTGATCCGGCTCGACGTGCGGGCGTCGAACTTCCAGTTTACGAGCCGCGCCGCGTTCTTCTGGGTCGCGCTCGCGCTCGTCGGCCTCGCGCTCGCGCTCACCCGCGCCATCGAGCGGTCCCGCTTCGGCGCGCGGCTCGTCGCGATCCGCGAAAACGAGGAGGCGGCTCAGGCGCTCGGCATCGATTCCATCAAGGTGAAGCTTGCCGCGATCTCGCTCTCCGGTGCCGTCACGGCGGCGGCGGGCGGCCTCTACGCCCAGCACTTCCTTTTCGTCGACGCCAACATCGCCTACGGCACCTGGATCTCGGTCGAGGCGCTGCTCGCGCCGATCGTCGGCGGCGCCGGCACCGCGTTCGGGCCACTCCTCGGCGCGCTTGCCCTGCACGGGCTCGGCGAGGCGGCAAAACTCTTCGCGGGCCGGGTGCCCGGGATCGACCTCGCCCTGTTCGGCTGCGTGCTCGTGGCCGCGGTCGCCTTCGCACCGGACGGCCTTCTCGGCCTCGTTCGCCGGGCGCAAGCGCGGACGTGGACGCGGCCTGCCCGGGCAGGGGGTTGAGCCATGCTCGTCGTCGACCGCGTCGGCAAGCGCTTCGGCGGCCTCGTCGCTCTGAGCGATGTCTCGCTCGAGGTCGAGCCCGGCTCGATCGTCGGGCTCATCGGCCCGAACGGCGCCGGCAAGACCACCCTCTTCGCGATCGTCTCAGGCTTCCTCGCGCCGACCGTCGGACGGGTCCTGTTCGAGGGCCGCGACGTGACCGCCGCGCCGCCGCACGAGCGCGCGCGCCTCGGCATCGCCCGCACCTTCCAGATCGTCCAGCCCTTCGCCGGGCTCAACGTGGCCGAGAACGTCGCGGTTGGCGCGCACCTGCGCCACGCGCGCCGCGCCGAGGCGCTTGCCCGCGCCGCAGCGGTCGCCCACCGGGTCGGGCTCGGGGCGGAGCTCGACAAGCAGGCCTCCGCCCTGACGGTCGCCGGCCGCAAGCGCCTCGAGCTCGCCCGGGCGCTCGCCACCGAGCCGAAGCTCCTCCTCCTCGACGAGGTGCTGGCGGGGCTCAACCCGTCCGAGATCCGCGACATGGTGCCGGTGATCCGGGCGATCCGGGACGAGGGCGTTACCATCCTCATGATCGAGCACGTCATGCAGGCCGTGATGGACCTGTGCGAACGAGTCCACGTCCTGTCGCAGGGGCGGCTCATCGCCGAAGGCGCGCCGGCGGCGGTCTGCGCCGCGCCCGCGGTGATCGAGGCCTACCTCGGACACGGCGCCGCGGGCCGGTTCCGGGAGGGCGCCCTTGCTTGAGGTGCGCGGCCTTTCCGGCGGCTACGGCGGCGTCGAGGTGCTGCGCGGCGTCGCCATGACGGTCGGGGCGGGCGAGATCGTGACCATCCTCGGCTCGAACGGGGTCGGCAAGACGACCCTCAACCTCGCGCTCTCGGGCCTCCTGCCGCGGCGCACGGGCGAGATCCGCTTCGAGGGCGCGCGCATCGACGGGACCGCCCCCGCCGCGATCGTCGCGGCCGGCCTGATCCACGTGCCCGAGGGGCGCAAGGTTTTCCCCAACATGAGCGTGCGCGAGAACCTCGAGCTCGGCAGCTACCGGCGCGGGCGCGCGCGCCGGCGTGCGAACCTCGAACGCGTCTTCGCGACCTTCCCGCGCCTTGCCGAGCGCGCCCGCCAGACCGCCGGCACGCTTTCCGGCGGCGAGCAGCAGATGCTGGCGATCGGGCGCGGGCTCATGGCGGAGCCGCGCCTCCTCGTCCTCGACGAGCCATCGCTTGGGCTCTCCCCCCTCCTCGTCGAGGAGATGTTCGCCCTGATCGGGCGCCTCAACGCCGAGGGCCTCGCGATCTTGCTCGTCGAGCAGAACGTGGTGCAGTCGCTTGCGCTGGCGTCGCGGGCCTACATCCTGGAGAATGGCGTCTTCGCCCTCTCGGGGCCGGCCGCGGCGCTCGCCGCCGACCCCCGGCTCCGGCAAGCCTATCTCGGGATGTGAGGAAAGCCGATGAGCCTGAAGCAGCGGCTGTCGCGGGGTCCCGCCGTGGTCGCGCCCGGAGTCTACGACGCGCTCACGGCGGCGCTCGCCGAGGCCTGCGGCTTCGAGGCGCTCTACGTCTCGGGCGCCGCGATCGCCTACACCCGGCTCGGCCGCCCGGACATCGGCCTCGTCTCGATGAGCGAGGTGGCCGAGGTGGTGGGGCTGATCCGCGACCGCACGGGGGCGCCCCTCGTCGTCGACGCCGACACGGGCTACGGCAACGCCCTCAACGTCCAGCGCACGGTGCGCCTCTTCGAGCGCGCCGGCGCGACCGCGATCCAGCTCGAGGACCAGACCTTCCCGAAGCGCTGCGGCCACCTGCGCGACAAGAGCCTCGTCGCCCCCTCCGAGATGGCCGGCAAGGTCAAGGCCGCCGTCGACGCGCGGGCAAGCGAGGAGACGCTGATCGTCGCCCGCACGGACGCGGTGGCCGTCGAAGGCCTCGAGGCCGCGCTCGCCCGCGCCCGGCTCTACGCCGAGGCCGGCGCCGACGTGCTCTTCGTCGAGGCGCCGCGGTCGAAAGACCAGCTCGCGGCGGTGACGGCCGCGCTCGGCAACCTCCGCCCCCTCCTCGCCAACATGGTGGAAGGCGGCGACACGCCGCTCGCCTCCGCGGCGGAGCTTAGCGACCTCGGTTTCCGTCTCGTGATCTTCCCCGGCGGCATCGTGCGGGCGCTGGCAAAGACTGCGGAAGCCTATTACGGCTCGCTTGCCCGCCACGGCACGAACGAGCCCTTCCGCGACCGCATGTTCGACTTCACGGCCCTGAACGCGCTTATCGGCACGCCGGAGATGCTGGCCCTGGGCAAGGCCTACGAAGGCGGCGAGGACGCGGCGTGACCTTCGCCGCGCCCCCGGCGCCGGGCTCCGGAAAGGGGGCGCATCTTCATGATGATCTTCGCCCCGTCACCCTTGGGTCGTGACGAAGGGAGCCGCACTCTCATCATGACGACCGCCCTCGACCCCGTCACCCTGGCGATCCTGAAGGGGCGTCTCGAGCAGATCGCCGACGAGATGGACGCGACGCTCTACCGCTCGGCCTTCAACCCGATCATCGCCGAGGCGCGGGACGCCTGCCACGGCCTCTACCATGCCGAGACCGGCGCCACCCTGGTGCAGGGGACGAAGGGCCTGCCGATCTTCGTCGGCGCCATGGCCTTCGCCGTGAAGGCGGTGATCGACAAGGTGGCCCGCGACGGCGGACTCGAGCCCGGCGACACCTTCCTGTTCAACGACCCCTACGACGGCGGCACGCATCTCAACGACTTCCGCCTCGTGCGCCCGGTCTTCCGCGATGGGAAGCTCTTCTGCTGGCTCGCCTCGGTCGGGCACTGGCTCGACATCGGCGGCAACGTGCCCGGCGGCTACAACCCGAAGGCGACGGAGAGCTTCCAGGAAGGCGTCCGCGTCCCGCCGGTGAAGCTCGTGGCGGCGGGCCGCATGAACCAGGATCTCCTCGACATCCTCGCCGCGAACTCCCGCGTGCCGACCTCGAACTGGGGCGACCTCAACGGCCAGCTCAACGCCCTCGACCTCGGCGAGCGCCGCTTCAAGACGCTCGTGGACGAGTACGGCGACGGAACCGTCGCGGAGGCCTTCGACGTCCTCTCGGACCGGGCCGAGGCCCTGATGCGGGCCGCGATCCGGGCCATGCCGGACGGCACCTATTCCTTCGAGGACTTCCTCGACAACGACGGCATCGCGGACGAGCCCTTGACCATCGCCCTCGACCTCACGATCGCGGGCGAGCGCATGACCCTCGACTTCTCGCGCTCCTCGCCGCCCTGCCGGGGGCCGATCAACATCGCCTATCCGACCTCCGTCGCGGCCTGCTACGTCGCCCTGAAGCACGTCTTCACAGAGGTGCCGGCGAACGCCGGCTGCCTGCGCCCGATCGTTTTCGTAATCCCCGATACGACGCTGCTGGGCGCCAAGGCGCCACGCCCGGTAGCCGGCTACACCGAGACGATCCTGCGCCTCATCGGCGTCGTCTTCGGCGCGATCGCCATGGCGGACCCCGCCCGCGCGACGGCGGCGCCTTTCGGGACCATCAACGCCCTGTCGCTTTCCGGCCACCGCTATGACGGCGCGCGCTGGGTGATGTTCTCGTTCTTCGGCGGCGGGCTCGGCGGCAACCCCGAGGGCGACGGCCTCAGCCATGCCAACAACCCGATCTCGACCGCGACCATCCCGCCGGCCGAGATTCTTGAGGCCGCCTATCCGGTGATGTTCCGGCAGTGGGCGCTGAGGCCCGATTCCGCTGGCCCGGGCCTCCACCGGGGCGGGCTCGGCGCGACTTACGAGATCGAGGCCTTGGCCGACGCCGAGGTCGCGCTCCTGGGCGAGCGCGGCAAGTACCCGCCCTTCGGCGTCGCCGGCGGCCTGCCCGGTGCGCTCAACCGCTTCTCCTGGGGGCCGGACGGCACAGGGCATGCGCCGCCGCTCGTCTCCAAGGTCACGGACGTGACGATCCGAGCCGGCGAGCGGGTGCTTCTTAAGACGCCGGGCGGCGGCGGCTTCGGCGATCCCCTCGCCCGCGATCCCGACCTTGTCGCCCGCGACGTGCGACTCGGCTACGTCGGCGTAGAGGCGGCGCGCGAGGCTTATGGCGTCGCTCTCGGCGCGGACGGCGCGATCGACCACGGCCGAACCGCCACCCTGCGTCGCAGGACTAACGCGTGACCGCCGGGCGCATCGCCGGCGTCGACGTCGGCGGCACGTTCACGGACTTCTTCGTCCTCGACGAGGGCGGGTTCCGCACCGCCAAGGTCCCGTCCCGCCGCGGCGACGAGGCGCGCGGGTTCCTCGACGGCCTTCAGCGGCTCGGGTCGGCCGCGGCGCTCTCCGCCATCGTCCACGGCACGACCGTCGGCACGAACGCGCTCCTCGAGCGCAAGGGCGCCCGCGTCGGCCTCATCACCACGCGCGGCTTCCGCGACGTCCTCGAGATGCGCCGCCGCGACCGCCGCCACACCTGGGGCCTGTGGGGCGATTTCGTCCCCGTGATCGACCGCGACATGAGGCTCGAGGTTCGGGAGCGCACCCTCGCGAGCGGCGCGATCCGCGAGGCGGTCGACCCGGATGAGGTCGCGGCCGCGGCCCGCGCGCTCCTGGCGAAGGGCGCGGAGGCGCTCGCCGTCGTGTTCGTCAATGCTTATGCGAACCCCGCGAACGAGAGGGCGGCGCTCGCCGCCGCGGGCGCGGTCTGGCCGAACCCGAACCTCGCCTGCTCCTCCGAGATCCTGCCCGAGATCCGCGAGTTCGAGCGCACCTCCACGGCGGCCCTCAACGCCTACCTCCAGCCGGTGGTCGGGGCCTATCTGACGAAGCTCGAGGGGGCGCTCGCCGAGGATGGGTTTCGCGGCAGCTTCCACGTGGTGCAGTCGAACGGCGGCGTCATGTCGACCGCGGCGGCGAGGCGGCTGCCCGTGCGCACGGCCCTCTCCGGCCCCGCCGCCGGCGTGATCGCGGCCGCCGCCATCGCCCGCGCGGCGGGCTTCCCGAACGTGGTCACGGCCGACCTCGGCGGCACCTCCTTCGACGTGTCCCTCGTGGTCGAGGGCGAGACCTCGCTCGCGGCCCAGACCACCATCGACTTCGGCCTCGTCATCCGCACGCCGCTGATCGAGATCACGACCATCGGG
>DASVPW010000201.1:0-4479 GCA_036389455.1 Beijerinckiaceae bacterium
CGGGCGTGCGTCGCGATGAGGTCGGAGACGATGCCGAAGGCCGGCAGCGCCACGATGTACACCTCCGGGTGGCCGAAGAACCAGAACAGGTGCTGGAACAGGATCGGGCTGCCGCCGCCGTACTTGAGCTGCTCGCCCATCGAGACGAGGGAGGGCATGAAGAAGCTCGTGCCCAAGAGCCGGTCGAACAGCATCATGACGCAGCCGACGAAGAGCGCCGGGAAGGCGAGGAGCGCGAGCACCGTCGCCGTGAAGATGCCCCAGACGGTGAGCGGCATGCGCATCAGCGTCATGCCGCGGGTGCGGCCCTGCAGCACGGTGACGACGTAGTTGAGGCCGCCCATGGTGAAGCCGATGATGAAGATGATCAGCGAGACGAGCATCAGGATGATGCCCCACTCGTGGCCGGGCGTGCCGGGCAGGATCGACTGCGGCGGGTAGAGGGTCCAGCCGGCGCCGGTCGGCCCGCCGGGCATGAAGAAGCTCGCGACGAGCACCAGGACGGCGAGGAGGTAGACCCAGTAGCTCAGCATGTTGACGTACGGGAACACCATGTCCCGGGCACCGACCATGAGCGGGATGAGGTAGTTGCCGAAGCCGCCGAGGAAGAGGGCGGTGAGGAGGTAGATCACCATGATCATGCCGTGCATGGTGATGAACTGCAGGTACATCTCCGGGTCGATGAAGGAGAAGGTGCCCGGGAAGCCGAGCTGGAGCCGCATCAGCCACGACAGCACGAGCGCCACCATGCCGATGCCGACCGCGGTCATCGAGTACTGGATCGCGATGACCTTGGCGTCCTGGGAGAAGACGTAGGTCGTCCACCAGCTGTGCGGGTGGTAGAGCTCGACCTCGGGGACTTCCGCGGGCGGGATCTGCGGCTCCCGGCCAAATGCGACGTCGACCATCGGATTTCCTCCTCGCGCCGGCTCTTTCTTATTTCGCCGGCTCGTAGTTCGCCTTCATGGTTTTCTGCCCGCCGGACAGCTCGGCGAAGGTCCGCTGCTGCTCGAGCCAGGCCTGGTACTTCGCCGCTTCCTCGACGACGACCTTGCCGCGCATCTGCGGATGGCCGACGCCGCACAGCTCGGCGCAGAGGATGTCGAAGGTCCCGGTCCTGGTCGGCGTCATCCAGAAGTAGGTGACGAGCCCCGGGATCATGTCCATCTTGCCGCGGAACTCCGGCACGTAGAAGTCGTGCAGCACGTCGACCGAGCGCAGCAGCATCTTGACCGGCTTGCCGATCTGCAGGTGCAGGTCGTCGGTCTCGATGACGAGGTCGTCCTTGCCGTTCGGATCGTTGGGGTTGAGGCCGAGCGGGTTGTCGGCCGAGACGAGGCGGGTGTCGGAGGTGCCGAGCTTGCCGTCCTTGCCAGGGAGGCGATAGCTCCAGGACCACTGCCGGCCGACGACCTCGACCTCGGTCGCGTCGTGCGGCACCGTCACGAACTGGTGCCAGACGTAGAGGCCGGGCGCGAGCATCGCGGCGACGCCGACCGCGGTCGCGATGGTGAGCCACCACTCGAGCTTCTTGTTCTCGGGCTCGTAGAGCGCCGTCTGGCCCGGCTTGTGGCGGAAGCGCCAGACGCAGTAGGCCGTGAACCCGACCACCGCGACGAAGACGAAGCCGGTGATCCAGAAGGTGATGATGAGCGTGTGGTCGATGTAGCTCCAGTTGGAGGCGATCGGCGTCCACCACCACGGGCTCACGAAGTGGAACAGCACCGAGCCCACCGCGACGAGGAGCAGTACGATTGCTATGGCCATTCCTCTTTCGTCCTTGTCTTGGAGGACACGGATCCCGGACCTGCAGGCTGTGCGTGCTTAAGTCGACCCCGGTTGTTCTTCTTGTCTCGTGCTCAATGCGTGCGGCCTCTCCTGCCGGTTCCCGCGTCCTCGAGGACAGCCGCGGAGATGCAAAGGACTTTTCGGGCGGGCCGCCGCAGCGCGCGCGGGAGGCGCGCGCCCGGGCGGGCGCGGCTCACGTCGGCATCGATGGCGGCCTTCGAACCGGCCATGATCGTGTCCCTTCGCCGCCCGTCCGAGCGGCCGCAGAGGTCAAGGAGACACAGGAACGCACGTCGAGCCCCGGCTTGAGGCTCGCGACGATGATCATGCAGGGCCCGGCTGATTGTCAATTGCCGCCGAAACGTTGTTCATTCGCCTTTTCGCCGCACATAGCGGCGCCCCCGCGGCAGCCTCCGTAGGCGCGGGCCGGTGCGGCGAGCGGCGGCTCAGGTCGCCGCCCCGACCAGCAGGAGAACGGCGCCCGCCGCGACGAGCGCCAAGCCGGGCCAGTTCGCCTTCAGCCCGAACCCGCCCGCCGGCTTCGCCGGCTCCAGGGTATCGACCGGCGCTCCCGGGCGCGGGCGTCCGAGCCCGCTCAGCCGTCCTCGCCAGAGCGGCTGGGCCGCCATGTACACGACCCCGGCGATCAAGAGCAGCGCACCGAGCCAGACCGTCGTCATCGTCCCCTCCCCTGCGGCGCCCGCGTCCCGCAGGGCCCTGCCGCCTCAGCCGGCCGAATCCATCGATGAACGAAGAATGGCGCGATCGCGGCGATCGGGCAACGGGGCGAGGAAATCCCCGGAGAGCGCCATGGGCGCCGGCCGAGCGAGCTCCGGCGGCCTATTGGTACCGCCGCCCCGGCTCGAACGGGGGACCCCCAGATCCACAATCTGGTGCTCTAACCAACTGAGCTACGGCGGCACGCGAGAGGGGTGTAATGCCCCGCCCCCGCCTTTTCAAGGCGCGGACGGCGGCACGCGGCACCGGGGTGCGCGGGCCCACATGGCCTCGCCGGGCCCCCGCCCGGCTTGCCCTCGCCCGCTCGCTTCGCTAGTCGGCCTCCCCCGCGAGCGGAGAGGAAGCGCCTGCTACTGCGCCGTCACCCCCGCGGCCTTGAGCACCGGGGTCCAGCGGGCGACCTCGCTCTCGACGAGCTTCTGGAGGGCTTCCGGGCCGCGGCCCTTGGCGTCGGGGATGACGCCGCCGAGCTCGAACAGGCGCTTGCGGGTGTTCTCGTCGGAGAGCGCCTTGTCGAGGGCGTCGACGAGCTTTTGCGTGATCTCCTTCGGGGTGCCCTTCGGGGCGAAGACCGCGTTCCAGGCCGAGACCTCGTACTCCGGCAGCCCCGCCTCCTTGGTGGTCGGCACGTTCGGGAGCGAGGGCGAGCGCTCGGGGGTCGCGATCGCCATGGCCTTGATGTTGCCGGCCTGGATCTGCGGCACAAGGTTGACGATCTGGTCGCAGCCGAAGTCGACCTGGCCGGCGACGAGGTCGTTCAGCGCCGGCCCGGTGCCGCGGTAGGCGACGCGGGTGAACTTCGCGCCGGTGAGCGACTGCAGGAGCGTGCAGGTCGTGTGCGAGACCGAGCCGACGCCGGCGTGGGCCTCGTTGAGCTTCGGGCCGTTCGCCTTGATGTACTCGACGAACTCCTTGAGGTTGTTCGCCGGGAAGTCCTTCTTGGTGACGATCAGGATCGGCGTGCCGGCAGCTAAGCCGATCGGCTCGAAGTCCTTGGCCGGGTCGTAGCGCAGGTTCGGGTAGAGGGCGGGCGCCGCGCCGTGCGTGCCCATGTGGCCCATGGCGATGGTGTAGCCGTCGGGCGTCGCCTGCTTCGCCCGGGTGATCCCCGTGGTGCCGCCGGCCCCGGCGACGTTCTCGATCACGATCTGCTGGCCGATGGTGCGCGACATGTGCTCGGCGACGATGCGGGCGACGATGTCGGTCGGGCCGCCGGCCGCGAACGGCACGATCATGGTGACGGGCCGGGTCGGCCAGTTCGACTGCGCGTGGGCGGCGGTCGCCGCGAGCCCGAGCGCCGCTGCGATCGCCAGAACGGTCCTTTTCACGTGTCTTCCTCCCTGGAAGGTTTGCCGGCTTTGAGGACTGCCGGTTGGGCCGCGCCGATGGCGAACGCGGCCGAGGTTGTCAAGGCACGCTCTATTCGACGAAGACCTCGTCGCGGCCCTTGCGGATCGTCGGCAAGAGCGCGATCGCGAGCAGGATCACGGCGACGGCAAGGAGGCCGGCCGAGATCGGGCGCTCGATGAAGGTCATCATGTCGCCGCGGGAGATGATCAGCGCCCGGCGCAGGTTCTCCTCCATGAGCTTGCCGAGGACGAAGCCGAGGAGCAGCGGCGCCGGCTCGAATCCGAACTTGATGAAGGCGAGCCCGATGATGCCGAAGGCCGCGATGAACCACACGTCCGAGGGCAGGCTGTTGATCGAGTAGATGCCGATGCAGCAGAAGATCAGGATCGACGGGAACATCAGCCGGTAGGGCACCTGCAGGAGCTTCACCCACAGGCCGATCAGCGGCAGGTTGATGATGATCAGCATCAGGTTGCCGATCCACATCGACGCGATCATGCCCCAGAACAGGTTCGGGTTCTTGGTCATGACCTGCGGCCCCGGCACGATGCCGTGGATCGTCATGGCGCCGACCATGAGGGCCATGACGGCGTTCGGCGGGAT
>DASVPW010000202.1:0-4708 GCA_036389455.1 Beijerinckiaceae bacterium
GGACTTCATTGTTCGCTCCGTCGGCGTTGAGCAGGAAAGTCTCGTTCTGGTCGGGGAAGAGCTCGAGATCCCAGGTCGAGCCGTTGGCCAGCGTGTTCTTCTCCACGAAGAACTCCTTCACGAAGGTGCCGTCCTTGCGGAAGACCTGGATGCGGTCGTTCGCCCGGTCGCAGACGTAGACGAGCCCGTCGCGGGCGATGCGCACGCAGTGCACCGGGTTCGAGAACTGCTGCGCCGGCGCCGCCGACGGGCTGTAGGGCGGAAGCTTCTCGTCGGTCGGCGGCTTGCCGTAGGCGCCCCAGTGGCGCTTGTAGGCGCCGGTGTCGGCGTCGAACACGATGACCCGGTGGTTGTAGTAGCCGTCGGCGACGAAGACCTCGTTGGTCTCGGGGTCGACCACCATGTGGGCGGCGCGCCCGAGGCGGCTCGTGTCCTGGCTGTTCGTCTGCGGCCCCTGCTTGCCGATCTGCAGCACGAACTTGCCGTCGCGGGTGAACTTGAGGATCTGACCGTCCTGCTCGCCGTTCGCGGCGAGCCACACGAACCCTTTGTGGTCGATGTGGATGCCGTGCTCGTTCTGCGGCCAGTCGTAGCCCTGGCCCGGGCCGCCCCAGGCCTGGACGAGCTTGCCGTCCTGGTCGAACTCCATCACCGGCGGCGCCGGCCGGCAGCACTTCGTGCGCGGCGGGTCGAAGGTCAGGGCCTTCTCGTCGTCGGTGAGCGTCTTCGGGCGCTGCACGACCCAGACGTGGTCCCGCGCGTCGACGGCGACGCCCGCCGCCTGCCCCATGATCCAGTCGTTCGGCAGCGTCTTCGGCCAGGACGGGTCGACCTGGAAGCGCGGCGCATCGGCCTGCGCCGAGGTCGCGATGAAAAGCGCGGACAGCGCGAGAACAGCCTTCATGATGTTTCCTCCCGCCCCGACTATGTCCCAAGCCGGCCCGGCAGGCGACTGAAATTCCCGCGAGCGGCGAGGTCGGGGCCGCGGACCAAAGTCCGGGCCGCTTGTGCTCGCCCTCGCACCCGTGCCCTAATCCGGCCGGACGAGAGGAGGATGCGGCCATGACGACGACGCGACGCGGCATGCTGGCGGGCGGGCTTGCCGCCGTCACGGTCACCGGGGCGCCGGGCATCCTGCGGGCGCAGACGCCGCCTTCCCGCGCCCGCACGATCCGCGCCGTCATGCACGCGGACCTGCGCGTGCTCGACCCGATCTGGACCACCGCGAACATCACCGCCTACCACGGCGCGATGATCTACGACACGCTGTTCGCGATGGACGCGGACTTCAACCCGCAGCCGCAGATGGTCGGGCAATGGGGCGTCTCGGACGACAGGCGCACCTACACCTTCGCGCTGCGCGACGGCCTCAAGTTCTCGGACGGCGCGCCCGTCACCGCCGCCGACTGCGTCGCATCGCTGCGCCGCTGGGCCGCCCGCGACGGCGCCGGCCAGCACCTGTTCAGGCGGGTCAAGGACACCCCGGTCGCGGACGACAAGACTTTCAAGATCGTGCTCTCCGAGCCCTATGGCCTGCTGATCGGCGCGCTGTCGAAGCTCTCGACCTCGAACTGCTGGATGATGCGCCGCAAGGACGCCGAGACCGACCCGAACCAGCAGATCCGCGAGACGATCGGCTCCGGGCCGTTCCTCTACAACAGGGACGAGACGCGGCCCGGCAACCGCTACGTCTACGACAGGAACCCGGACTACGTGCCGCGCGCGGAACCCGCCTCCGGCCTCGCCGGCGGCAAGCGCGTGAAGATCGACCGCGCCGTGTTCGAGAACATCGGCGACGAGCAGACCTCCCTCGCCGCGCTCCAGAACGGCGAGATCGACTTCTTCGAGGTGCCGCCGCAGGATCTCGTCCAGGACCTGGAGAAGGACCCGAACCTCACCGTCCGGGTGCTGAACAAGACCGGCCACATCGGCTTCATGCGCATGAACTTCCTGCACCCGCCGTTCGACAACGTCGACGCGCGGCGCGGCATGCAGTGCCTCATCAACCAGGCCGACGTGATGCGGGCGATCTTCGGCGAATCGAAGTACTGGCGCACCTGCGGCGCCTACTTCGCCTGCGGCACGCCGATGGAGAACGACGAGAACACGGACTGGTTCAAGAGCGGGCCCGACCTCGCCAAGGCGAAGGAGCTCTTCAGGAAGTCCGGCTACGACGGCCGTCCCGTCGTCGTGCTGCAGCCGACCGACCACTACTTCGGCAACCCGGCCGGCCTGTTCATGGCGCAGTGGCTGCGCCAGGCCGGCGTCACGGTCGACCTCGCGGCGAGCGACTGGGGCGCGGTGCTGAACCGCCGCGCCGTCAAGAAGCCCCCGGGCGAGGGCGGCTGGAACATCTTCTCGACCACGGCGACCGGCGAGGCGTTCTCGAACCCGATCAACTTCTCGGGCCACGCCGCGAACGGCGACAAGGCCTGGTTCGGCTGGCCGTCGAACGACCTCCAGGAGAAGCTTCGCGACGAATGGGCCGCGGCGGACTCCCTCGACGAGCGCAAGAGGATCGCGCGCGAATTGCAGAAGAACGCCTGGGACTATGTCCACCACCTCTATCTCGGCCAGTTCTTCCGGGCCTCGGCCTGGCGCAAGACCGTCACCGGCGTGATCGGCATGCCCGAGGTGGTGCCGTTCTGGAACATGGAGAAGACGGGATGAGGGTGGAGTAATGCTCGCCTACATCGCCCGGCGCCTCGCCTCGACCGTCGTCGTGATGGGCATCGTCGGCGTGTTCGTGTTCATGCTGCTGCATCTGTCGCCGGGCGATCCGGCCGCGATCATCGCCGGCGACAACGCCTCGCCGGAGCAGATCGCCGGCATCCGCCGGCGCCTCGGGCTCGACGACCCGCTGCCGGTGCAGTTCCTGCGCTGGTCGGCCGCCGTGCTGCAGGGCGACCTCGGCATCTCGATCTTCTCGAACGAGCCGGTGATGAAGCTCGTCGGCCAGCGCATCGAGCCGACGCTGTCGCTCGCGCTGACGACGCTCGTCGTCGCCGTGACGCTCGCCGTCACCTTCGGCGTGCTCGCCGCCTGGCGCGCCGGGAGCTGGATCGACCGCTCGCTGATGGTGGTGTCGGTGGCGGGCTTCTCGGTGCCGGTGTTCGTCGTCGGCTATCTCCTGATCTACGTCTTCGCGATCTGGCTGCGCTGGCTGCCGGTGCAGGGCTACGCGCCGATCGCGGACGGGCTCGGCCCCTGGATCGAGCGCCTCGTGCTGCCCTCGATCGCGCTCGGCCTCGCCTACGTGGCGCTGATCGCCCGCATCACCCGCACCGCCATGCTCGACGTGCTCGCCGAGGACTACATCCGCACCGCGAAAGCGAAGGGCGTCGCGACGCGGCCGATGCTCTTGAAGCACGCGCTCAAGAACGCCGGCGTGCCGATCGTCACCGTGATCGGCATCGGCGTCGCGCTCTTGATCGGCGGCGTCGTCATCACCGAGACGGTGTTCAACATCCCGGGCGTCGGGCGCCTCGTCGTCGACGCCATCTCGAAGCGCGACTACCCGATCATCCAGGGCGTGATCCTCCTGTTCTCGGGCGTCTACGTGGTGGTCAACCTGATGGTCGATCTCACCTACACCTTCCTCGATCCGAGGATCCGGTATTGATGGCGACCGCCGTCACCGGCGCGGCCGTCGCGGCGGAGGCGCCGGTGCGCCCCCGTGCCTCGATCCGCCGCTTCATCCGCCGCAATCCGACCCTCTTCGCCGGCGGCGCGATCCTTGCCGTCATCGCGCTCGTCGCCGTCGCGGCGCCGCTCGTCGCCGGCGACGCGCTCACCATGCGGCCGGCCGAGCGCCTGCGCCCGCCCTCGGCCGTGAATTGGCTCGGCACCGACAACCTCGGCCGCGACGTCTATTCGCGCACGGTCTACGGCGCGCGCGTCTCGCTGTTCGTCGGCTTGTCGGTCGCGGCGTTCTCGATCGTCCTCGGTCTCGTGATCGGGCTGCTCTCGGGCTATTTCCGCCGCGTCGATGCGGTGGTGATGCGGCTCATGGACGGGCTCATGGCGATTCCGGCGATCCTCTTGGCCATCGCCCTCGTGGCGCTGACCCGCGCGAGCGTCGTGACGGTGATCGTCGCGATCACCATCCCGGAGGTGCCCCGCGTGGTGCGCCTCGTGCGCTCGGTCGTGCTCTCCGTGCGCGAGGCCCCCTACGTCGAGGCCGCCATCGCCGGCGGCACGCCGGTATGGAAGATCCTTCTGCGGCACATCGTGCCGAGCACGGTGCCGCCGCTCATCGTGCAGGCGACCTACATCTGCGCCTCGGCGATCCTGATCGAGGCGGCGCTGTCCTTCCTCGGCGCCGGCACCCCGCCCGAGATCCCGACCTGGGGCAACATGATCGCCCAGTCCCGTCTCTTCCTCTCCCGCGCCCCGTGGACGATCTTCTCGCCCGGCGTCGCGCTTGCCGTCGTGGTGCTCGCCGTGAACCTCCTCGGCGACGGCCTGCGCGACAGGCTCGACCCGCGGCTCGCGAGGAGAATGTGAGGCATGACCGCCTCCCTCCTCTCCGTCCGCGACCTCAAGACCCACTTCTTCACCGAGGACGGCGTCACGCGCGCCGTCGACGGGGTGTCGTTCGACGTCGCCCCCGGCGAGACGCTCGGCATCGTCGGCGAGTCGGGCTGCGGCAAGAGCGTGACGGCGCTCTCCGTCATGCGCCTCCTGCCGCCGCGCATGGCCCGCACCG
>DASVPW010000203.1:0-64568 GCA_036389455.1 Beijerinckiaceae bacterium
GCCGTGCGGGGGCTCGGCTGCCCGGTCGGCTTCGTGCTCACCGCCGGCCAAGCCGGCGACGCGCCTCAGGCGGCGCGCCTGCTGGAGGGCGCGCCGGCCGAGGCCGTCATCGCCGACACCGCCTACGATGCCGATCACATCCGTGCGGCGGTCGCGGAGAAGAACGCCAAGGCAGTCATCCCGAGCAACCCCTCCCGGTCCGGCAAATACCCGCTCGACACCCATCTCTATGCTCAGCGGCACCTCGTCGAATGCTGCATCTCCAAGCTCAAGCAGTTCCGGCGCGTCGCCACACGCTTCGAGAAGACGGCCCAGAACTACCTCGCCATCGTCACCATCGCCGCCGTCGTCCTATGGCTGCGGTAAGTGTCCACAGGACCTAGCGCTCCCGCGGGAGCGCTCCAAGAGAACCTCCGGCAGGCGCCTCACGCCGGCTTGATCGCGGCCTGCACGATGCGCGCGACCTCGGCGGCGCGGGCTCCCCAGGAATGCTCGGCCGCGACGACGCGCGCGCCCGTGGCGCCGAGCCCCGCCGCGAGGCCCGGGTCGGCGGCGAGCCTCGCCACCGCTCTGGCGAGGGCCTCCGCGTCGCCGACCGGGACCACGAGGCCGCAGCCGGTGTCGCGCACGAACTCCGCCTGGCCCCTGAGGTCGCTGACGATCACCGGGGTCCCGCAGGCGAGCGCCTCGAACATCTTGAGCGGCATCACCCCGTGCGAGGACCGCCCTTCCGGATCGGAGATCGGGACGAGCGCCGCGACCGCGCCGCGGATCAGGGCCGGCAGCTCGTTCTGACGCTTGCCGCCGAGCCACACCACGTTCCGCGGCGGCCGCTCGAACTGCGGCCGCAGGCTCTCGTCGACGATCGGCCCGGCGATGACGAGGTCGACCCCGGCGGGCCAGGATGGCGCGCGCGCCGCCTCGAGCATGACGTCGATGCCGTGCCAGCGCACGAGCCCGCCGAAGAAGAGCGCGTAGGGGCGCTTGTGCTCGATCCGCGGCCCGTCCGGGCGGAACAGGGCCGTGTTGGCGGCATTGCTGACGAGCGTCACCCGCTGGTGTCCGGCCTCGGCCTTTCCCCAGGAGACGAGGTCCGGGGTGACGGCGACGAGGGCGCTCGCCCAGCGGTACTGGGTCCGCTGCGCCCAGGCGAGCATCCGCCTCAAGATCCGGAACCGGGGATGGGTCACGAAGGCGTCGTCATAGGCGCCGTTGATCTCGTGGATGGCCGGGCGGCCCATGACGCGGGCGAGCAGCGCCACCGGCAGCCCCGCGAAATGCGAGCGGAAGAACACCGCCCGGGTCCTCGGCAGCGCCGCGATGCTGCGTCCGACCACCCGGAAATAGCGCAGGACCTGGTCGCCGCGCCGCCGGGCCCCGCCTTCGGCGACGAGATCGACCGCGATGCCTCGCTGTCCCAGCCCTTCGCAGATCTCGTGCACGTGGGTGGCGGCGGCGCTGCCCGGGACCATGCGCTCGAAGCAGACGTACAGGAGCCGCTGGACCTCAAAGGGTGACGCCGAATCGCTCACCCCAGATCCCCATGTTGACGATACGCCAGAGCGTGAAGTCGACAGGTTTTCCCCCCTCGAGCATCGCGCCGGCCAGCGCCCGTGTGGCCCGGGCGTCGAGAAGGCCGGGGAAGCGTCGCAGCGTCGCCTCGATGCCGTCGAGAATCAAGGGCTTCAACGGCCCCCTGAACCAGGTTTCCTCCGGCGTCGCGAAGCCGAGCTTGTCGCGGCGCGCGAGCACGGGCGCCGGCAGCACGTCCCGCATGGCGCGCCGGAGCACGCGCTTGGTGTCGGCGCCGACGAGCTTGTGCTCGTTGCCGAGCGCCAGCGCGAACTCGACGAGGCGGTGGTCGAGGAACGGCACCCGCGCCTCGATCGAGTGCGCCATGGAGTTGCGGTCCTCCCAGTGCAGCAGCATCTGGAGGTTGGCCGAGAAGGTCAGGACGACGCATAGCGTCGAAAGGTCGACCACCTCCGGCAGGCCGTTGACGGAGCTCGCGAGATCGAGGGTCCGGGGCGCCGGCTCGAGGCCCTTGAGCGCCTCCGACCGGAGCCACCCCCGGCCGGGGCCGTCCCGCCGCGCCCTGAACGCCTCCGCGACCCCCGCCGGCAGGACGACGGCGGCGAGGCGCTTGAGCTGGTCGGCGACTCCCGCCCCGTGCGCCGCGGCGCGGTCCGAGACCGTCCGGCCGAGCGCCATCAGCCGGCCCTGCCGCATCAGGGTGACGAGGTGCCAGGCGTAGGTCCAGTGATAGCCGGCGAGCTGCTCGTCGGCGCCCTGGCCGTCGAGCATCACCTTGATCCCGGCCCGGCGCGCCTCCGCGAACACGCACCATTGGGCGAAGATCGAGGTCGACCCGAACGGCTCGTCCTGGTGCCAGGTGAGGTCGGAGGCCCGCGCGAACGCCTCTTCCGGCTTCGGGAACACGTAGTGCGGCACGGCGCCGGCGTGGGCGACGACGGCCTCCATGAAGGGCTGCTCGTCCACGGCCTTCTCGGCGTAGCAGGCCGAGACCGTGTTGACCCTGGCCCCCGTTCCTTCGGCGGCGAGCATCCGCCCCATGAGGCAGACGATGGCGGACGAATCGAGCCCGCCCGAGAGGCAGGAGCCGACCGGCACGTCGGAACGCAGGTGCAGGCGCACCGAATCGGTGAGGAGCGCCCGGAATTCTTCCGCGGCCTCCTCCTCAGAGAGCTGCAGCGTGCCGTGCGGCGGGATCGCGTACCAGCGCCTCTGCGCGAAGGCGCCTGTCCACGGGCGCGAGGCGTCGATCGTCGCGCAGCAGCCGGGCTGGAGCTGGCGCACGCCCTCGAACAGCGTCTCCTCGGTGTGGTCGCTGACCCCTGATGCGAGGAAGTCGCGCACCCGGGCGAGGTTCATGCGCCCGGAGAGGCCAGGCAGGCCCAGAAGCTGCTTGATCTCGGACGCGAAGGCGACGCCGTGTCCGTTGGCGGCGACGTAGAGCGGCTTGATGCCGAATCGGTCCCGGGCCGCGAACAGCCTTTGCTCGCGCTCGTCGAAGATCAGGAAGGCGAACATGCCGAGGAAGCGGTCGAGGCAGGCCTCGCCCCACTCGGCATAAGCTGCGAGCAGGACCTCGCTGTCGGTCTTCGTCGTGAAGGCGTGGCCCTTGGCCTTAAGCTCCTCGCGCAATTCGAGGTAGTTGTAGATCTCGCCGTTGAAGACGAGGTGCCGGCGCCCGGAAGCGTCGCTCATCGGCTGCAGCCCGGCGTCGCTCACGTCGATGATGGCGAGCCGCCGGTGCCCGAGCGCCACCGGCCCCGCCGCCGACGCGAACGCGCGCCAGCCCGACCCGTCCGGCCCGCGATGGGCGACGCGGTCGATCCTCTCCCGCTCCGGGGCGAAGGCGATGGAGCCGTAGAGACCGCACATGGCTTGGATCGGCGGAGAGCCGGTGGTCCTTTAAATCCCGAGGGGAAAAAGCGCTTCTACTTGCCCGGCTACATGGGGTCGAGGGCGGGATCGTGGCGGCGCCCAGCTTTGGGCGCGCCCGACCGCCCTTGCCCTTCCGGGCCCGCGTCTTTAACCCGACGCCGGAATGGATGCTCCCCCGAACCTTTTGCGCCTGCCCCGGCCGCCCGCGGGGCCGGCGGCGTGATTCACAACCCGTCCCGCCTGCGGCGCGCCGTCTGGAAAGTCGGCGAGGTCCTGATGATCGGGGTCGTGCGCGCCCTGTTCGGGCTCGCGCGCCTCGTCGGCCCCGACCGCTCGAGCGACATCGGCGGCGCGATCGCGAAACGGCTCGGCCCTCTCCTGCCCGTGCACCGCACGGGGCTGAAGAACCTGCGCGCCGCCTTCCCGGAGAAAACCGAGAGCGAGATCCGCGCGATCCTGCGCGGCGCCTGGGACAACCTCGGCCGCACCGGCGCCGAATACGCGCACCTCGGCGTGCTCTTCGACTACGACTACTGGACGGACACGACGGGGCGGGTCGAGGTCGAGGGCGTCGAGCACTTCATCGCGCTCCTCCAGGACGGGAAGCCCGGCATCATCTTCTCGGCTCACCTCGCCAACTGGGAGCTGCCGGCGATCTGCGCGGCGCGCTACGGGCTTGAGGCCACCGCCGTCTTCCGCCCGCCGAACGACCCGGCGGTGGCGCACGTCCTGCACGAGGTGAGGCGGCAGACCATGGGCGGCCTCGAGGCCGCGCGCCAGGGCGCGGCCTTCGCCATGCGCGGCGTGCTCGAGCGCGGCGGCCACCTCGGCATGCTCATCGACCAGCACTTCACGCGGGGGCTGCCGATCGAGTTCTTCGGCCGGCCGGCGCTCACGAATCCGATCATGGCGAAGTTCGCCCGCGCCTTCGACTGCCCGGTCCACGGGGTGCGGGTGATCCGGCTCCCGGGCAACCGCTTCAAGCTCGAGCTCACGCCGCCGCTCGACCTTCCCCGCGACGCCGAGGGCGCGATCGAGGTCGCCGGCGCCATGCAAGCCATGACCCGGGTCGTCGAGACTTGGGTGCGGGAACACCCCGAACAGTGGCTGTGGATGCACCGGCGCTGGCGCCCGCCGATTCCTCACGTACGCCTCAAGGCAACGTGACTTTCAGGCCGGACCGCTTCCGGTATTCATGACGGCATGATCCTCAAGCCGATCTCGCGTCTTGCGGCGCTCCTCGCCGGGAGCCTCGCCGCCGCGGTCGCGTTCGCGGGCGAGAGCCCGAGGGCCGTGGTCGAGCTGTTCACGAGCCAGGGCTGCTCGTCCTGCCCGCCGGCCGACCAGGTGCTCGCCGACCTTGCCCGCGAGCCCGACGTGATCGCGCTGAGCCTGCCCGTCGACTACTGGGACTACCTCGGCTGGAAGGACACGCTCGCCTCGCCCGCCTTCTCGGCGCGCCAGCGCGCATACTCGAACGCCCGCGGCGACCGCCAGGTGTTCACGCCGCAGATGATCGTGAACGGCAAGGTGTCCTGCGTCGGCTCCGACCGGGCCCAGATCGGGCGCTCGATGGCGCGTGCCTCCGGCGGGCGCGAGCGGCTGCCGGTCCGCATCGACCTCGCCGAGGTGGGGCCGACGCTCCTCATCGAGGTCGGACGCGGCGACCCGCCGACCTCGGGCGAGGTCTGGGTGCTGCCGGTCGCGAAGGCGCGCGAGGTCGCGATCGGACGCGGCGAGAACCGGGGACGCTCGGTGACCTACGCCAACGTGGTCCGCGGCATGACCCGCGCCGGCTTCTGGTCGGGCGCCCCGGCCCGCCTCGAGGTGCCGCTGAAGAAGGCGCGCGACAGCGACGCCGATTCCTACGTCGTCCTGCTCCAGGCGGGCGACCCGGACAAGCCGGGCCCGATCCTCGGGGCCGCGAAGGGGCCGGGACTCTGAAGCCCCGTAGCCGAACCGTTCCAGCCGCCTCTCATTCACGTTCCCGAGACGTGCTTTCCACCCCATCGGAAATGCGGCACTCTTCCGTCCGCGAGCCCCGCGGGCAGCCGCGCGCGTACCGAGCCGTCGCTTGAGGAGTCTTTGGAGTCCAGCGTCCCGCACCATCGTCCAACCGATCGGGGGAAACGCCATGGCACAGAAGAGAATCGCCGATTCCGGCGCCGGCACGCTGTCGCGCCGCACGGTCGTCGGAGCGCTCGGGGCCGGGATCGTCGCGGGCGCGGGCTCGGCGCTCGCCCAGCCCGTCGCGCCGCCGAGCACGGTGACGAACCCGCCCCGCGACTTCAGCCGCCGCGGCGCGCCGACGACCTACTTCACCGACCCGGACATCCTCTCGGTCGACCCGTCCTTCGACGGCTACGCCCAGCCGAACAGCGCCATCCAGCGCCTGTGGACCGGAGCGCTGTGGTCGGAGGGGCCGGCGTGGAGCGCGGAAGGCCGCTACCTCGTCTGGAGCGACATCCCGAACGACCGCCAGCTGCGCTGGCTCGAGGACGACGGGCACGTCTCGGTGTTCCGCATGCCGTCGAACAACTCGAACGGCAACACCTTCGACTTCCAGGGCCGGCAGCTCTCCTGCGAACACCTGACGCGTCGCGTCGTGCGTTACGAGCTCGACGGCTCGGTGACGGTCTTGGCCGACAGTTTCGAGGGCAAGCGGCTGAACTCGCCGAACGACGTGGTGCCGCACCCGGACGGCAGCTACTGGTTCACCGACCCGCCCTACGGCGGCCAGCTCTACGAGGGCGCGCCCGACGTCGCCGGCGGCCCGTCGAACGCGGCGGGCCGGCTCAAGCCGACGCTCGGCCAGCGCGCCGGGGTCGCGAACGGCCGGCGCGAGCTTCCGACGAACTGCTACCGCATCGACCCGAGCGGGCGCATCGACCTCGTCGTGACCGAGCAACAGGTGCCGGATCCGAACGGCCTGTGCTTCTCGCCCGACTTCAAGAAGCTCTACGTCACCTCGACCGGCAAGGGGCCGGGCGACCAGGGGCCGGGCGGCAAGGGCGACATCCACGTCTTCGACGTCGGCACCGACAACAAGCTCTCGAACCAGAAGCTGTTCTCGGACTGCATGGTCGACGGGGTGAAGTGCGGCCCGGACGGCCTGCGCTGCGATGTCGACGGCAACATCTGGTCGGCGAGCAACGC
The DNA here is from genome assembly GCA_036389455.1 of Beijerinckiaceae bacterium. GTDB lineage: Bacteria > Pseudomonadota > Alphaproteobacteria > Rhizobiales > Beijerinckiaceae > JAJKJG01. The sequence continues at coordinate 6,565 of DASVPW010000203.1, forward strand.
CGGGCGCGCGGTCGGCTACAGCGGCGTCCTCATCATCAACCCGGCCGGCAAGCTCATCGGCCGCATCCGCCTGCCCGAGATCTGCGGCAACGTCTGCTTCGGCGGCCCCAAGCGCAACCGTCTGTTCATGGCGGCGAGCCAGTCGCTCTACGCCGTCTACGTCAACACGCAGGGCGCGGCGCCGGGGTAGGCCCGGAGCCGGCGCCTAAGCAGGATTGCGTGGGCTGTCCCACGCAATCCTGCTTAGAGTTCTTTGGGCAAGCATCATTTTTCTCCGAAAACCGGGGCTCCACTTTTCGGAATGATGCTCAGAACAGCCTGAAGTCCTCGCCGAGGTAGAGCCTTCGCACGTCCTCGTTCGCCACGATCTCGTCCGGGCTGCCTTCGGTCAGCACCTTGCCGGAATGGATGATGTAGGCGCGGTCGGTCAGCGCCAGGGTCTCGCGGACGTTGTGGTCCGTGATCAGGACGCCGATGCCGCGCCCGGTCAGGTGCCGGACGAGGTTCTGGATGTCGCCGACCGCGATCGGGTCGATGCCGGCGAAGGGCTCGTCGAGGAGCATGAAGGACGGCTCGCCGGCGAGCGCGCGCGCGATCTCGCAGCGGCGGCGCTCGCCGCCGGAGAGGGCGATCGCGGGCGCCTTGCGCAGGCGCGCGATGTTGAACTCCTCCAAGAGCGCGTCGAGCTTCTTCTCGCGCTCCCTGCGGTCGGGCTCGACCACCTCGAGCACGCCGCGGATGTTGTCCTCGACGTTGAGGCCGCGGAAGATCGACGCCTCCTGCGGCAGGTAGCCGATCCCGAGCCGGGCGCGGCGGTACATGGGGAGCTGCGTCACGTCGTGCCCGTCGAGGCTGACGACGCCCTCGTCGGGGGAGACGAGGCCGGTCACCATGTAGAAGATCGTGGTCTTGCCGGCCCCGTTCGGCCCGAGGAGCCCGACCGCCTCGCCGTTGCGCACGTGCAGCGCGGCGTCCTGCACGACGGTGCGGCCGCGGTAGCTCTTGCGCAGGCCGCGCACCGCGAGCACGCCCGGCCCGCCGAACGGCGCCTCGGCGGCGGCGCCGCGCCCGGGCCGTCCCTTGGCCCCGAAGCCGAAGAACCGCCGGACGAAGCCCGGCTTGGCGCCCGCCGGGGCGGACGCGGGCTCGCGGGCGTGGACGGCCCCGCCCGCCGTCGCGGCGAGGGTTTCCTCCTGGCGGCCCTCGTCCCCGAACGCGTCGTCCCCGTCGAGCTCGCCGAAGCGGGCGTCCCGGGACAGGAGGGGCTTCGAGGCGGTCCGGCGGAGCAACGGGTTCACGGGCGGCCGCAAGGCATGAGGCAGGCGGGGCGAAGCGTCCGGGCCGGCACGGCTCAGTTCGTCTGCGCGCGCTGCTTCGGGGCGGGCTTCGGCGCGGCGGCCTGCGGAGGCTGCTGCGGAGCCGCGGCCGGCTGCGCCGCCTGCTGCGGGGACGGCTGGCAGCCCTGCTTCTGCTTGTCGTCGCTGCCCGGCACGAACAGGGCCTTGACCCGTCCGCCGGGCGCCGTCTCGACGTTCGCGACCCCGGTGGTGAGATCGTACACGATGCGCTCGCCCCGGGTGACGTTCTGGCACTGGCTCAGCGCCGCGTTGCCGGTGAGCACGACCTTGTTGGCGGCGCGGTCGAAGGTGGCGTTGTCGCTCGTGGCGACCTGGTCCTTCGATACGACCGTCACGGGGCCGGCGCAGTCGATCTGCTTCACGGCGTCGTTCGGGGAGCCCGCCGCCGCGGGCTGCGCCTTCTGGCCGCCGCTCCCTTGGGCCGCCTGGCTGCTCTGCCGCTCGTAGAACACGGTCAGCGTCGTGCAGCGCATGGTGGTCTCGCCCTGCACCGCGACCACGTTGCCCTTGAAGATCGCCTTCCCTTCCTTGTCGAACACGTCGAGCCGGTCGGCATCGATCTTGATCGGCTCCTTGCTGTTGCCGCCTCCGAGCCCGCCGAGCGGGCCGGGGCCGCCGCGCTCCTTCTTAGGCGGCGCGGCCGGAGCCCCTTGGGCAGCCGGGGCCGCCACAGGCTTTTGGCCCGGGGCAGCCGCGGGCTGCTGCGCGACCGCGTGCGCGGCCGGCACGCCGAAGGCGAGCGCAACCGCGGCGAGGGGAGCGAAAAGACGGTTCATCGACGCACACTCGTCGGTTCGGCCTGCGAGGTCCGGGCCGGGGCGCCGGCCGGGAGGGATGCCGCAGGGGCGTTCTGGGATGCCGGCGGGGTGGTCTGGACGTTCTCCAGCACCGTCCTGACGGAGCCGACGAACGAGATCACCTTGCCGTTGTCGGTGATGTCGAGCGTATCCGCCTCGATGGTGGCGTTGGTGAGCTTCACCCGGACGGGCTCCTTCGACAGCACCGTGCCGGCCTTGAAGTCGGCCCTCGCCGACTTGAGCCAGGCCTCCTGGTCCTTGTCGGTGCGCACGTGGATGTCGCTCGTGAGCTCGAGCTGCTCCTTCTGGGTGTCGAAGACGCCGGTCGCGGCGGTCAGGTAGGCTTGCGTGCCCTGGTCGTCCATGGTCATGCGGGCCTTCATCTCCTTGAGCTCGATGATGGTCGGCTTGCGCACGTCCTGGAGCGCGGCGACCGCGGTGACTTCGTAGCCGCGGGCATCCTTGCGGTAGCCCGTGAGGCGCGGCTGCTCCATGGTGATCTTGGTGCCGCTGAGGCTCACCGGCCCGAGCGTCAGGCCGCCCATGCGCCCGAACGGATCGAGCACCGCGATCGCCGTCACGCTTCCGATCGCGAGCGCGGCGCCGACCGGGATCGCGAGCCGGAGGAGGCGCACGACGCGCGAGTGGCGGCGCGCCTGCCTGTAGGCGCGCGCCCCCGCGCGGGCGGACCGCCCGCCCGGCGCCGTGATCGCTGACCCGTGATCCACCTGAACCCTGCCCCACCCCGAACGACTTGCACCGATGCCCGAGAGCGATGGCGAAGTTGTGGCCAGCGCCGCCCGGCCGCGTCCGCCGACTCGGCCGGTCCGGCGGACCGAAGCATTTTCGATACCGGAGATTAACTCCCGGTTCGCTCCCGCGAGCCCCTTCCGGCCTGTCGGACAGGCGTAAGGCCCGCCTCCTTCAGGAGAAATTGTCGACCGAGACGATCCAGCCCGTCTCCCGCTCCGCCTTCTGGGCCTGCGGGCCGCGATCGGCGCGCGCGTGGGTGCCGCACCGCTCCCGGCGGCCGCGCGCCGGCGCGCCCGGCTCCGGGAAGGCCCGGCCCTCGGGCTTCGGCCTCTCCCGCAGGAGCCGGTTGAGCCTCAACAGACCGCACTGCATGAGCTTCTCCACCTCTGCCGTGCGGGAGCATGCATGCTCCCGCCGCATCGTCTTTGCGATGGCGGCAGGACACCGGAGATTCGCGGCGCAACCGTGGCCGGGAGAGGGCAAAGCTTGGCCTTGTGGCGTCATCGACCGCGTCAAACGGCAAACGGCGCCCGGAGGCGCCGTTTCGGACAGCTCGGGTCCATGAGGCTCACGCCTCGGAGGACTTCACCTTGAGGACCTGGCGCCCGCGGTACATGCCGGTCTTGAGGTCGACGTGGTGGGGTCGGCGCAGCTCGCCCGAGTCCTTGTCCTCGACGTAGGTGGGCGCTTTCAGCGCGTCGGCCGAGCGGCGCATGCCGCGGCGCGACGGCGAGGTCTTTCGTTTCGGAACGGCCATGGTTCGTCTCCGGCGTCTGGGCGACCTACGGAAGCGGAGCGTCCGGTCGTGCGGGCGCCCGTCTCGGTCGCGATCTCGATGAGGTGCGGGGTCTATATAGGCGTTTCGGGCCGAACGCCAGCCGGCCTTGAGCCGTTTTTACGGCTCCCACCAAGCCATGTAGACAGAATGGATTTTTGCTTCTGGATCCCCCTCTATGCCGCCGTGACTCGGATAGTACCTCAGCCCTCTCCTACGCTTATTATATCTGTGAAATGCCGTAGAGCGTTTATCTCTCAGTAATTCACGTTGTAAATATTGTTCTAGATATTTTGCATCAAAGCGCGTTAGTTTGTCGGCCAATATCACTAAATAGTCATAGTCCCATACTTTATATTCTTTATATCGGGCATTTTCACTTCGGGCCGTGAACCCAATTAAATACTCTTCGACGTATGGTGATGCCGCTATGGCCCAAGCGGTATTCAGATATCTTTTAAGCCGAGCTGGTGTGAATGCCATTACATCACATCATTCTCTTCACTTTGGTTCTAATTTATAACGTCGCACAAACCGAGAGGTTCATAGCGCCACACCGCCATTGCTCACCGCCGCAGGCAGCCCGCGAACGGCGCCGCCGCGTTCATGCGGGCGATGAGCCGGTTTGCGAGATTGCGGTGGCGGGCGGAGGGGCGGGCCGGATTGCGCAGCCTCGGGTTCGGAAGCGCCGTGACGAGGAGCGCCGCCTCCCCTCGCGAGAGGTCGCGGGCCGGCTTGCCGAAATGGCGCCGCGCCGCCGCCTCGATCCCGAACACGCCCTCGCCCCACTCGGCGATGTTGAGATAGTTCTCCATCATCCGGCGCTTCGGCCAGGCGAGGTCGAGGTAGAGCGCGATCGGGATCTCGAGGCCTTTGCGGACGTAGGAGCGCCCGGGCCACAGGAAGAGGTTCTTGGCGACCTGCATCGGCACCGTCGAGGCGCCGCGGCTCGGACCGTCCTCGTCCTCGACCACCTCGCGGAGCGCGTTCCAGTCGACGCCGCCGTGCAGGCAGAAGCGCGCGTCCTCCGAGGCGACGACCGCGAGCGGCACCGCCGGCGCGACCGCGTCGAGCGACACCGCGGTCCGGGCCGCGCCCCGGAGCGTCGCCCAGCGCCCGACCATCAGCGTGGAAACCGGCGCGACGAAGCGGTAGGCGAGGCCGAGCGCCAGCACCGCGGCGGCGTAGAGGAGGACGAGGACGATGACGGCCGCCGCCGCCCGTGCCAAGAAGCGGCCGAGCCTCATCGGCCCGTCCCCCGGCCCGCGCGCCCCGCGCCCGGACGGCCGCGCCCTCCCGAAACGATCGCCCTGTCCCTCAGGATCATGACCCCCGTGGAAGAAAAGACCGAATTCGAGGCCCGGCTCGCCGGCGCGGCGCGGGAGATCGAGGCGGTTCTCGAAGCTCTCCTAGCCGACCGGCCGCGCCCCGGCGAGGTCGCACGCCCGGCGCGGCTCCTCGCCGCCATGCGCCACGCGGCGCTCGCGGGCGGCAAGCGGGTGCGCCCGTTCCTCGTGATCGAGGCAGCACGCCTCCTCGGGCATGAAGGCGCGGGCGTCCTGCAGGCCGCGGCGGCGGTCGAGCTGCTGCACTGCTACTCCCTCGTCCATGACGACCTGCCCGCCATGGACGACGACGACCTGCGCCGGGGCAAGCCGACCGTCCACCGCGCCTTCGACGAGGCGACGGCGATCCTCTGCGGCGACGCCCTCCAGGCCCTCGCTTTCGAGCTCCTGGCCGATCCCGCGGCGCATCCGGACCCGGCGATCCGGTGCGGCCTCGTCCTCGGGCTCGCCCGGGCCGCGGGTCTCGGCGGCATGGCCGGCGGCCAGATGCTCGACCTCGCGGCCGAGGGGCGCTACGGCGCCGCGGCGCTCGGCGAGGCGGACATCCGGCGGCTCCAGGCCATGAAGACCGGCGCGCTCCTCGCCTTTTCGGTCGAGGCCGGAGCGATCCTGGCCGGAGCCGATGCGGCGCCGCGCGCCGCCCTTCGCGCCTACGGCCAGGCGTTCGGCGCCGCGTTCCAGGTCGCCGACGATCTTCTGGACCGGGACGCCACGGCCGAAGCCATGGGCAAGCGCACCGGCAAGGACTCCGGGCGGGGCAAGGCGACCCTCGTCAATGCGCTCGGGGCGGACGGCGCCAGGGCGGAGTGCGACCGTCTGGTCGGGGACGCCCTGCGGGCGCTCGAAGGCTTCGGGCCGGAGGCCGACGTTCTCCGCGACGCCGCCCGCTTCGCGGTCGCGCGGCGGACGTGATCGGCGGTCAGATCGCGGCCAACTCGGTGTGGTCTGCCGCGGAAGCGGGCAGCGGCCTCAACAGGTAAGGGAAAAGGTCCGTCTCGAGCGTGCGGCAGCTCTCGAGCCTTTCCACGACACGGTCCAGCGCGGCCCGATCGCGGCTCGGCATGGCGCGGGCCAGCGCGTGGAACTTGGCGCGAAGCTCCCCGTCGTCGAGAGGCGCATCCGGATCGCCGCGCGCCACTGTCGGCCCGGAGGCGAGGACCGTCCCGTCGTCGAGCCTGATGCTGACGGCCGCGACCCGCTCGGCCGGGAAGCGGCGGGTGAAATCGGCTCGCTCGGCGAGACGGATACGCGGCAGGAGACGCAGGACGCGTCGGTCCCGAAGTCCGTCGCCTGCGATCTCGCCCGCCGTGAGCCGTCCCGTCGCAAGAGCGGCGGCGAGCGGGAAGCCGAGGGCGTACTGGGCCTCCTCGGTCGTCGCCGGGGGCCGGGCGCCGAGGCGGACGGCGGCGTCGAAGGTCTCGACCTCGACGGCCGCGATGCGGTCGGGATCGATCGCGTTGGTACGCACGAGCGACAGCGCGGCCTCGATCGCCGGCTGCGCCCAGCGGCAGACCGGGAGCGGCTTGAAGTAGATCTCTAAAATACGCCAGCGCCGGCCGAGGTCCAACCAAAGGTGAGCCTGCTCCGGCGCCTCGACCGTGATGGCCGGCGCGCCCGTGAACCCGTTCTGCGCCAGATACGCCGCCGAGAGACCGGCGAAGGCGCCCCAGCCCGAGCCGTCCTTCAGCATGGTCGGATGGTCGATGCAGCGCATCATCTGGCTGCGCGGCCCGTGGTACTCGGCGATGCCGAGGGCGTGCCGCGTCGCGTCCGGCGAGAGCCCGAGGAGGCGCGCGCCGGCCGCGGCGCAGCCCAGCGCGTTCCAGGCGCCGGAGGTGTGATAGTCCGGGACGCTGCCGTGCAGCGCGATCCCGGCCCGGATCGCGACCTCGTAGCCGATGACGAGGGACGCGAGGAATTCGCGGCCGTCGGTGAGGCCCTCGGCGTCGAAGAGGGCGAGCACGGCCGGCAGGACCGCGACGCCCGCGTGGCCTTTCGTGAGCGGGTGGCCGTCGTGGGCGTCGAAGGCATCGATGGTCGAGGCGCCGGCGAAGGCCGCACCCGGCACGCTCGCCCGCCGCCCATCGAAGAGGATGCGCGCGCCCCTCCCCTCGCCTGCGCCCATATGGCGGACCGCGTGGTCGCGGACGATCCGCGAGAGATCGGTTTCAAGGCCGCTCGCAGCGACTCCGAGGAGGTCGATCACGCAGCGCTTCGCCTGCGCCGCGACGGTGGCCGGCAGCTCCTCGAAGCGGAGCCCGTGGATGAAGTCGACCGCAGTCACGCCGTCCGCTCCCGCTCGGCGAGGAAGCGTTCGAGCTCCGCCGCGACGGCCTTAGGATCGGCATCGCGCACGGTCGGCAGGCGCTCGCGGGCGCGGCGGCCGTCGTCCAAGGCGAGGGTCGCGACGACGAGTTCGGGCGCCTCGCCAGCCTGGGCGAGCTTGCGGCCGAAGGCGTCGAGGATGCGAGAGCCGCCCCAGAACTCGAGGCCGCCCCGCGACCCGCAGTGGTTCGCCATCACGAGGGGCAGGCCGTAGGTGAGCGCCGTGTGGGAGAGGTTCACGTCCCAGCCGGAGCGGTTGTCCAGGTCCTCGACGACGTGGAGCGAGGAGGCGACCGGCACGAGAAGGAGACTCGCGCCCTTGAGCGCCGCGAGCCACGGCAGGGCCGGGTTCCAGGTCTCGGCGCAGATCAGCGTCGCGAGCGACCAGCCGCCGTGAGCGACGGGCTCGATGCGCTCGCCCTTCGTGTAATGCAGCCCCTCGGTGAGGCGGCCGTAGGTCGGGAGGTTGAGCTTGCGGTGGACGTGGAGGACGCGGCCCTGCGAAACGAGCGCCTGGGCGTTGTGGAAGCGCCCACCGCCGTCCTCGATGAAGCCGAACGATACCAGCATGCCTTCGGCCGCCTCTCCCAAGGCGAGGATCTCGGGCGCATCAGGCCGCCGGGCGAGGCGCGGGAGGTTGGGCCGCGGGAGATAGTCCGTCAGGGAAAGCTCGGGAAAGACGAGAAGATCGACGGCGCGCGCCCGCGCCTCGCGGATCGCCTCGAGGTGCAATGCGAGGTTCGCCGGGACGTCGCCCGGCCGGCATTCGATCTGCGCGGCGGCGACGGTGAGACGGTCCATCGGATCGGCAGGCCGGAGCTCGCGGCGCGAGCCCCGGTCCGGCGCCATGGGTCACACCAGCCCCTGGCCCTTGAGGAACCCCGCCGCGACCTCCTCGACGGTCTTCTTGTCGACGTCGACGGAAGCGTTGAGCTTCGCCATGGTGGCGTCGTCGAGCTTCGCCGAGAGGGCGTTGAGGATCTCGGCGAGGCGCGGGTTCTTGTCGAGGGCCTCCTTCCGGACGACCGGGGTCATGGCGTAGTTCGGGAAGAAGCCCTTGTCGTCCTGGAGGATGACGAAGTTGAAGGCCGGCACGCGCCCGTCCGTCGCGAACACGAGGCCGACGTCGACCTGCCCGTCCCGGAGCGCCTGGTAGACGAGGCCGGTGTCCATGCGGACCACGTCCTCGCGCGGGAACTCGAAGCCGTAGGCCTCCTGCAGGGGCTTCAAGCCGTCGGCGCGGGCGTAGAACTCGGCGTTGCAGCCGAACTTCTGCCTCTGCCCGCCTTTCTCCTTGGCGGCGAGGTCGGAGAGGCTCTTGATCCCCTTCTTCGCCGCGTCGTCGGCCCGCATGGCGAGGGCGTAGGTGTTGTTCGCCTTCGACGGATTGAGCCAGACGAGGCCCTTCGCGGCGTCGAGCTCCTTGACCTTGGCGTAGGTCGCGGCGGCATCGAGCTTGTCCGTCACCTTGTTGAAGTTGATGAGCGAGGTGCCGGTGTATTCCCAGTAGACGTCGATCTGGCCGGCCTCCTGGGCCTGCCGCAGGGGCGCGGTGCCGAGGCCGGCGCGCTTGTCGGGCGAGAACCCCTTGGCCTTGAGGAGCTGGCTCGTCATCTCGGCCATGATCTGCTGCTCGGTGAAGTTCTTGCCGCCGACCACGACGGTCTGGGCCGAAGCGGCGGAGACGCCGAGCGCGGCTCCGGCCAGCAATCCGATGAACGTCCTGCGCAGCATGGTTTTCCTCCCTCTGGTTTCCCTCATCGTAGCGGATTCACGCCGCGCGGCACGAGCCAATATTGCGCCGTGCCGACGGCGAAGTCGGTGAGCACCGCGAGGAGCGCGGTCGGGATGGCGCCGGCGAGCAGCATCCCGGGCTCGCTCACGTCGATGCCGGTGAAGATCAATTCGCCGAGGCCCCCGGCGCCGATCAGGAAGGCGAGGGGCGCGGTGCCGACGTTGATGGCGAGCGCCGTGCGGATGCCGGCGAGGATCACGAAGGCGGCGTTCGGCAGCTCGACCCGCCACAGAATCCCGAAGCGGGTCATGCCCATGCCGCGGGCCGCCTCGAGGAGCGGCTGCGGCACGCTCTCGATCCCGGCGACGGTGTTGAGCACGATCGGCAGGAGAGTGAGCACGAACAGGGCGAAGACGGCAGGCGGCGCGCCGAGGCCCATCACCGTCATGGCGATGGCGAGGATCGCGAGCGTCGGCACGGTCGTGCCGAGGTTGACGACCTGCACGATGAGGCTCGCGTAGCGCCGCACGCCGGGACGGGTCAGCAGCACCCCGAGCGGCACGCCGACGAGGATCGCGAGCGAGCCCGAGACCGCGACGAGCTCCATGTGCTGCTTCGCGAGGTAGACGATGTCGCCCCAGTACTTGGCGATGGAGGCGAGCACCCCGCGGGCCTGCAGCGTGGCGCCCAGCGCGAAGACGGCCGCAAGGACCGTAAGTCGCCATCCGCGCTGCAGGGCGTCCGTCATCGTCACGCCCCCCGGGATGCCGCGCCGAGGGTGTGCGTGATGCCGCGCTGCGTGACGTAGCCCTTGTAGAAGCCGTCGCTGTCGACGCAGGCGAGCCAGGTCACGTCGTGCGTGAACATCAGCGACACGGCGGTGCGCAGGTCCTCCGTCACGTCGACGGTGCCGGGCAGCGGCTCGATGTTCTCGCCGACGAGGCCCTTCTTCCCGCGCGCCGCGTCGAGGCGCACGACGCCGCGGGCACGGCCCCGCGGGCCGACCATGACGATCGAGATATGGCCGTGCTCCTCCATGAGCCGCACCGCCGTCTCGAGGGTGTCCTCGCTGCGCACCCGCGGCGGGTCGGGCATCATGGCCTCGGACACTTTGACGAGGCGCAGGCGTTTCAGGGTGCGGTCGGAGCCGACGAAATCGGCGACGAACGGATCGGCGGGCTTCGCCAGCACGTTGTTCGGCGTGTCGTACTGGATGAGCCGCCCGTCGCGGAAGATCGCGATGCGCGAGCCCATCTTCACCGCCTCGTCGATATCGTGGCTGACGAAGACGACCGTCTTCCTGAGCGCCTCCTGCAGCTTCATGAACTCGTCCTGGATCACCTCCCGGTTGATCGGGTCGATCGCCCCGAAGGGCTCGTCCATGAGGAGCACCGGCGGATCGGCAGCGAGCGCCCGCACCACGCCGACGCGCTGCTGCTGACCGCCGGACAGCTCCTTCGGATACCGCCTGAGGAAGATCTTGGGGTCGAGGTTGACCATCTCGAGGAGCTCGGCCGCGCGCCGGCGCGACTTCGTCCGGTCCCATTTCAGGAGGTCGGGGACGACGCAGATGTTGTCCTCGACGGTCATGTTGGGGAAGAGGCCGATCTGCTGGATGACGTAGCCGATGGAGCGGCGCAGCGTGACCTCGTCGATGCCGTCAGTGTCGCGGCCGTCCAAGAAGATCTTGCCCGAGGTCGGCGGGATCAGGCGGTTGATCATCTTCATCGTCGTGGTCTTGCCGCAGCCCGACGGCCCGAGCAGGACGCAGACCTCGCCGGCCGCGACCTCCATGGTGACCGCGTCGACCGCCGTGATCGGCCCGAAGACCTTGCTGACGCGGTCGAGGCGGATCATGGGCGAATCCAGGAATGCCGGGCCATCACCAACCTCCTCATGCTGAGGTGCGAGCGCAGCGAGCCTCGAAGCACGCACACCGTTGACGCGGCACCGGCAGGGTGCGTCCTTCGAGGCCCGCTTCGCGGGCACCTCAGGATGAGGGGCTTGGGAGAGCGGTCCGGATGAGCGGTCTTCATCGCTTCAGCTCCTCAGGCCCGGCGAGGTGAGGAGGCGGCGCACCGCTATCAATGCGAAGTCGGCGACGATCGCGAGGAGGCTCACCGCCAGGGCTCCGGTGAGGAGCTGGCGGATGTCGGTCTGGGTGATGCCGCGGGAGATGAAGGTGCCGAGCCCGCCGGCGCCGATGTAGGTCGCGATGGCGCCGATGGCGATGCCGAGCACCACGGCGTTGCGCACGCCGTTGACGATCACCGGCAGCGCCAGCGGGATCTCGACCCGGCGCAGGCGCTCGAACGGGGTCATGCCCATGCCCCGCGCCGCCTCGCGGAGCGCCGGGTCGATGTTCATGATCGCCGTGTAGGTGTTCCGGATGATCGGGAGTTGCGAGTAGAGGATGAGGGCGATCACGGCCGGCAGCCAGCCGATCCCCTGGCCGATCAGCGACAGGACCGGGATGAGGAGCCCGAACAGCGCGATCGAGGGGATCGTCATGATGATCGCGGCGACGTAGAGGACGCGGTCCGCGGCGGGCTTGCTCTGCGTGATCAGGATGCCGATCGGCACGCCGGTGACGATCGCGATTGTGACGGCGACGCCGACGATCGAGAGGTGCTCGAGCGTCTTCTGCCCGATCAGGGGCAGGTTTGCGGCGATGAAGCGGACCGTCTCCATGCTTCTTGCCTAACCTCCCACTGTCATCCCCGGCGAGCCGGAGCGGAGCGGAGGCGAGGGAAGGGGATCCAAACCCCGTCGCCGCTTGGATCCCCTTCCCGGCGCGCTACGCGCGCCGCCGGGGATGACAGCGCATCACAAGTTCTTCGCGTACGCGCGGTTCTCCTGCCGCAGACGCGGGTCGGTGCCGTAGGCGTAGTGCTTCGACATGTCGGGCGAGAAGCGGCTCGCCGGGGGGCGGCGCCCGAGCGCCTCGGCGAGCGCGCGGATGTGGTGGGGACCCGCGCCGCAGCAGACGCCGAGATAGCGCACGTCCATGGCGGCGGCGTTCCGGCCGAACTCGGCGATCTCGTAGCGGGTGACCTGGAATGGATCGAGGGCGACCGGGAAGGAGCGCCCGTCCGGGATGCAGTGGGCGCAGGCCGCGTCCTTCTCGGTGAGCGACTCGAAGGTCGGTTCGCTCTCGGTCGTGCGGTACGGCACGGGCAGCGCCGCGACGTGGATCTTGACGGCGCGCCGGATCGCCTCGACGTGCGGCATCATGGTGCGGATGCCGCGGATGCAGTTGAGGCCGACGACGTCGGCGCCGAGATTCTCGATCCGCTTCGCGGCCTCGGCCGGCGAGAAGCCGTCACGCATCTCGCCCTTCTTGTGGAGCGCGAAGGTGACGACGGAGGGGAGCTTCGTCTGGCGGATCACGTCAAGCGCGATCTCGGCCTCGCCGAGCCAGGAGATGGTCTCGGCGATGATGAGGTCGACGCCGGCCTCGACCGCCCAGGCGACCTGCTCCTCGTACATGGCCCGCACTTGGGCAGCGGCGTCCGGGTCGTCCGGCTTGTAGACGTTGGTGTTGCAGATGTTGCCGGCGACGAGCGCGTCGCCCTCGGCCGCGACCTTCTTGGCGATGGCCAGGGCCTGGCGGTTCATCGGCTCGAGGTCGCCCTCGCGGCCGATGAGCCGCAGCTTCTCCCGGTGAGCGTAATAGGTGAAGGCCTCGATCACGTCGGAGCCGGCGCGCAGGAAGTCGCGGTGCAGGTTCTCGACCTGCTCGGGGAAGTCGAGCACCACCTCGGGCACGTAGGCGCCGGCCTGGAGGTAGCCGCGGCGCTCGAGCTCGAAGAGGTAGCCCTCGGCGCAGATCACCGGGCCTTCGTTCAGCCGCTCCAAAAGGCCTTTCTTCGCCATTCCGTCCTCCCGCCGCGTCTCTCGCGGCTTCTCGTATCGTGCGGCTTCAAGGCACCGGCGATCAAGAGCGCATGCGCTGCCCGTCCGGGTCGAACAGCGGCCTTTGAAGCCTCCGCGCGCGGCGGCCCTCGCCCATGATCTCGATGGAAAAGCCCTCGACCGCGGGTGCCGCCTCCTTGCGGACGTAACCCATGGCGAGCGAGGCGTCGTGCGTGTGGGCGAAGCCGCCGGAGGTGACCCAGCCGACGGTCCGGCCCTCGTGCAGGATCGGCTCGTCGCCGGAGGCGTCGGCATCGGCCGCGTCGACCTCGAAGCTCACGAGGCGGTAGGCGCCGCCGTCCTCGCGGGCCCGCAGCGCCGCCTCGGCGCCGACGAAATCGCCCTTGTTGAGGGCGACGAAGCGGTCGAGGCCGGCCTCCGTCGCGGTGTAGATCGGCCGGTACTCCCGCGCCCAGGTGCCGTAGCCCTTGGCGAGCCGCAGCGCATGGAGCGCGCGGGCGCCGAAATGCTTCAGGCCGAACGGCGCTAATGCTCCCGCGAGGGCTAGGTAGAGCGTGCGCTGGTGCTCGGGCCTGACCCAGATCTCGTAGCCGAGGTCCCCGGTGAAGCTGATCCGGCCGACGAGGGCCGGCACGAGGCCGACCTCCATGGGGCGGATCGAGAGCAGCGGGAAGGCCGCGTCCGACACGTCCTCAGGCGTCGCCGCCGCGAGCACGTCGCGCGCCTTCGGCCCCGCGATCGAGAGGCCGACGAGGTCCGTGCCCCAGGCGCGCACGGCGGCGCCGTCGGGGAGGAAGCGCTCGAACCACCTCATGTGGTAGGCCTCGGCTACGCCTGAGCCGATCACGAAGAAGCGCTCGTCCGAGAGCCGCGCGACCGTGAAGTCGCCCAGCAGCCGGCCGTTCTCGCCGAGCATCGGCGAAAGCGCGATGCGCCCCTGCCGGGGCAGGCGGTTGGCGAGGATGTTGTCCAGGAACTCCTCGGCCTTCGGCCCGGTCACGTCGTACTTGGCGTAAGTGGAGATTTCCATGAGGCCGACGCCTTCGCGCACGGCGCGACACTCCCGCGCGACCGCCGGGAAGGCATTGTTGCGGCGGAAGCTCCAGGCCTCCTCCCGCGGCTCGCCGCCCGCCGCGTACCAGAGCGCGTGCTCGAGGCCATAAGATGCGCCGAAGACGGCGGCGGCGCCGCCGAGCGCGTCGTAGGCGGGCGTCGTCCTGAGCGGTCGCCCGGCCGGCAGCTCCTCGCCGGGGAAGCGGACGCGGAAGCGCCGAGCATAGTTCTCCCGCACCTTGGCGTTGGTGTAGGCCCTGGTGGTCCAGTCGCCGAAGCGGGCGACGTCCATGCCCCAGATGTCGGCGCCGGGATCGCCGTGGACCATCCAGTTCGCGAGCGACAGGCCGACCCCGCCGCCCTGCGAGAGACCGGCCATGACCCCGCAGGCGACCCAATAATTACGCAAGCCCCGCACCGGCCCGACGAGCGGGTTGCCGTCCGGCGTGAAGGTGAAAGGGCCGTTGACGACGCGCCGTATGCCGGCGCGCCCGAGCGCCGGGAAATGGCTGAACCCGACCTCGAGACTCGCGCCGATGCGGTCGAGGTCGTTGGCCAAAAGCTCGTGGCCGAAGTCCCACGGCGTCTCGCGCTCCGACCACGGCATGCCCTCACGCTCGTAGGTGCCGATCAGCATGCCGCCGCGGCCCTCCTGGCGCATGTAGATCTCGCCGTCGAAGTCGATGATGTGCAGCATCTCCTTGTCGGAGGCGAGCACCTCGGGCACGTCCTCGGTGATGAGGTAGTGGTGCTCCATGGCGAGCACCGGCAGCTCGAGGCCCGCCATGCGGCCGACCTCCCTGGCCCACAGGCCGCCGGCGTTGACCACGTGCTCGGCGACGATCGTGCCCGTCTCAGTGATCACGTCCCAGGAGCCGTCGCGGCGCGGGTTCGTCTCGACGACTCGGTTGCGCAGATAGACTTCCGCGCCCTGCATGCGCGCCGCCTTGGCGTAGGCATGGGTGACGCCGGACGGATCAACGTGGCCTTCGAGGGTGTTGTAGAGCGCGCCGACGAAGTGGCGCTTGTCCATGAGCGGAAAGCGGCGGGCGGCTTCGTCGACCGAGACCATCTCCATGTCGAGGCCGAGGTACTTCGCCCGCGACACCATCGTCTTCAGGAAGTCGTGCCGATCGGGAGTGCAGGCGAGCATCAGCCCGGCGGTGATGTGGATGCCGCAGGACTGGCCGGAGATCGCCTCGATCTCCTTGTAGAGGTTGATGGTGTAGGCCTGGAGCTTCGCGACGTTCGGGTCGCCGTTGACCGTGTGCATGCCGCCGGCCGCGTGCCAGGTCGAGCCCGAGGTCAGCTCCGAGCGCTCGACCAGCACCACGTCGCGCCAGCCCGCCTTGGTCAGGTGATAGAGGACGCTCGCGCCGACGACCCCGCCCCCGATCACCACCACGCGCGCGTGCGTCTTCATGGGGCGGGACGCTCTTCAAGTTGAAAGCTGCTGGTTTGCGGAGAAGTCCCGCGATCCCTAGACTCCGACACGTCCCGCGTCGGCGTCAAGCCCACCCCGAGTCCTGCCAGAGCATGCGCTATTCCGCCTTCGCCATCGTCCGAGAGGCGCTTCGGGGAAACCGGGGCTGGGCCCCGGTCTGGCGCGACCCGGAGCCGAAGCCGGCCTACGACGTCGTCATCATCGGCGGCGGCGGCCATGGGCTCGCGACGGCCTACTACCTCGCCAAGGAGCACGGCATCACGAACGTCGCCGTGCTCGAAAAGGGCTGGCTCGGCTCCGGCAACGTCGGCCGCAACACCACGATCGTGCGCTCGAACTATCTGCTCCCCGGCAACGTGCCGTTCTACGAGTGGTCGATGAAGCTGTGGGAGGGCCTTGAGCAGGACATCAACTACAACGCCATGGTGAGCCAGCGCGGCGTCCTGAACCTCTACCATTCGGACACCCAGCGCGACGCCTTCGCGCGGCGGGGCAATTCCATGCGGCTGCACGGCGTCGACGCCGAGCTCCTCGACCGCGAGGAGGTCCGCGCCCTGGTGCCGTTCCTCGACTTCGAGAACGGGCGCTTCCCGATCAAGGGCGGCCTGCTGCAGCGCCGCGGCGGCACCGTGCGCCACGACGCCGTCGCCTGGGGCTACGCCCGCGCCGCCGACCGGCGCGGCGTCGACCTGATCCAGAATTGCGAGGTGACGGGGCTCATCATTGAGGCCGGCCGCATCATCGGCGTCGAGACGACCCGCGGGGGGATTCGCGCCAAAAAGGTCGGGATGGCGGTCGCCGGTGCTTCCTCCCGCGTGGCCGCCATGGCGGGCCTGCGGCTGCCGATCGAGAGCCACGTGCTCCAGGCCTTCGCCTCGGAGGCCCTGAAGCCGCTGATCGACACGGTCGTGACCTTCGGGGCCGGGCACTTCTACATCAGCCAGTCCGACAAGGGCGGGCTCGTGTTCGGCGGCGACATCGACGGCTACAACTCCTACGCCTGGCGCGGCAACCTGCCCATCGTCGAGGACGTGATGGAGTGCGCCATGGCGCTCTGGCCGGGACTCGGGCGCCTCAGGGTGTTGCGCCACTGGGGCGGGCTCATGGACATGTCGATGGACGGCTCGCCGATCATCGACCGCACGCCCATCGAGGGGCTCTTCCTCAACGCCGGCTGGTGCTACGGCGGCTTCAAGGCGACGCCGGCCTCCGGCTGGTGCTTCGCCCACCTCATCGCCACCGGCGAGCCGCATCCCTTCGCAGCCGCCTACCGACTCGACCGCTTCGCGACCGGCGCCGTCATCGACGAGAAGGGCGCGGGCGCCCAGCCGAACCTGCACTGAGCGGCGCGATGCGGATCCCCTGCCCCCACTGCGGCGAGCGCGACGTCCAGGAGTTTTCTTATCTGGGCGACGCCACGGTCGAGCGTCCCGAAGGAGCCGGCGCCTCGATGGAGGCGATGCACGACTACGTTTATCTCCGCGACAACCCGGCCGGCCCGCACCGGGAGCTATGGCAGCACGTCGCCGGCTGCCGCGCCTGGCTCGTGGTGACGCGGGACACACGCACCCACGCGATCGCGGGCGCCGTGCCGGCGCGGCAGGTAGCCCAAGGCTGAGGTAATGTCCGCGCCGCATCGATTCGCACTGCGACGCATCCGATCCCGCCGCCGGGACGGAAGCTTCGCGACTATTCGGAGATCGTCAGGCGCCCGGTACCCGGTTGCGCTCCAATCTGCGCATCCAACTCGGATCGAGGTCCAAGGCCTGCGAAATGCGGTCGAGGACCTCGACGGTCGGAACCGCGCCGCCTCGCTCGATGTCGCTGTAATAGCCTTGCGTGATGCCGGCCGCCTCGGCGACCTGCGCCTGCGACAAGCCACGGTGCTTCCGCAGCCCGCGAAGCACGCTGCCGTCGCCCTTCGCGGCGGCGTCGCAGAACCATCCCGGCAAGACGACGTCCCGCCCGGCATCGAGATCGCGCTGCCGTTCGGCCGCAATGATCTCGGTCATCGCGTCTTCGGCCTCCTCGTCGCCCGCCCGGGCGCGCAGGGCCAGGTATTCGCGGTGGGTGAGCACGACCAGCTTCTCGCCGAGATCGGTCGTGATGAATTGCGGCTTCATAGGTTGTTCTCCTCACCGGTAGATGTCGCGCCGATGCCCCGCCGCGAGGATGAGAAGGCCGTCCGGCGTGTCGCGAAAGATGACCCGGTAGTCTCCGTCCCGAAGCCTCAGAGCATCCGAGCCCGTCATCCGTTTGACGTCACCTTGGCCGGTCAGGCCATAGAGATAGAGCTTTCGCGTCAGCGACTCCCGTACGTCCTCGGGAAGGTTGAAAAAGAAGCGATCCGGCGCCGTGGCGAAGATCAGCGTCTTGTTCATAGCTATTTTATAGCTATGAAGCTGAAGGCCTGCAAGCTTTCCGCCTCGTGCGCGAGATGCAGCCGGATCGCTCCGAACCGGGAGACGGCGTCGTGAGCGTCGTCGCTCTGGCTCGGGACGCACTGCAGGCCTCGTTCGGCGTGAGTGATCGGGCCGGGTCGTTCCGTGTCTCCGGCGGCATCGTCGACCGCTCGCGCGCCTTGCGCTTCGCCTTCGACGGCCGGGAGATGACCGGCTTTGCCGGCGACACCCTCGCGTCGGCGCTTCTCGCCAACGGCGTGCGCCTCGCCGGCCGCTCCTTCAAGTACCACCGCCCGCGCGGCATCCTCTCCGCCGGCTCCGAGGAGCCGAATGCCCTCGTCGAGCTGCGCGCCGGGGCGCGCCGCGAGCCGAACACCCGCGCGACCGCGATCGAGCTTTACGACGGCCTCGAGGCCGCAAGCCAGAACCGCTGGCCTTCGCTTGCCTTCGACCTCCGGGCCGTGAACGCTTGGGCTTCGCCCTTCATCAAGGCCGGCTTCTACTACAAGACCTTCATGTGGCCGGCCGCGTTCTGGGAGAAGCTCTACGAGCCCCTGATCCGGCGCGCCGCCGGCCTCGGCCGCGCGGCGCAAGCCGAGGACCCGGACCATTACGAGAAGGCCTTCGCCTTCTGCGACGTGCTGGTGATCGGCTCGGGCGCCGCCGGGCTCGCGGCGGCGCTCGCGGCCGGGCGCGCCGGCGCAAGGGTCATCCTTTGCGAGGAGGACTTCGAGCTTGGTGGGCGGCTCCTCTCGGAGCGTCAGGAGGTGGACGGAATCGAGGGCCCGGCCTGGGCGGCGCGCGCCGCCGCCGAGCTCGAGAGCCTGCCCGAGGTCCGGACCCTGCGCCGCACGACCGTGTTCGGGGCCTACGACCACGGCGTCTTCGGCGCGGTCGAGCGCGTTTCCGACCACCTGCCCGTCCCGCCGGAGCACCAGCCCCGCCAACGGGCCTGGCGCATCGTCGCGAAGCGCACGGTGCTCGCGAGCGGCGCGATCGAGCGACCCATGGTCTTCTCTGGTAACGACCGGCCCGGCGTGATGTTGGCCGGGGCAGTGCGCACCTATCTCAACCGCTTCGGCGTCGCCCCCGGGCGCCGGGCCGTGGTCTATGCGAGCGGCGACGACGGCTGGCGCACCGTCGCCGATCTTCATCGCACCGGGATCCATGTCGCGGCCGTGGTCGACCCGCGCCCAGCCGTCGCCGCGAGCCTCATGGCCCTCGCCGGGGAGCACGGCGTGCGCGCGATGCTCGGCGCCGAGGTCGTCGGCACGCGGGGATTCCAGGCGCTCGCGGCGGTCGAGGTCCGCGATGCGAGCGGCCGCACCGAGCGGGTCCGCTGCGACCTCCTCGCCATGGCGAACGGCTGGAACCCGGCCGTCCACCTCACCTGTCATCTCGGCGGCAAGCCCGTGTGGGACGAGTCGATCTCGGCCTTCGTGCCGGGCGCTGTTCCCAACGGCATGGCGGTCGCGGGCGCGGCCGCCGGCAGGCTTGCGCTCTCCGACGCCCTCGCCGACGGCGAGCGGCTTGGCCGCGAAGCCGCCGCGGCCTGCGGCTTCGAGCGCCCGCCGACGCCGGCGACGACGGGCGCGCCCGAGGCGACTGCCGCCGCGCCTCTCTGGAAGGCCCCCGCGACGGGCGCGGACAGCGCCTTCGTCGACTTCCAGAACGACGTCACCGCCGCCGACGTGGCGCTCGCCTGGCGGGAAGGCTTCCGCCCGGTCGAGCACCTCAAGCGCTACACGACGCTCGGCATGGCGACGGACCAGGGCAAGACCGCGAACCTGCCGGGCCTCGCCCTCATGGCGGAGCTCACGGGCCGCCCGATCCCGCAGGTCGGCACCACGGTGTTCCGGCCGCCCTATACCCCGGTCGCGATCGGGGCGCTCGCCGGCCACCACCGCGGCCGGGACTTCCGGCCGGCGCGGCTCACGCCCGCGCACGCCTGGGCCGAGGAGCAGGGCGCCGTCTTCGTCGAAGCCGGGCTGTGGCTGAGGCCGCAGTACTTCCCGCGCTCCGGCGAGCGCGATTGGCTCGAGACGGTGAGCCGCGAGGTGCGCACCGTCCGCGAGGCGGCCGGCATCTGCGATGTGTCGACTCTCGGCAAGATCGACATCCAGGGCGCCGACGCGGCGGAGTTCCTGGAGCGGGTCTACGTCAACGGCTGGACATCCCTCGCGGTCGGGCGGGCCCGCTACGGGCTGATGCTGCGCGAGGACGGCTTCGCGCTCGACGACGGCACCACCTCGTGCCTCGGCGAGACGCACTTCCTCATGACCACGACGACGGCGAACGCCGCGAAGGTCATGCAGCACCTGGAGTTCTGCCGCCAGGTGCAGTGGCCGGACCTCGACGTGCAGATCGCCTCCGTGACCGAGGCATGGGCGCAGTTCGCGGTCGCGGGCCCGCGCTCGCGCGAGGTCCTGGGCGACGTGGTCGATCTGGAGCACGACCTCTCGGACGCGGCCTTCCCGTATCTCGCGGCCGGCGCCGTGACGGTCGGCGGCGGCATCCCGGCACGGCTCTTCCGCATCTCCTTCTCGGGCGAGCTCGCCTATGAGCTCGCCGTGCCGGCGGCTTACGGCGAGGCGGCGGTCCGCAACCTCATGGCGGCCGGCGCGCCGTTCGGCATCGCGCCCTACGGCACCGAGGCGCTGTCGGTCATGCGCATCGAGAAGGGGCACGTCGCCGGCAACGAGCTGAACGGCCAGACCACCGCGCGGGACCTCGGCCTCGGCCGCATGATGTCCAGGAAGAAGGACTTCGTCGGACGCCTGATGGCCGAGCGCCTCGCCCTCCTCGACCCGAACCGCCCGACGCTCGCGGGCTTCAGGCCCGTCGACCGGTCTCGGCGCCTGCGCGCGGGCGCGCATTTCATCCCGCTCGGCGCGCCCGCCGCCGCGGAGCACGACGAGGGCCACATGACCTCGGTCGCTTTCTCTCCCACGCTCGGGCACTGGATCGGCCTCGGCCTCATCCGCCGCGGGCCGGAGCGGGTGGGCGAGCGCGTCCGCGCCGTCGATCCGGTGCGCGGGGGGGACGTCGAGGTCGAGATCTGCGCCCCCGCGTTCGTCGATCCGCAAGGGGAGCGGCTCCGTGGCTGACGCCACCCTCTCCTGGACGCCCCGCAGCCCATGGGCCGGCGTGCTGCC
The DNA here is from genome assembly GCA_036389455.1 of Beijerinckiaceae bacterium. Taxonomy (GTDB): domain Bacteria; phylum Pseudomonadota; class Alphaproteobacteria; order Rhizobiales; family Beijerinckiaceae; genus JAJKJG01. The sequence goes on from DASVPW010000203.1 coordinate 27,584, forward strand.
CTTCGGCCGCTCCGGAATCGAGGGGGCCGCAGCCGACGTAAGCATCATGCCGCGCGAAAACCTCGGGCTCGCCACGGTGATCGCGCGCTCCGGCCAGGTCGACGGGCTAAGGGCGAAGCTCGTGGGGCTTTACGGCCTGGAAGCTCCGGCCCGTCCGGCCGTCGCCCGCGGCCGCGCTCTCGACCTCCTCTGGGCGGGACCGGAGCAATGGCTCGCCGTGTCCGCGGACCGCGCGACCGCCGACCGGCTCGCGGGCGAATTGAAGGAGGTCGCGGCGGTCTGCGACCAGAGCGACGGGCGCGCGGTCCTGCGCATCTGCGGCCCCAAGGTGCGGGAGACGCTCGCCAAAGGCTGCCCCCTCGACCTCCATCCCCGCGCGTTCCGCCCTGGGGACACGGCGCTGACGGCGATCGCCCACGTGGGCGCCCAGCTCTGGCAGGTGGACGACGCCCCCACCTTCGACCTTGTCGTCGCCCGGAGCATGGCCGGAAGCTTCTGGCGCTGGCTGTCCGCGTCGGCGGCGGAGTTCGGGTGGGACCTGCGCACCACCTCGGCATAGGCGGGCACAGTCATGGCCTTCGCGCGGCCAGCTCGCGCCAGGCGCCCGCGAGCGGGCGGAATGCGAACCGGACCGTATGCCGGCCTGCTGGCACCGCCACGGCCCGGAAGAGCACGTTCGCGCGCAGGATCGGCGCGTCCGCCCCGTCCACGGTTGCGAACCACCAGGGGTGATAGGGGTCGTTGAGGACGACGTGCCCGCCCGCGGGCGACTCCGTCTCGATCACGATCTCGGTGTTCGCGTAGGAGGCGATCCGGGCCGCTCCCCCGCTCTCGCCGTCATGCCCGGCCTCGAGCCGGACATGACGGTCGAGAAGGACCGTGGTCCGCAAGTCCGCATCGGGCCATTCCCCGCTCTTCAGCATGGCGCCGAAATCGGCGGGCAGCGCCTTCGCGGCGAACAGCACGCGGGGCAAGGCGCGCGGGTTCTCGTAAAGGTACGCGCCCGGATAGGCGCCGATGAGGGTGAGGTCGCCGGGCTTCAGCTTCGGGTCGATGGTCTCCACCGGCGCGCCGGTGGCGACGAAGCGCAATCCCAGGAGATCGGCGAGGGTCGAGCGGTAGGACGGGAACAGCGGCGAGAACCTGCGCTGGTCGGGCAGGCCTACGTGGTCCTCGGCCCCGGTCGCGGCGGTGTAGAGGGCAAGGCGCACCGGGTTGTAGCCGAGCACGTTGTGGAGGCGATGGACGAGGCTCGCGTTCGGCCAGTGGAAGCCGAGGCCGGTCAGCTCCACGCGGTCGAGCGAGCTCTCCCCCAGGCGCTGCCTCAAGGCCGTGAGGAGCTGGTTGCGGCTGTCCTGGCGCAGCACTTCGAAGTTGGAAGGGGGTAGGGCCGTCGATTCGTTCGGGCCGTTGTTCCGGGCAAGATCGGCGGCGAGAAAGGCGGGCAGCGCCGCGGTCGCGGCCGTCGCGAAGGCACGGGCGCGGCGCAGCGGCACCGGGTCGGCGGCAAGGAGCAGGAGAGCGGCGGTAAACCATGCGAGCGAGACCGCGACGGCAAGGTACGCATCCGCAGGAGCGTCCTTGCGCCAGGCCAGCACCGCCGCGCCGCCGAACACGCAGGCGGCAGTCAGGACTTCGCCGGCCCGGTGCCGGACGGTCCGGGCCGGCAGGGTCCCGGTCCACCAGCGATGGACGACGTAGCCGGCGAGGACGGCGGCAAGCGCGCCGACGAGGAACGTCGCGTCCCCCGGGCGGCGGAAGAGGTCGGCGCCGGGCAGGAGCTCGAACAGGACGGGGAAGACCGGCGTGTAGCGCCCGAGCCCATAGAGCAGCATCACGGCGGCGACCGCCGTGAAGAAGCGGATGTCCCTGGCCCACAGCACGCCGCGCAGGCCTCCGGCCATGATCGCGGCGACCGGCAGCGCGCCGATGTAGAGGACGCCCATGTTGCGGGCGAAGTAGAGGTCGACCGGGCCCCAGCGCGGGCTCGGCGGGCCCCAGTAGTCGAGGAACGGGCCGTCGGCTCCGAAGAGGTTGGGGACGAACGCGGTGAGGAGCAGGGCCGGGTGGAGCGAGCCCTGGCCCGCTCCCGCAAGATCGATGGCGGGACGGTTGGAGCTCCCGGACAGGAGCGCCGTCAGGACGACCGGCACGGCGACGACCGCCGCCCCGGCCGCGCCTGCGAGGAGCAGCGGGCGCAGGCTCCGCCGCATGGCGGCGCGCGGCCTCGGCGCGGTAAGCCAGGACCACGGCACGACGGCCACGAGCGCCCAGAGCGCGAGGTAGGCGACCTGGTCGCGACCGAGCGCCATAAGCCCGGCCGCGACCCCCGCCAGCAACCCGGCGCGGCCCGAGCCCCGCTCCAGCGCCCGGGCCAAAAGCCAGAGCGCGATCGGCCAGTAGGACAGGCTCATCACCTGCCCGACGTGCTGGATGCGCCAGGCCGCGGAGGCGCCGAATGCGAACGCCAGCGCCGCCACGACCGCGCCGACCGGGTGCCACCCGCGGTCGCGGAAGAGCAGGATCACGGCACCGCCGCCGAGCCCCAGCATCCCGAGCACGACGGCGTCCGCGGCACGGAAACCCGGGTCGGGGCTGACCAGCGCCAGGAGCAGGTGCGGAACCGAGAAGATCAGCGATTGCGGGTCGGCGACCTGCGGGTGACCGGAGAACACGAACGGCGCCCACCACGGCGCCTCGCCCCGGTGGATCGACTGCGCCAGGAACTGCAGCTGCGGATGGAAATGCGCCTTGGCGTCCCAGGGGATCGTGACCCGGCCCGAGAGCCAGGGCCAGGACAGCGCCAGCCAGGCGAGGCCGAACAGCCCGAGCGTCGGCCGCAGCGGCCATCCGGCGGAGCTCGAGGCCGCCGGGACCGGGCCGGGGGCCGCCGGGAGCGGGTCCGGACCCGCCGGCTCAGTCGTGCGCCGGAGCAAGCGCGGCGAGCGGATCGAGGTCGATGTAGTGGCCGGCGCGGTCGCGCTTCGAGGCGAGATAGCGCACGTTCTCGGCGGTCGGGCGGCCCATCACCCGCTGCTCGGAGACGACCTCGAGGCCGGCGCTCGACAGCGCCGCGATCTTGACCGGGTTGTTGGTCATGATGCGCACGCTCGTGACGCCGAGCTGGCGCAGCATCTCGGCCGCGAACTCGAACCGGCGCTGGTCCTGGTCGAAGCCGAGCATCTCGTCGGCGTCGTAGGTGTCGTAGCCTTGCGCCTGGAGCTTGTAGGCCCGGATCTTGTTGGCGATGCCGTTCCCGCGGCCCTCCTGGTCGAGGTAGAGGAGGATGCCGCCGTCCCCGTCGGCCATGTGCCGCACAGTGTCGCGGAGCTGGTCTCCGCAGTCGCATTTGAGGCTGCCGAACAGGTCGCCGGTGAGGCAGGCCGAGTGCAGGCGCACCGCGACGGGCTCCGCCAGGTCGGGATTGCCGACCACGATCGCGACCTGGTCGCGCAGGCCCTCGCCGCCGCGGAAGACCACGAACTCGGTTTCGGGCGCGCCCTCCAGCGGCACCGGCGCACGGCTCACGATCCTGACGTCCTTCGCCTTGGCGCGGCGGTAGGCGCGGACGGCCTCGCTCCCGACGCTGAGGACGGAGGCGTCGGACGTCCCGGGCTCGACCGGCACCACGAGGGCCGCCGGCAGCACGAGGGCGAGCCGCATCAGCTCGAGGGCGTCCTCGTCGAGGCCGGAGGGAGGCGCGACCGGCGCGTCGATGCGGGCGTCGAGCTTGAGCGCGAGCTGCGCGATGCGGGCATGGTCGATGACCGGGCAGGCGACGACGCCGGCCTGCGTCCGCTCGACGCCGAGCCGCCGCAGCCGAGCCGCCGCCAGCACGAGGCGCGGCTGGCCGCTCGCCGCGGCGGCGAGGCGGGCGCACAGCTCCGGCTCGAGGCTCTCGACGCTGCTGACGAGCGCGGCCTCGTCCGCTCCCGCGACGAGGACCGGGCGCCCGGCGCGGATTTCGGCGAGAGCCCGCTCGACCGCGGTCTGCCCGGGGTCGCTCGCGATTTCGAATGGGTGAGACGCCATGGACCTGAACACTACTCCGGAGGACGCTTTCCTCGAACGGCCCTGCCCGACGTGGAGCAAGGCCCTGCCGCACAAGCCGGATTCGGACAAGGCGGACCGACCGGCCGGCAGCTTCACCATATCACCAACGGCGCGGTTGAGAACAATCGGCTCGTATACAGCCCAGGCTCCCCTTCGGGATGCACCATCGGCGAATTTTCTTGAACCATTGCTGAATGGCCAAGGCTTCGGGGAAGCCGGCGCGGCGCAGGCCTCCCCCTGTGGCGGCGGGAACGCTTCAACTCACCGGCTCTTAACCCTATGCTCTCATCCTGAGTGGGGCCGCGCGGCCCCATTTTCGTCCGCTCATGAACGCCGTGACCCCGCTCCCCCATCTTTCCGCCGCCGACTCGCGGGGCTTTCGCCATGTCGATACCTGGATTTTCGACCTCGACAACACCCTCTACCCGCACGAGGCGCGGATATGGCCGCAGGTCGACGAGCGCATCACCGCCTACGTCATGGACCTGTTCGGCCTCGACGGGCTCTCGGCGCGCGCCCTGCAGAAGCACTTCTACCACCGCTACGGCACGACTCTGCGCGGCCTGATCGAGGAGCACGGCATCGACCCTTACGACTTCCTCGACTTCGCCCACGACATCGACCACTCCGCGATCGAGCTGAACCCGTCCCTCGGGCTTGCGATCGAGAAGCTTCCCGGGCGCAAGCTGATCCTCACCAACGGCTCCCGCCGGCACGCCGAGAACGTGGCGCGGAAGCTCGGAATTCTCGACCACTTCGAGGACGTGTTCGACATCGCGGCCTCGGACTTTGTGCCGAAGCCCGACCGGCGCGCCTACGAGAAGTTCCTGACCCGGCACGTGGTCGAGCCGCGCCGGGCCGCGATGTTCGAGGACATCGCCAAGAACCTCGTCGTCCCGCACGACCTCGGCATGACGACCACCCTGGTGGTGCCGAGGACCGCCGACCCGTTCCGCGAAAGCTTCGAGCAGGAGGCGGTCGAGGCCCCGCACATCGACCATGTCACGGACGACCTCGCCGGGTTCCTGGAGCAGCCGGTGGGCGGCGCGCTCCTCCCGTCGCGGGCGGGGAGCGGGCGCGGATGATGCTCTCTCCCTCGGACCAGGCGGAAGAGCGGACAGGCTAAGCCCTTCCCCGCCGGCTCTTCTCCGGCTTCGCCCGGAGCTCGATGAAGTTCCGGATCTCCGTCGTGCGCCGCGCCGGGTCGAGCACCTCGTCGTCGAGCCCGTGGCGCCAGGCGAGGTCGCGGCGGGACGGGGCGGCGTGGAGGGCCTTGAGCTCGGCCGCGTAATCCGCGGCGGCGGCGAGGGTCGCGCAGAAGCCTTCGTCGACGAGGATCTGCCGGCGCCGGTCGAGGATCGCGCCGATCTCGGCGAGGCTGAACTCGGGGTGGTACTGCACGCCCCAGAGCGCGCCGCCGTCGACCCGGATCTCCGCCGCCTGGATGCCGGCCATGCGGTTCGCGGCGAGCACGGTGCAGTCGCCGGGCGGCACCGCGACGACATCGAGGTGGATCGCCGGCGCGTCGTAGGCGGCGGGGCGCCCGGCGAGCATCGGATGGGCACGGCCGGCTTCCGTCGGGGCGATGTTGCGGGCGAAGCCCACCTCGCGCCCCAGGGGATTCTTCCGCACCTCGCCACCTGCCGCGACGGTCCCGACCTGGAAGCCCCAGCAGGAGCCGAAGGCCGGCGTGCCCGACGCATAGACCGCCCGCATCAGCTCGACCTGCCGCGCGATCTCTGGCGTCGCGTCGTAGATGTTGAGGGCCGAGCCCGTCAGCACGATGCCGTCGTAGGACTCGAGCCCCGCCGCGTCGGGGAGGTTCGCACCCTCGTCCGCCGGGTGGGCGATGTCGCAGAGGATGCCGCTCTCGATCTCCTGGAGCACGGCCGCATAGGACTGCGCCGGCGTGAGCCCATAGGCCTCGGCATGCCGCTCCCGCGCCGGGCGCGTGTTGCCCTCAACGACCAGAAACCGTAAGGCCATCGCTCTCGTCCCCCGGAGCGCTTTACCGCAATGCACGGCCCCGGCAAGCGCCCCGGCGCCTTCGTCCCGCCCGGAGAAGGCCGGGCCGCGCTGACCGAGCCCCTCGTCGCGGCGTGGCGCTGGCTTTTCGGCAAGCCCTATCTCCTCCTCACCCTCACCACCCTGTCCTGGGCCGGCAACGCGGTCGCGAGCCGGCTCGCCACCGGCCACATCTCGCCGATGGCGCTCACCACCATGCGCTGGGTCGGCGTGGTCATGCTGCTTGCGCCGTTCATGGCCCGCCCTGTGGTCGAGGCTGCGCCGGTGCTCCTGCCGATTTGGCGGCGCATCCTCGTCATGGGGGCGCTCGGCTTCACGGCCTTCAACGCGCTGATGTACGCCGCCGCCTACCACACCACCGCCGTCAACATGGCGATCTTCCAGGGCTCCGTCCCGGTGTTCGTGCTCCTCGGCGGGCTGATCGCCTTCGGCACCCGCATCGGGCTTTTGCAGGCGCTCGGCACGGCGCTGACGCTCATCGGCGTCGGCGCCATCGCGGCCCGGGGCGACCTCGACGTGCTGACGCACTTCTCGTTCTATGCCGGCGACGTGTTCATGCTGATCGCCTGCGCGGCCTACGCCGTCTACACGCTGGCGCTGCGCGACCGGCCGAAGCTGCCGGGCTTCGTGTTCTTCTCGGCGCTCGCGGTCGCGGCGCTGCTGATCTCGCTGCCGCTGCTCGTGTGGGAGATCGTCGTGGGCGAGGTCGTCTGGCCGGACCTGCGCGGCTGGGCGATTCTGTTGTACGTGACGCTCCTGCCCTCGCTCCTGTCGCAGATCTTCTTCATGCGGGGGGTCGAGCTCATCGGCCCGGGCCGGGCCGGCCTGTTCGTGAACCTCGTCCCGGTCTTCGGCTCGATCCTCGGCGTCGCGATCCTCTCCGAGCCGTTCCGCTGGTACCACGCCGTGGGACTCGTGCTGGTGCTCGGGGGGATTTGGCTCGCGGAGCGCAAGCGGGCCGCGGCCTAGAACTTCTTTCCGATACCTAGCTCCTTCAGGATTTTGTTGGACAGGTGTCTCGACTTGCTGCCTGCATCGACCGACACCGTCCGGCCGGTCTTCGGATTGAGCCAAATCTCATGATCCCCTTTCCCGGGGCGCAGAAACTCCCAGCCGTGCTGTTTGAGCACGCGGCGCAGGAGCGGGCCGTAATCGACCATTCGAAGGGGAAGGGGCTAAACCGCAGCCGGAACGGTCTCGCTAAATCTCACAACCAGTTCGACCTGTAAATCGAGCTTCCCGTCGGAACCTTCGGACAGGAGGTCGGACGCGATCAGCGGGATCTTCCTCCGCAACTCGTCGAGCGTATCGGCTTCCGTGAAGAGCCCGATTTGAGGCGACGAGGCGATCCAAACCGACGCCTCGGCATCCCATTCAACATCGGCAACGACTCTCTGAGCCATTGACCTCCCCCAATCTGGGGAAATCATCGCCCATTGGTTGAATTGCTTCAAGCAACTATTGCAATGAGGGGTTGCAACATACAACCGTTCGCGTTGCGCAGGGTTGCAAAAGTCATTTAACTCCCGGCAGCTTCAGCCCGAACTCCCTGGCGCAGGCGATAGCCTCCTCGTAACCCGCATCCGCATGGCGCATCACGCCGGTGGCGGGGTCGTTCCACAAGACGCGCTCGAGCCGGCGCGCGGCTTCGGCCGTGCCGTCGGCGACGATGACCATGCCGGCATGCTGGGAGTAGCCCATGCCGACGCCGCCGCCGTGGTGGAGCGAGACCCAGGTGGCGCCCGACGCGCAGTTCAGGAGCGCGTTGAGGAGCGGCCAGTCGGAGACCGCGTCCGAGCCGTCCCGCATGGCCTCGGTCTCGCGGTTCGGGCTCGCGACGGAGCCCGAGTCGAGGTGGTCGCGGCCGATGACGATCGGCGCCTTGACCTCGCCTTTCGCCACCATCTCGTTGAAGGCGAGGCCGAGGCGGTGGCGGGTCCCGAGGCCGACCCAGCAGATGCGGGCCGGCAGGCCCTGGAACGCGATTCTTTCGCGCGCCATGTCGAGCCAGGTGTGCAGGTGCGGATCGTCCGGGATCAGCGCCTTCACCCGCGCGTCCGTGCGGTAGATGTCCTCCGGGTCGCCGGAGAGCGCGCACCAGCGGAACGGGCCGATGCCGCGGCAGAACAGCGGGCGGATGTAGGCCGGCACGAACCCCGGGAAGGCGAAGGCGTCCTTGAGCCCCGCGTCCTGCGCCATCTGGCGGATGTTGTTGCCGTAGTCGAGGGTCGGGACGCCGGCGCGCCAGAAGTCGAGCATGGCCTCGACCTGAACGGCCATCGATTGCTTCGCCGCCGCGACCGTGCCGGCGGGGTCGCGCCCGCGCCGCTCCTCCCATTCGGCGAGCGACCAGCCTGCCGGGAGATAGCCGTTGAGCGGGTCGTGCGCCGAGGTCTGGTCCGTGACGGCGTCCGGCCTCACGCCCCGGCGAACGAGCTCCGGGAAGACCTCGGCGGCGTTGCCGAGGAGGCCAACCGATACGGGCTTTTTCTCGCGCGCCGCGCGCTCGATCATGGCCAGCGCTTCGTCGAGGCTGTCGGCGGAGGCGTCGAGGTAGCGGGTGCGCAGCCGCATCTCGATGCGGGACGGCGCGCACTCGACGGCGAGCATCGAGGCGCCCGCCATGGTGGCGGCGAGCGGCTGCGCCCCGCCCATGCCGCCGAGGCCGCCGGTCAGGATCCAGCGGCCCGAAAGGTCCCCGCCGTAGTGCCGGCGGCCGACCTCGGCGAAGGTCTCGTAGGTGCCTTGGACGATGCCTTGGCTGCCGATGTAGATCCAGGAGCCCGCCGTCATCTGGCCGTACATCATGAGGCCTTGGCGATCGAGCTCGTGGAAGTGGTCCCAGGTCGCGTAGGCCGGCACGAGGTTCGAGTTCGCGATCAGCACGCTGGGCGCGTCCGGATGCGTTCGGAACACGCCGACGGGCTTGCCGGACTGCACGAGCAGCGTCTCGTCGCCCTCAAGGTCGCGGAGCACGGCGACGATACGATCGAAGCTCTCCCAGTCCCGCGCCGCCCGCCCGATGCCGCCGTAGACCACGAGCTCGTGCGGCTTCTCGGCGACCTCGGGATCGAGGTTGTTCATCAGCATGCGCAGGGGCGCTTCCGTCAGCCAGCTCTTCGCCGAAAGCTCGGGACCGCGGGGGCTGCGGATCGCGCGGGCGTTGTCGATGCGGGTGGAGGTCATGGGGTCACGCTCAGGTGAGACCCCCTCTCCCGAATGGGAGAGGGGCAGGGGTGAGAGCCCGGCGGTCGGGGCTTCGAGCGCGGCCCACGGCATGGCTCGCGCCATCGACCTCGACGACGAGCTTCGCGCTCACGCACAGGAAATCGACCGTGTAGGCGAGGAGCGGCACCTGCCGCCGCCATTTCAGGCCGGCGAGCCTGCGGCTCCGGAGCGCCTGCCAGAGCTTGTCCTCGGCGGCGGTCGCGTGCCGGCGCAGGTGCCGGGCGAAGCGGCGGGGCTCGGTCGTCAACGGCGGGCCCTCACCCCTGCCCCTCTCCCATTCGGGAGAGGGGACGTCGGCGCGTGTTCGGCCAGCGATGCCACCCCAGGGAGATCGACTCCGGCGGCCTCGGCGAGCCTCCCCGAAACCACCATTTCGGCCGCCACAGCGATCTCCGGCGCGAGCAGGCGGTCATCCTCCAGATGCGGCACGCGCGCGCGCAGAAGCGCCCGCACCTGCTCCAGCGGCTCGCTCGAGCGGAGCGGCGCGTGAAAATCGCAGCCTTGGGCCGCCGCGAGGAGCTCGATCGCGATCACGTTCGCCGCATTGGCAGCCATCGCCAGGAGGCGCCGCGCGCCGTGCGCCGCCATCGAGACGTGGTCCTCCTGGTTCGCCGAGGTCGGGATCGAGTCGACCGACGCCGGGTACGCGCGCTGCTTGTTCTCGGCGACGAGAGCCGCCGCCGTCACCTGCGGGATCATGAAGCCGGAGTTGAGCCCCGGGCGGGGCGTCAGGAACGCGGGCAGGCCGGACAGCACCGGGTCGACCAGCATGGCGATGCGGCGCTCGGCCAAGGAGCCGATCTCGCAAAGGGCGAGCGCGATCATGTCGGCCGCGAAGGCGACGGGCTCGGCGTGGAAGTTGCCGCCGGAGACCACCTCCCCCTCGGCCGCAAAGACGAGCGGGTTGTCGGAGACGCCGTTCGCCTCGGTCTCCAGCGTCGCGGACGCCTGGCGCAGGAGGTCGAGGCAGGCGCCCATGACCTGGGGCTGGCAGCGCAGGCAGTAGGGGTCCTGGATGCGGTCGTCGCCGACAAGGTGCGAAGCCCTGATGGCGCTGCCGCGCATGAGGTCGCGCAACGCCGCCGCGGCCTCGATCTGGCCGCGGTGGCGGCGCAGCTGCTGGATACGGTCGTCGAAGGGCCCGTCCGAGCCCCGCGCCGCGTCGGTCGCGAGCGCTCCGGTGACGAGCGCTCCTTGAAAAACGCGCTCGGCCTCGAACAGGCCGGCGAGGGCGAGGGCCGTCGAGGTCTGGGTGCCGTTGAGAAGAGCGAGACCCTCTTTCGGGCCGAGCTCGATCGAGGCAAGTCCCGCGCGGGCAAGCGCCTCCCGGGCCGGCCGGCGCGCGCCGTCGTGGCAGAAGAATTTGCCCTCACCGATGAGGGCGGCGCTCATGTGGGCAAGCGGCGCGAGGTCCCCCGAGGCGCCGACGGAGCCTTGCGCCGGGATCACGGGGATGAGCCCGCGCTCGAGGCACGCAAGGAGGTGTGTCAGCGTCGGCCAGCGCACGCCCGAAGCCCCTTGCCCGAAGTTCGCGACCTTCAGCGCCATCATGAGCCGCACCACCGGCGCGGGCAGCGGCTCGCCGACCCCGGCGGCATGCGACAGCACGAGATTGCGCTGCAGCCGCGCAAGGTCGCCGTCGCCGATTCTGACCGAGGCGAGCTTCCCGAAGCCGGTGTTGATGCCGTAGACCGGCTCGCGCCGCGCCAGAATCGTTTGGATGGTTGCCGCGCCGGCCTCGACCGCAGGGCGGCAGCTTTCATCCAGCGCGACGGATGCGCCGAAGTAGACCTCGCGCCAGTCGGCGAGCGTCATGGCGCCGGGACGGATGAGAACCCTCACGTCCCTCTCCACACCCGTCCGTGCAGGGGCGCGGGGCCGATCCAGGCGACGATCTCGGCGAGGTGCTCCACGTCCCAAATGGCGAGGTCGCACCACTTCCCCGTCTCGAGGGTTCCGGTCGCGCCCGAGCGCCCGAGCGCCTGGGCGGCGTGGCGGGTCATCCCGAGGAGAACCTCCGGCACGGTGAGGCCGAAGAAGGTGCAGGCCATGTGGGCGCACAAGCGCAGGGACGCGATCGGCGAGGTGCCGGGGTTGAGGTCCGTCGCGACCGCCATCGGGACGCCGTGCCGGCGGAATGCGTCGACCGGAGGCTTGCGCGTCTCCTTCAGCACGTAGAAGGCGCCGGGCAGGATTACCGCGACGGTGCCGGAGCGCGCCATCGCGGCGGCGCCGTCCTCGCCCGTATATTCGAGGTGGTCGGCCGAGAGCGCTCCGAAGCGGGCCGCAAGCGCCGCGCCGCCGTTGTCGGCGAGCTGGTCGGCGTGGAGCTTCACCGGCAATCCGTGCCGCTGCGCCGCCGCGAACACCGTCGCCGTCTCCTCCGCCGTGAAGGCGATGGTCTCGTGGAAGGCGTCGACCGCCTCGGCGAGCCCTTCGGCCGCGATCCGCGGCAGCGCCTCCTCGACAACCGTGCGCAGATAGGCGGCGCGGTCGCCGCCGGGCGGAGCCGCGTGCGCCCCGAGATAGGTCGGGACGACCGTGACCCGCCGCTCGTCCCCAAGCCGGCACGCGGCCCGGAGCTGGCGCAGTTCCGCTTCGGTGTCGAGGCCGTAGCCGGACTTGACCTCGACCGTCGTCACTCCCTCGGCGATCAGCGCGTCGAGGTGCGGCAGCGCGGCGCGGACCAAGGCATCTTCGGAGGCCTCCCGCGTCGCCCGCACGGTCGCGGCGATGCCGCCGCCCCGGCGGGCGATGTCGGCGTAGGACTCGCCCGCAAGGCGCCGCTCGAACTCGTCCGAGCGGTCGCCGGCGAAGACCAGGTGGGTGTGGCAGTCGATCAGCCCCGGCGTGATCCAGCGGCCTTCGCAGTCGATGGTCTCGCGGGTGGCGACGCCCGGCCACTCCGCCTCGGGGCCGACGAAGACGATGCGGCCGTCCCTCGCCGCGACGGCGCCGCGCTCGACCTGCCCCAGGCCCGCGCCGGCCATGGTGGCGAGGCGGGCGTTGCGCCAGAGCCGGTCCACCTCGATGCCGCCTTGCACGCGCCTCCTCCGGCGTTATTGTCTAGACAAAAGACTAGGGTTTGGGACCGTCATGGGCAAGCTGCATTTCGCGACCGCGCTCCTGCCCGAGGGCTGGCGCGACGACGTGCTGGTGACCGTCGCGGACGGCGCGATCGCGGCCGTCGAGGCGGGTGCGGCGGCCGGCGACGCGGCGCGCTTCTCCGGCGCGGCGGTGCCCGGCCTGCCGAACCTGCACAGCCATTCGTTCCAGCGCGGCATGGCGGGCCTGGCCGAGCGCCGCGGCCCGACGGCGGACAGCTTCTGGACTTGGCGCGAGGTCATGTACCGCTTTCTCGACCGCCTCGACCCCGACGACATCGAGGCGATCGCGGCCTTCGCCTTCGCCGAGATGCTGGAGGCCGGCTTCACGGCGGTCGGCGAGTTCCACTACCTGCACCACGCGCCGGACGGGCGCCCCTACGGCAACCTTGCCGAAACGGCGGAGCGCATCGCGGCGGCGGCCGGAGAGGCGGGCATCGGGCTCACCCTCCTGCCGGTCTACTACGCGCAGGGCAACTTCGGCGGCGCGCCGCCGGCCGAAGGGCAGCGCCGGTTCCTCAACGGCCGCGAGCGCTTCGAGCGCCTCGTGGAGGAGAGCGCCCGCGCCGTCGCTCGCGTGCCCGGCGCGAACCTCGGCATCGCGCCGCATTCCCTGCGCGCCGTCACCCTCGACGATCTGCGCTGGCTCGCTGGACGCTGGCCCGGCGGGCCCATGCACATCCACGTCTCCGAGCAGGTGAAGGAAGTCGAGGATTCCTTGGCGGCGCACGGCCGGCGCCCGATCGAACTGCTCTACGATACGGTCGCGGTCGACGGCCGCTGGTGCCTGATCCATGCGACACACGCCGAGCCGAACGAGATCGATTGCATCGCCGCCTCAGGCGCAGTCGCCGGGCTGTGCCCGGTCACCGAGGCGAACCTCGGCGACGGGGTGTTCGACGCGGCGCGCTTCCTCGGCGAGGGAGGGCGCTTCGGCGTCGGCTCCGATTCCCTCATCCGCGTCTCGGCCGCGGACGAGCTGCGCTCGCTCGAATACGCGCAACGCCTCACCCACCGCAGCCGCAATGCGCTTGGTGAGGAAGGCCGCTCGACCGGGCGCCGGCTCCACGATGCCGCCTGCGCCGGCAGCGCCCAGGCGCTCGCGCGCATCGTCGGCGCGATCGCCCCGGGCCGGCGCGCCGACATCGTCGTTCTCGACCGCGCGCACCCCTCGCTCGCGGCGGCGCAAGGCGACCTCGTCCTCGACGGCTGGATCTTCTCGGCCGACAACGCCGCCGTCGCGGACGTGATCTGCGGCGGAGCCCACGTCGTCGCGGGCGGCTGCCATCGCGCCCGCGACCGGCTCGCCGCCCGCTACCGCGACACGGTGCGGCGGCTGGAGACGACATGACCCCCGACCGCGACATCGCCCTCGACGGCGACGGGCCGCTGCACCGGCAGATCCGCCGCGCCATCGCGCGCCCGATCCTCGCCGGCACATGGCCGCCGGGCCAAAGGATTCCCTCCGAGCACGAGCTGATGGCACGCTTCAAGGTGTCGCGGATGACCGTGAACCGGGCCCTCGCGAGCCTTGCCGGCGAGGGCCTCGTCGAGCGCAGGCGCAAGTCTGGGACCGTGGTGGCGGTCCCGTCGGCCGAGCGCGCCGTGTTCGAGATCTGGGACGTCTCGGCCGAGATCGCCCGCGGCGGCGCCGTCCACGCCATGACGCTCCTTTCCCGCGAGACCGGCCATGCGACCGGGGAGGAGGCCGAGCGGCTGCGAGTCGTCGCGGGCACGCCGGTGCTGCGGCTCGTGCTGTGCCACGCCGCCGACGGGGTGCCGGTCCAGCTCGAGGAGCGGCTCGTGAACCTCGCCGCCGCTCCGGGCATCCTGGAGGAGCAATTCCAGGACGTCGCGCCCGGGCGCTGGCTCCTCGACCACGTGCCCTGGACCGAGGCCGAGCACGCGATCCGCGCCGCCGGGGCCGCGCCGGACGTGGCGCGACACCTCAAGATCCGCCGCGGCGCCGCCTGCCTGTGCGTCGAGCGGCGGACGTGGCGCGGCGCCGAGCCCATCACCTTCGCGCGCCTCACGAGCCCGGCCGGCGCGCAGGTGCTCGTCGGACGCTTCCGGCCGGGCTCGTGAGCCACGATTGCCGGCCGCGCGCGGCCGGTGCTAAGCGTCGCGCCGACAACAGGAGTCTGCCATGGATCTCGGTCTTGCCGGCAAGCGCGCGCTCGTCCTCTCCTCCAGCCGCGGCCTCGGGCGCGGCATCGCCGAGGCGCTCGCGGCCGAGGGCGCGCACGTGATGATGACGGCGCGCAGCGGCGACCGCCTCAAGGAGGCCGCGGAGGCGATCAACGCCAGGGGGCCGGGCCGCGCCTCGACCTTCGTCGGCGACCTCAAGGACAACGTCCAGGCGATCTTCGACGCCGCGCAAAAAGAACTCGGCGGCGTCGACATCCTCGTCGCCAACACCGGCGGCCCGCCGGCCCGCACGCCCCTCACCGTCAAGCCCGAGGAGTGGCTGCCCCAGTTCGAGGCCATGGTGGTGCCGGTGTTCACGCTCGCCGGCCTCGTGCTGCCCGGCATGCGCGAGCGCAAGTGGGGGCGCATCCTCACCGTCGCCTCGACGGGCGTCGTGCAGCCGATCCCGAACCTCGTGATCTCGAACGCGCTGCGCTCCTCGATCGTCGGCTGGTCGAAGACGCTGTCCGGCGAGGTCGCCAAGGAGGGGATCACCGTGAACGTCGTCCTCCCCGGGCGCATCAAGACGGATCGCACGACCGAGATCGACTCCGCCGCCGCGAAGACTCAAGGGAAGAGCGTCGAGGAGGTCGAGGCCGCTTCCCTCGCCACGATCCCGGCCGCTCGCTACGGCCGCGTCCAGGAGTTCGCCGACGTGGTCTGCTTCCTCGCCTCCGAGCGCGCGAGCTACGTGACCGGCAGCCTCGTGCGGGTCGACGGGGGCGCGGTGCGGTCGGTCTGACCTACAGAAGCACCGCCCCGAAGTTCCGCTGCGGGTCCATCTCGGCCTCGAGCCGCCCGGGAGGCTCGGCCGCGGGGCCGCCGGTGCGCGGGAGGAAGCGGCCGGAGCCGGGGGCGGCGCAGAGCGCGCCGTCCGCCACGACGACCTCGCCCCGGCGCAGCACCGTCACGGGCCAGCCCTGGACCGTGCGTCCCGCATAAGGCGTGTAGCCGGCGCGGTCGTGGACCGCCGCGTCGCCGAGCGTGACGCGCTTCTCCGGGTCCCAGATCGCCAAGTCGGCGTCGGCGCCGATCCCGAGCGAGCCCTTGCCGGGCAGGTTGTAGATCCGGGCCGGCGCGGTCGCGGTCAGCTCGACGAACTTTTCCACCCCGAGCCGCCCCTTCGAGACCATGGCATCGAACAGGAGCGGCAGGCGCCACTCGAGCCCGGGCAGCCCGTTCGCGATCTGCTTGAAGGTCGGGTTCGGCCCGGCGCGCAGCTTCCCCGTCTCGTCGAAGGCGTAGGGGGCGTGGTCGGAGGAGACGGTCTGGAGATCGCCCAGCGCCAGGGCCTGCCACAGGGCCTCCTGGTCGGCCGCCGTCCGGGGCGGGGGCGAGCACATCCACTTCGCGCCCTCGAGTCCCGGCCGGTCGAGGTCCTGCGCCGTGAGGAAGAGGTATTGCGGGCAGGTCTCGGCGAACACCTTGAGGCCCTCGCCCCGCGCCCGGCGCACGACGGCGGCGCCCTCGGCGGTCGAGACGTGGAAGATCATGACCGGCTGGTCGAGGAGCGCCGCCATCGCGACGAGCCGGTTGAAGGCCTCGGCCTCCGAGACGCGCGGGTGGCTCACGCCATGGAACTTCGGCGCCGTGTAGCCGCGCGCGACGAGGCGCCTGCCCATCCAGGCGATCATGCCGTGGTTCTCGGCGTGGACGCAGACGAGGGCGCGGTTCTCGCGGGCCGTCAGCAGGATGTCCAGCATCCGCTCGTCGTCGACCTTGAGCCGGTCGTAGGTCATGAAGACCTTGACCGAGGCGTGTCCCGCCTTGACCAGCGCCGGCAGGTGCTCGTCCAGCGTCGCCTCGGTCGGATCGGCGACGATCATGTGGAAGGCGTAGTCGACGACCGCGCCCTTGCGGGCGAGGGCGGAATAATCCTCGACCACCTGGGCGAGGTCCATGCCGACGTGCTGGGCCGCGAAGGCGATCACCGTGGTGGTGCCGCCGAACGCCGCCGCGGCGGTCGCGCTCTCCCAGGTGTCGGCGTTCATGATGCCGGCGGCCGAGAGCTGCTCGATGTGGCAGTGCGAATCGACCCCGCCCGGCAGCACGAGCTTCTTTCGCGCGTCGATCTCGCGCCGGCCCGCGGGCAAGTCGCGCCCGATCGCCGCGATGGCCTCGCTTCGGATCGCCACGTCGGCTGGAAAGGAGTCGCTCGCGGTCGCGACGGTGCCGCCGCGGATGACGATGTCGTAGGCGGGCTCGGTCACGGCTTCCCCCTATGGCCGGAAGGAACGGCACTGGACAACGCCGCGGGTCGCGTTTCAATGGGCCGCCCGCCAGAGAAAACCCCCATGCCCCGCATCCTCGTCGTGAACCCGAACTCCAACGAGGCCGTCACCCGCGGGCTCGAGGAGGCCCTGGCGCCCCTCGCCTTCGAGGACGGCCCGGAGATCGTCTGCCGGACGCTTGCCGAGGGCCCGTACGGGATCGAGAGCCAGGCCGACGTCGAGAGCGTGGTGCTGCCGTTGCGGCGCCTCGTCGAGGCCGACAACGAATCGGGAGCCTTCGTGATCGCCTGCTTCTCGGACCCGGGCCTGCACGTCTGCCGCGACGGCACGGAGCGCCCGGTGTTCGGCATCGCGGAATGCGGCGTGCTCGCGGCGCTCGCGCGGGCCGACCGCTTCGGGGTGATCGCGATCCAGAGCCGCTCGATCGGGCGGCACCTGCGCTACCTGCGCCAGATGGGCCTGATGGAGCGGCTTGCCGGCGAGCGGCCGCTCGAGATGTCCGTCGCCGAGACGGCGTCCGGCGAGAAGACCCTCGACCGCATGATCGAGATCGGCTCCGAGCTCCGCGACCGGGACGGCGCCGAGGCGATCGTCATGGGCTGCGCCGGCATGGCGCGGCACCGCAAGTCCCTCGAGGCGGCGCTGGGCGTGCCCGTGATCGACCCGACCCAGGCCGCCGTCACGATGGCGCTCGGCGCCGTCGCCTTCGCCTGAGGATTCCCGGGCTACTTCGGCTGCACCGGGTCGGACGGCGAGGTCCCCGGCGGGGTGATCACCGGCGTCGAGTTCGGGTTCGGCACCGGCGGCCGCACGGTCATCTCGGGCGTGCCTGTCGCCGGCGGCTTGATCACCCCTTCCGATGCCTGGAGCTTGTCGCTGAGGCTCGGGCCGGTCGAGCCCGTGCTGCCCGGGTCCTGCGGCCTGACCTTCTCGGCCGGGACGGTCTTCGGGTCGGGCATGTTGGGATCGCGCGGCGCCGCCGGCGCCTGGGCGAAGGCCGTGGCCGTCATCGCGGCGAGGGCGAGCGCGGCAAGGCCGGATTTCCAATGAGGCATGGCGGTCTCCTTCACGAGGGAAACCGATGCGGACCGGCCCGGTTCCGGTCAGGCTTGGCCTTGGGCAAGATCGAGGTCCCAGTTCTGGCCGACGAGGTCGTGGCCGAAGCTGTGGTGCCTCTCCTCGGCGACGAGCCGGAAGCCCTCCGCGACATAGATTTTTCGGGCCGCGTGCAGGACGTCGTTCGTCCACAGGGTCAGGGTGCGGTAGCCGGCATCCCCGGCGAAGCGGATGCACTCTCGGACGAGGCGGCGCCCGAGCCCGTGCCCGCGCGCCTTCGGCTCGACGTAGAGGAGTCTCAGCTTCGCGACCTCGTCCGACTGCCGGACCAGGAACACCGAGCCGACGACCTCGCCGTCCGTCTCGGCGATCCAGCAGCGCTCGCGCCTGGGGTCGAAGGTCTTGACGAACGCGGCGCAGATCTCGGCGACCAGCGCCTCGAAGGTCTCGTCCCAGCCGTATTCCCGGTGGTAGAGCAGCGCCTGGCGGTGGACGATCCAGCCCATGTCGCCGGGGCGGTGCGGGCGCAGCCAATAGGCGGTCTTCCGGGCCGGGTCCGGTGCCAGCAGGTTCTCGACGGTGCGTAGCGCCGCGACGAGCCTTGAGCGGTCGGTATCGGCGAGCGGCGAAAGGAGGCCCGAGACCTCCTCCCGGGAGCGGGCGTCCATGGCCCCGAAGGCCTCGCGGCCGGCGGGAGTCAGCGAGATCAGGCTCTGCCGGCCGTCATTCTCGGAAGAACGGCGTGCGATCAGCCCCTTGGCCTCGAAACCGCGCAGGATGCGGCTGAGGTAGCCGGCGTCGAGGCCGAGGTCCTTGCCGAGCTCCGCCGCCGTCGCGCCCTCGCGCTGCGCCAGCTCGTACACGACCCGGCCTTCGGTGAGCGAGAACGGGCTGCCGAGCAGGCCTTCGTGCAGCACGCCGATCGTGCGGGTGTAGAACCGCGTGAAGCGCCGGACCGCGTCGACGTGCTCGGGTTGGATGTCCATGGCCATCTCCCTAGATGGATGGCCAATGTCAAGCAGATAGTTGCTTCCGTCAATCAACTTGCGCGAAGATCAATTCCCCCGCGATTCCGTCAGCAGCGGCGACCAGGTCGGGTCGGAGGCGAAGCTCGGGGTTGGCACAGGCTGCTCGACCCGGCCCGTCACGTCGACCATGTAGAGCTTAGCCCCGGACTGGCCGCCGGGGTCGCGGAAGAACATGATGTACTGGCCGTTCGGCGCCCACGACGGGCCCTCGTTGTGGAAGCCCTCGGTGAGGATGCGCTCGCCTGAGCCGTCGGGCTTCATGATGCCGATGGCGAAGCCGCCGGAGGTGCGCTTGGTGAAGGCGATGTAGTCGCCCCGGGGCGACCACGCCGGCTGCGAGTAGGAGCCCTGGCCGAACGAGATGCGGCGCGGGTTTGAGCCGTCGGCGCCCATCACGTAGACCTGCTGCTGGCCGCCCCGGTCCGACTCGAACACGATCTGCGACCCGTCGGGGGAGAACGACGGCGAGGTGTCGATCGCGCCGGTGTTGGTGACCCGCGTCGTCGTGCGGGAGCCTAAGTCCATCAGGTAGATGTTGGCGTTGCCGCCCTGCTGCAGGCTCATGACGATGCGCTGCCCGTCGGGCGAGAAGCGCGGCGACGAGGTCATGTCGGGGAAGTTGCCGACCACCTGCCTGGAGCCGGTCTCGAGGTTGATGACCTGCACCCGCGGCTGCTGGCCCGACGCCTGCGACATGAAGGCGATGTCCTGCGTCGTCGGCGAGTAGCGCGGCGTCACGACGAGGTTGTCGCCCTGCGTCAGGTAGCGGACGTTGCCGCCGTCCTGGTCCATGATGGCGAGGCGCTTGCGGCGGTTCTCCTTCGGCCCCGACTCGTCGACGAACACCACGCGGGTGTCGAAGAACGGGCCGACGCCGGTGATCTTGGTGTAGACCGCGTCCGAGATGATGTGGCCGATGCGGCGCCAGTTGTTCGGGTCGGTGAAGTACTGCTGCCCGGCGACCTGCTGGCCGGCGTAGACGTCCCACAGGCGGAACTCGGTCTTGAGCCGGCCCGACGGATCGCGGGTCAGGCGCCCGGTCACGAGCCCCTGCACGCCCGCCGCCTTCCAGGGCTCGAACCGGGGCGCGGCGTCGAAGGCCGGCTGCGCCTCCGGGAAGCGCGCCTTCTCGATCGGCACGAAGTAGCCCGAGCGGCGCAGGTTGTTGGCGACGATGCCGGCGACCTGCTGGCCGAGGCCGGGATCGCCGGAAAAGTCCGCGACCGCGATCGGGATCGGCTGGAAGTTGCCGCGGCGCACGTCGATGACGAGCTCGGCGCGGGCAGCCGTCATCCACAGGACCGCCGCCGCCGCGAGGACGAGGGTGACGATCGTGTCGGCGCGGAACAGGATTCGGATCAGGCGCATGGCGGGGCGCATCGGTTTTTGGGAACGAAGGGTCAGCCGAGATCGCGCGGATCGAAGTTGACCACGAGGTCCTTCCAATCCTGGTAATAGGGCTGGAATTGGGCCGGAATGCGAAGCGGCGAGCACCGTCGTGCGGCACGCGTGGCGCTGTCGGCCACGGCGCGGAACAGCGGGTCCGGCGAGTTGTTGGTGACCACCGGCTCGCGGGCGAGCGAGCCGTCCTGGTTGAGGCTCACCCGCACGGTCGGCACCGGGGGCTTCGCGGCCCCTTGCGCGCCGATCGGCGCCTGCCAGCAGCGGTGGAGCTGGTCGCGCAGGAGGCCCATCAGGGAATCGCGCTGGCTCGGGTTGAGCCGCTGCGCCGCCCCGGTCGCGGTGCCGAGGGACGCGGTCTTCTGGACCTCGCGCCCGGTCGAGCCCGACGATTGCGCCGGCTCCCGCGAGGCGAGGAGCCTCGCGATGCCGTTCGGGTCGAACTTCGGGGAGATCTCGGCGTCGCGCTTCGCCCTCGCCTCGGCTTCAGCCTTGGCCTTGGCTTTCGCCTCCGCGAGCTTCTTCTGCCGCTCGGCCTCCGCCTTGGCCTCGGCGATCCGCCTCTGCTCGGCCTCGGCCTTGGCTTCCGCCTCGGCTCTCGCCTTCGCCTCGGCCATGGCGCGCGCCTTGGCGGCCGCCTCCGCCCGGGCCTTGGCTTCGGTCTTCGCCCGGGCTTCCGCCTCGGCCTTGGCCTGAGCCTCCTGCTTGGCGCGCAGCTCCGCCTGCTGCTCCTCGAGGAGCTTCGCCAGTTCCTCGCGCTTCGGCGGTTCGGGCGGGGCCGGCTCCGGCTTCGCCTCGGCCTGCCGCACGGGCTCGCGCTTCGGCGGCTCCGGCGGCTGCACGGGTTCGCGGATCGGCGGAACCGGAGGCGGCGGCGGGACCGAGACCTCGACCGCCTCGTCCGCGACCTTCATCTCGGCCGGACGGGTCGGCGGGGTCGGCACGTCGCGCTTCGCCTCGCCCGGGTCGCGCTCCTCCCGGGTCTCGGCGACGCGGTCGGTGCGGGGCTTCGGCTCCGGCTGCGGCGCCTTGGCGTTCGTCTCGCCGCGGGTGATCTCGGAGAGCTGGTTCTCGGTGACGACCTCGACCGGGATGCCCTCCTCGGCCTCCGGGAACTTCTGGGAGAACGCGAAGCCGAACACGAGCGCGCCGACGAGCGCCGCGTGCAGCGCGCCCGACACCCAGAAGCCAGGCTCCGATCGATCGAACTTCAGCCCCACCTTCGAGCCTCACGCGGCAGCTAGCGCTGCTCGGTTTCCGTCACGAGCGCGACGCGCTTGAACCCGGCGCCGGTCACGACCGCCATCACCTGGGCGACGCGCCCGTAATCCACCTTCCTGTCGCCGCGCAGAAAGATGCGCTCGTCGAAGCCCTGCTTCGCGGCCGCCGTCACGGCCGGCACGATCTGGCCGTCGTCGAGCGCGCTCTCGCCCAAGAAGACCTTGCCGTCGGCCTTGATCGACAGCGTCACGGGCTTCGCGTCGGCATTGAGCGGCGCGGCAGCGGCCTTCGGCAGGTCGATCGGCACGCCCGCCGTCATCAGCGGCGCCGTCACCATGAAGATGATCAGGAGGACGAGCATGACGTCGATGAACGGCGTCATGTTGATCTCGTTGATGACGCCCCGGCGCTTGCCGTGCCGGCGCCGGCGGCGTCCGCCGCCTCCCCCGTGTGCCAGTCCCGCGACCGCCATCGCCCGTTCCCCTTAGGCCGCGTGCGCGTGCGCGATGCGCTCGTCGATCTGGCGCGACAGGATCGCCGAGAACTCGTCGGCGAAGCCCTCGAGCCGCCCCTGGAGCTTCGTCACCTGCGACTGGAGCTTGTTGTAGGCGAGCACCGCCGGGATCGCCGCGAAGAGCCCGATCGCGGTCGCGAACAGCGCCTCGGCGATGCCGGGCGCGACGACCGCGAGGCTGGTGCTCTTCGAGGCCGCGATCGAGGTGAACGAGTTCATGATGCCCCACACGGTCCCGAAGAGGCCGATGTAGGGTCCGGCCGAGCCGATCGAGGCCAGCACCATGAGCTTGCCCTCGAGCCGCTCGACCTCGCGCTGGATCGTCACGTCGAGGACCTTGTCGATGCGTTGCGACAGGCTCGCGACCGAGCGGCCCGAGCCCTCGAAGGAGCGCTTCCATTCGCGCATCGCGGCGACGAACACCGCGGCAAGCCCCGTGTTCGGGCGGCTCTGGAGGTTGAGGTAGAGCTCCTCCAGGGACTGCCCCGACCAGAAGATCTCCTCGAAGCGGTCCATGGCGCGCTTGGTGCGGGAGAACAGCAGCGTCTTGTCGACGATGATGGCCCAGCACCAGACCGAGGCGCCGAGCAGCCCGACCATCACGAGCTTGACGACGATGTGGGCGCTCCAGAACAGGCCGATCAACGACATGTCGTGCGCGGCCTGGGCCGCCGGGAGGGCGTCGGCAGGGTTCATCAGTGATCCTCATCCCCGGGGCCGCCGGCTTGGCCGGGCCGGCCCGTGCCGCTTCATTCGGCGGAGCTTGGCTTGTTGATGGCTGTTCGCCCGGAAATCTGTCGAAAGTAAGGGGCTGGCAAGCGCTTAGGCCGGCTCCGACGGCCTTGGGAAAGTTAAGCACCGAGCAAGGTTAATGCCGGGTTAGGAGCTCGCTTGCGAGGCGGCGGGCTACCGCCCGCGGATCGGCTCGATGTGCACGGCGCGGCGCCAGAGCAGGTAGACGACGTAGAGCGCCGCGAGGCTGAACAGGGCCATCAGGATGTGGCCGACCGTGTCGCCGAGCTCGAACAGCCCGGCGAGCGCCCAGCCGGCCGCGAGCGCGACCCCGAACACCTCGGTGCCGATCAGGATCAGCACGCTGACGACGGTCAGGAGGTTCATCCAGTTGATGTCGCGGCTGCGAGCCAAGGGCCGGTCTCCGGTTGCGGAAGGCGGCACTACCGCATAGGGGGGCTTCGAGCAACGTCCCTCCTGACGCAGCCCCGCCCGATGCCGGACACGCCCGTCTTTTCCGCCGCCGCCGTCGCGGCGCCCCATCGGCTCGCCGCCGAGACCGGCCGGGCCGTCCTTGACGAGGGCGGCAACGCCGTCGAGGCGATGGCCGCCATGGCGGCGACGATCGCGGTCGTCTACCCGCACATGAACGCGGTCGGCGGGGACGCCTTCTGGCTCGTCCGCGAGCCCGGCGGGCGCGTGCGCGCGATCGAGGCCTGCGGCCCGGCGGGCAGCCTCGCCACGATCGAGCGCTACCGCGGCAAGGGGCTCGACGCGATCCCGGGACGCGGGCCGGACGCGGCCGTGACCGTCGCCGGCGCCGTCGGCGGCTGGCAGGCGGCGCTCGACTATGCGCGGTTGCTCGGCGGGCGGATGCCGCTCGCGGCGCTGCTCGCCGACGCCATCCGCTTCGCCCGCGAGGGCTGCCCGGTCTCGCCGTCCGAGGCCACGGGCAGGCCGAACGAGCCCGAGGCGCTGCGCCAGGCGCCGGGCTTCGCCGAGACTTTTCTGGTCGAGGGCAAGACTCCGGAGGCCGGCACGATCCGGAAGCTGCCGGCCCTCGCCGAGACTCTTGCGCACCTCGCCGGCGCGGGGCTCGACGACTTCTACCGCGGCGACATAGGGCGGGAGATCGCCGCCGACCTCGAGCGCATCGGCAGTCCCGTGACCCGGGGCGACCTGGAAAGATACCGGGCCCGCATGGTCGAGCCGCTCTCGGCCCGCTTCCGCGACGCGACCCTCCACAACTTCCCGCCGCCGACCCAGGGGCTCGCGGCGCTCCTGATCCTCGGCATCTACGAGCGCCTCGACGTGCGGCGCACCGAGACGGTCGAGCACCATCATGGGCTGATCGAGGCCGTGAAGCGGGCCTTTTCCATCCGCGACCGGGTCGTGACCGACCCCCGGCGCCTGCGGCACGATCCGGCGGATTTCCTGAAACCGGCCGTGTTCGAGCGCGAGGCCGCGCAGATCGACATGCGGCGCGCCGCGCCCTTCCCGCTGCCCAAGCCGGCGGGCGACACGGTCTGGATGAGCGCGATCGACCGCGACGGCCTCGCCGTGTCCTACATCCAGTCGCTGTACTGGGAATGGGGCTCGGGCTGCGTGCTGCCGCGGACCGGCGTCCACTGGCAGAACCGCGGCGCCTCGTTCTCCCTCGACCCGGACGCCGTCAACCCCCTCGAGCCCGGCCGAAAGCCGTTCCACACGCTGATCCCGGCGCTCGCCGCCTTCGACGACGGGCGGGTCATGGCCTACGGCTCCATGGGCGGCGACGGGCAGCCGCAGTTCCAGGCCCAGATCCTCTGCCGCTACCTCGACGGGATGGGCGTCGCCGACGCGGTCGACGCCCCGCGCTGGCTCCTCGGCCGCACCTGGGGCCAGACCTCGACGACGCTCAAGATGGAGAGCCGCTTCGACGCCCGGATCCTGGAGGGGCTCGCCCGACTGGGGCATGACGTGGAGGAGCTGGGCATCCCCTACTCCGAGACCTGCGGCCACGCCGGCATGCTGGTGAAGCATCCCCGGGGCGGAAGGGTCGAGGCGGCCCACGACCCGCGTTCCGACGGCGGCGCGGCGGGAGTGTAGCGGCCGTCACTCCGGGGGCGGGCGCAGGTCGAGCCCGGAATGACAGCGTCCGCTGCTATGGCTAGGATCGGCGCCATGAATGAGCATCATCACCATCACCACAGCCACGACCACAGCCACTATCACGAAGGCAGCGAGCTCTCCGAGATCGAGCTTCGGGTCCGGGCGCTCGAGTCGATCCTCGTCGAGAAAGGCTACGTCGACCCGGCCGCGATCGATGCCCTCGTCGAGACCTACGAGACCAAGGTCGGGCCGCGGAACGGAGCGAAGGTCGTGGCGAAGGCCTGGGCCGATCCGGCCTATCGGGAATGGCTCCTCGCCGACGCCACCGCCGCGATCGCGTCGCTCGGCTTCACCGGGCGCCAGGGCGAGCACATGGTGGCGGTCGAGAACTCGCCGCAAGAGCACAACATGGTCGTCTGCACCCTGTGCTCCTGCTACCCCTGGCCGGTGCTCGGGCTGCCGCCGGTCTGGTACAAATCGGCGCCCTACCGCTCCCGCGCCGTGATCGACCCGCGCAGCGTGCTCAAGGAATTCGGCGTGGAGCTGCCGGCGGAGACCCGCATCCGCGTCTGGGACTCGACCGCCGAGGTCCGCTACCTCGTCGTGCCGATGCGGCCCGAAGGCACCGAGGCTTTGAGCGAGGACGCCCTCGCCGACCTCGTGACGCGGGACTCGATGATCGGCACCGGGCTCGCGTTGAGGCCGGACGAGGTGGCGCGGCCGTGAACGGCGCGCAGGACCTCGGCGGGATGATGGGGTTCGGGCCGATCGGGCGCGAGCCCGACGAGCCCTGGTTCCATGCCGACTGGGAGCGGCGGGCCCTGGGGCTGACCCTCGCCATGGGAGCGATGGGGGAGTGGGGCCTCGACGCGAGCCGGGCCGCGCGCGAGAGCCTGCATCCGGCCGATTATCTGTCCTCCAGCTATTACGAGATCTGGACCATGGGCCTCGAGAAGCTCGTCCTGCGCCACGGCCTCGTTACCGAGGACGAGCTGAAGGCCGGCCATGCGCTCTCGCCGCCGAAGCCCGTCGCGCGGGTGCTCAAGGCGGGGAGCGTCCCGGCCGTGCTCGCCAGGGGCAGCCCGACGGAGCGCCCGGCCGAGCATCCGGCCCGCTTCGCCCTCGGCGACCGGGTCATGGCCCGGGTCATGCACCCGGCCGGGCATACCCGGCTGCCGCGCTACGCGCGGGGCAAGCGCGGCTTCGTCGAGCGGGTCCACGGGGTCCACGTCTTCCCGGACTCGGCCGCGGCCGGGCAGGGCGAGAGCCCGCAATGGCTCTACACGGTCCGCTTCTCGGGGCCGGAGCTGTGGGGCGAGGAGGCGGACTCGTCCCTCGTCGTCTCGATCGACGCCTGGGAGAGCTACCTTGAGCCTGCCTGAGGGCCTGGGCGCCGCTGCTGCGGCCGTCGCTCCGATCCCGCGCGGCGGCGACGGCGCGCCGGTGTTTTCCGCGCCGTGGGAGGCGCAGGCCTTCGCCCTGACGCTCGCGCTGCACGGGCGCGGCCTCTTCACCTGGGCGGAATGGGCCGCGGCGCTCGCGGCCGAGATCAGACGGGCGCAAGCCGACGGCGATCCCGACGACGGCTCGACCTACTACCGCCACTGGCTCGCCGCGATCGAGCGGCTCGCGGCGGAGAAAGGCGTGACCAGCGCGGCGGCGCTGTCGGCGCGCCGCGAGGCCTGGGAGCGCGCCGCGCACGCGACCCCGCACGGCCGGCCGATCCTCCTGGAGAACGACCCGCTGGCGGCGCCTCACACCCCGAGATAGGCCTCGCGCAGCGCCTCGTCCCGCGACAGCTCCGCGATCGGGCCCGAGAAGCGGATCTGGCCGCGCTCGATCACGTGGGCGCGGTCGGAGACGGCGGAGGCGAAGGCGAGGTCCTGCTCGGAGAGCAGCACCGCGATTCCTTCCGCCTTCATGGCGTTGACCGCCCGGGCCATCAACTCGACGATCACCGGCGCCAGGCCCTCCGAGGGCTCGTCGAGGAGCACGGCGCGGGGATTGCCCATGAGGGTGCGGGCGATGGTGAGCATCTGCTGCTCGCCCCCCGACATCTGGCTCGCCCGCCGCCCGCGCATCTCGGCGAGGTTGGGGAAGATCTCGAAGAGGCGCTCGGGCGTCCAGGCGGTGCGGCCGCCGGGCGCCGCGCGGCGGCCGACCTCGAGGTTCTCGGCGACGGTAAGGTCGGTGAAGATGCGCCGGTCCTCGGGCACGTAACCGAGCCCGAGACGGGCGATGCGATAGCTCGGCACGCCGGCGATCGAGCCGCCGGCGAAGACGAGGCGCCGGGCGCGGGCCGCGACGAGGCCCATGACGGCCTTCAGCGTCGTGCTCTTGCCGGCGCCGTTGCGCCCCATGAGAGAGGCGACCTCGCCTGGGCCAAGCGTCAGCGACACGTCGAAGAGGACCTGCGCGCGGCCGTAGAACGCGGACAGGCCCTCGACCTCGAGGAGCGCGTTCATGCCGGAGCCCGGCGCGCGCGGGCTGCGGCGGCAGCGCCCGCCTCGCCGAGATAGACCTCGCGGACCCGGGGGTTCGCGCGGACCTCCTCCGGCGTCCCCGCCGCGACGATCTCGCCGCGCACCAGCACGAGGATGCGGTCCGCGTGCGCGAACACCGCGAGCATGTCGTGCTCGGTGAAGAGCACGCCGATGCGGCGCTCGCGGGCGATTCTCTGGGTCAGCTCCATGAGGGCGGCGCGCTCCCGCGGCGCCATGCCGGCGGTGGGCTCGTCCATGAGGAGGAGCTTCGGCTCGTTCGCGAGCGCCACCGCGAGCTCGACGCGCTTCACGTCGCCGTAGGCGAGGGTCGAGGAGGCGCGGTCGGCGGTGGCCGCCATGCCCAGCGGCGCAAGGAGCGCGACCGCCTCGTCGCGGTGCAGGCGGCGGGCGTCCGCGGTCACGCCGCGGGTCTCGCCGGCATGGCTCATGAGCGCCATCTGGACGTTCTCGGCGACGGTCATGGACGGGAAGGTCTGGGCGACCTGGAAGGTGCGCCCGACCCCGCGCCTGAATTTTTCGCGCGGCGTCAGAGCCGTGACGTCCTCGCCGTCGAGGACGACGCGGCCGGCATCGGGCCGGAGCTGCCCGCCGACCATGTTGAAGGTCGTGGTCTTGCCGGCCCCGTTCGGGCCGATGAGGGCGAGGAGCTCGCCGGGCGCGACCTCGAAGCTCACGTCGCGGGCCGCCACCACGCCGCCGAAGGTCTTGCACAGGCCCTGCACGGCGAGGAGCGTCATGCGCGACGGCCGGAAAGGCGCGCCCGGGCCGCCTCGAACGCGCCGACGAGGCCGTTCGGGAAGAGCAGCACCATGGCGATGATCGAGAGCCCCAGAAGCATCCGCCAGAGTTCTCCCACCCGCAGACAGAGCAGACGCCCGCTCAAGCATAGCTCGAGCTGCGTCAGGGACATGACCTGGTCCTTCAGCGTATGGAGCACGGTCGCGCCGACGAGGGGACCCATGACGGTCTGGATGCCGCCGAGGAGCACCATGGTCAGCGCGTCGACGGAAACCGGGATGCCGAGCGCCGAGGGATCGATCGAGCCCTTCAGGAACACGTAGAGCCCGCCGGCGAGGCCTGCGACGGCTCCCCCTAAGATGAAGGCGAGCCAGCGGTGGCGGCGCACGTCGATGCCGACGGCGTCGGCCCTGAGCTCCGAGTCGCGGGCGGCCCGCAGGGTGTAGCCGAAGGGTGCGTGGATGACGTGGCGCAAGGCCAGCACCGCCGTCGCCGCGAAGGCGAGCGTGAGGTAATAGTAGACGACCCGGCCCGCGGCCCAGGGCGAGGGCCAGATGCCGACGAGGCCGTTGTCGCCGCCCGTCACCTCGACCCACTGGAACGCGACCGCGTAAAGAATCTGCGCGGCCGCGAGCGTCAGCATGGCGAGGTAGATGCCGGAGAGCCGGACGATGAAGAAGCCGAACAGCGCGGCGCCGAAAGCGGCCGCGATGGGGGCGAGCGGCAGCGCGAGCTCCATCGAGACCCCGAGGTGGCGCAGCGCGAGCGCAGCGCCGTAGGCGCCGAGGCCGAAGTAGGCGGCGTGGCCGAAGCTCACGAGCCCGCCGGTGCCGATCAGGAAATGCAGCGAGAAGGCGAAGAGGCCGAAGATCATCACCTCGGTCGCGACCTTCACGGCATAGGCATCGCCGACGAGCGGCAGGACGAGGAGGACGGCGAGGACGGCCGCCACGATCCCCTTCTCGCTTCGCCCCCACGAGCGCAGCGGGCGCCCGAGCGCCGCGGCGTGCGCGGTGCCCGGCGCCTCGGGGCGGCCGAGGAGCCCGTAGGGGCGCACCACGAGGACGACGCCCATGAGCAGGAACACGAGGACGAGGGTGATCTTCGGAAAGACCAGGATACCGAAGGCGTTGAGCTGGCCGATGACGAGGGCGGCGAGGAACGCGCCCGGGATCGAGCCCATGCCGCCGACGACCGTCACCACGAAGGTCTCGGCGATGACGGAAAGGTCCATGCCGGACTGCGCCGGCGCCTTCGGGATCTGCAGCGCGCCGCCGAGGCCGGCGAGGAACGCGCCGAGGAAGAGGGTGCCGGTGAAGAGCAGCGCCTGGTTGACCCCGAGCGCGCCGACCATCTCGCGGTCCTGCGTCGCGGCGCGCACCAGCACGCCGAAGCGCGTCTTGTTGAGGAGGAGCCACAAGGCGCCGAGCACCACCGGCCCGGCAGCGATCAGCACGAGCTCGTAGGAGGGGAACCGACGCCCGAGGATTTCCACGGGCGCGCGCAGGCCCGGCGCGCGCGGCCCCAAGATGTCCTGCGCCCCAAAGACCTTGATGACGAGATCCTGCACCACGAGCACGACGCCGAAGGTGGCGAGAAGCTGGAACAGCTCGGGGGCGCGGTAGATGCGGCGCAGCAGCACGACTTCCATGACGACGCCGAGGAAGCCGACGGCGAGCGCCGAGAGGAGGATGCCGGCCCAGAAGCTCGCCGGCCCGTAGGAGAGGTCGAGGAGGCGCGGCACGATCGTCACGGCGAAGTAGGCGCCGAGCATGTAGAGCGAGCCGTGCGCGAAGTTCACGATCCGGGTGACGCCGAACACGATGGTCAGCCCGCTCGCGATGATGAACAGCGACGAGGCGCTGGCGAGCCCGGTCAGGACCTGGGCGAGGACGAAGGAGAGGTCCATTCAGCCTCTCGGTAGAGGTTGGGCTCCACAAATCTCCTCATGCTGAGGTGCGAGGCCGAAGGCCGAGCCTCGAAGCACGCGCCGACGGTTGGGCGCCTCATCGGCAGGGTGCGTCCTTCGAGGCTCGCCTTCGGCTCGCACCTCAGGATGAGGGGAGTGGTGCATGGCCCGTACAGTGAAGCGCGAACCTCACCCTTTCCTGGCCGCCTTCACCTCTGCCTCGGAGAACATCACGGTCGCGCCGTCGACGTACTTCCAGTTCTTCATGGCGCCCTGGCGGCCTTTCAGGGTGGTCTCGCCGACCCAGGCGCCGTGGGTCGACTGGTGGTCGAGGCCGCGCATCGCGACCTGGCCGATGACGGTGTCGAACTTCATGTCCTCGAAGGTCGAGATGAGCTTCTCGGTGTCGGTGCCGCCGGCCTTCTCGATGAGGTCGCGCACCATGTGGACCACCACGTAGCCCAGCAGCGAGCCGAGGCGCGGCGTGTCGTTGAACTTCGCCTTGTAGGCGTCGACGAAGGCCTTGTGCTTCGGGTCCTCGATCTGCTCCCAGGGGTAGCCGGTCACGATCCAGCCCTCGGGCGTCTCCTCGCCGAGCGGCAGGAGGTACTCGGGCTCGCCGCTCAAGAGGCTCGCGACGAGCTTGCCCTCGAACAGCCCGCGGGAGTTGCCCTCGCGCACGAAGGGCGGGAGATCGGGCCCGAACAGCACGTTGAAGATCGCGTCGGGCTTCGCCTGCGCCAGCGCGTTGACGGTCGCGCCGGCGTCGACCTTGCCGAGCGCCGGATACTGCTCGGCGACGATCTCGGCCTTGGGGTTTGCCTCCTTGACGAGGCGCTTGAAGTTCGCGGCGGCCGACTGGCCGTACTCGTAGTTCGGCGCGACGATCGCCCAGCGGCTCGCGGCCTTCCCCTTCACGGCCTCGACCAGCATCTTGGTCTGCATGAAGGTCGAAGGGCGGACCCTGAAGGTGTAGCGGTTGCCCTGCGCCATGGTGATGGCGTCGGACAGGGGCTCGGAGGCGAGAAAGAGGGTCTTGCGCTGGTTCGCGTAGTCGGCGACCGCGAGGCCGACGTTCGAGAGAAAAGTGCCGACGAGCATCGACACGTTCTCGCGGGTGACGAGCTCCTCGGCGACCCGCGTCGCGTCGCCGGTGGTGCCGCCGTCGTCGCGGATCACGAACTCGAGGCGCCGCCCGAGCACGCCGCCCTTGCCGTTGATCTCGTCAAGCGCGAGCTGCATGGCGTTGCGGTAGGGCACGCAGAAGGCGGCGAGCCGGGTGTAGGAGTTGAGCTCCCCGACCTTGATCGGGTCCCGGCCCTGCGCCATCGCCGGCATCGCGCTCGTAGCGGCAAGGCCCGCGAGGACGGTGCGGCGCGAAAGGTCTTGGGTCATCCGTCAGCTCCCGTTCGAACCGTCCGGACGGTAGCACAGGCGGGAAGCGCGGCAACGCCCTCTTGCGCAAAGCCGCGCGGAGGGGTTCTGTCGCAGCCCCGTCCCTGAAAAGGCCTCGGCGAACGATGCTCCTCCCTGACGATCCCGCCCGCGCCTTCATGCCGTACCCGGCCGCCGAGGTGCCGAACGCGGCCTCCGGCCCGCTTTCCGGGCTCACCTTCGCGGTCAAGGACCTCTACGACGTCGCCGGCTATCCGACGAGCGGCGGCTCGCCCCACGTGCTCGCCCTGTCGGGAGTGAAGTCGCGCACCGCGCCGCCGGCGCGGATGCTCGCCGAGGCCGGCGCCCGCTTCGTGGGAAAAACCATCACGGACGAGCTCGCCTTCTCGCTCAACGGCAAGAACGCCCATTTCGGCACGCCGGTGAACGGCGGCGCGCCGGACCGCATCCCGGGCGGCTCGTCCTCAGGCTCGGCCGCTGCGGTATCGAACCGGCTTTGCGACGTGGCGCTCGGCTCCGATACCGGCGGCTCGGTGCGCGGGCCGGCGAGCCACTGCGGTCTCTTCGGCATCCGCCCGACGCACGGACGGATCAGCCTCGACGACTGCCTGGCGCTTGCCTCCTCCTTCGACACCTGCGGATGGTTTGCCCGCGACGGGGCGACGTTCGAGCGCGTCGGCACGGTGCTCCTCGGCGAAGACCCCGCGCCCCTTCCCGAGACGCCGCGCCTCGTCCTCGCGGCCGACGCCTTCGCCATGCTCGACGTGGAGGTGCGCGCCGTCCACGCGCCGCTGGTCAAGCGCATCGAGGCGATGCTGGGGGAAGCTGCCCTCGTCGAGACCGCGCCCGAG
Organism: Beijerinckiaceae bacterium; assembly: GCA_036389455.1. Taxonomy (GTDB): domain Bacteria; phylum Pseudomonadota; class Alphaproteobacteria; order Rhizobiales; family Beijerinckiaceae; genus JAJKJG01. Next base: position 59,852 of record DASVPW010000203.1, read on the forward strand.
GGTTTCGAGACCCTCTACTGGGCACACCGGCGCCTCCAGGCCCGGGAGGCCTGGGGCGTCTGGGGGCCCATGATCGAGCGCTACCGCCCGCCGCTCGGTCCCGGCGTCGCCGACCGCTTCGAGTACGCGAGGCTCGTGACCGACGCCGAGGTCGCCGAGGCTCAGGACACGCGGGAGCGCTTCACGGCGCGCTTCCGCGGGCTCCTCGGGCAAGACGCCGTGATGGTGCTGCCGACCATGCCCGACGTCGCGCCGCTGCTTTCCGAGAGCGAGGAGGCGCTGAACGATTACCGCAACCGCGCCATCAATCTTTTGTCCCTCTCGGGCCTTGCCGGCGTGCCGCAGGTCTCGATGCCGCTCGCCACGCGCAGCGGCGCGCCCCTCGGGCTGTCGCTGATCGGCCCGCCGGGCTGCGACCTCTCCCTCGTGCGGCTCGCCGCGCGGATCGCGGCGGAAGCCGCCGCATGACGATCGCGCGCATCGGCACGATCAGCGGACGCGAGATCGAGGAAGTCACCCTGCGCTCTGCCGCCGGCGCCGAGGCGAAGGTCATCACCTTCGGGGCGATCGTGCGGGACCTTAACGTGCCGACGCCCCGCGGCCCGCAGCGGGTGGTGCTCGGGCTCGACGACATCGAAGGATACGCCACGGTCGCCCGCCACATGGGCGCGATCGTCGGACGCTACGGCAACCGCATCGGCCGCGGCCGCTTCGCTCTTGACGGCGAGACTTTTCAACTTGATCTCAACGAGAACCGGCTCGATCCCGAGGGACCGGGCCGGCAGCACCTGCACGGGGGCGCGAAGGGGTTCAGCCAGCGGGTCTGGACCATCGTCGATGTGACGCCCGCGGGCGTGACCCTCGCCCTCGTCTCGTCGGACGGCGACATGGGCTATCCGGGCCGGCTCGTCGCGACCTGCGCCTACACGCTGATCGAGAGCGCGACCCTGCGCCTCGTGCTGGAGGCGACCTGCGACCGGGCGACGCCGGTCAACCTCACGACGCACCTCTATTACAACCTCGACGGCTCTCCCGACATCCTCGACCACGAGCTCGAGATCGCCGCCGAGCACGTGACGCCGACGGACGACGAGCTCATCCCGACCGGCGAGGTGAGGAGCGTCGCCGGCACGCCGTACGACTTCAGGGCCTCGCGCCCGATCCGCGAACCGAAGCCCGCCGCCGCGGTCGAGTACGACGTCAACTATGTGCTGTCCGGCCCGCGCGGGTCCCTCAACCATGCCACGACCCTCGCGTCGCGCAGGAGCGGCGTCGCCCTGGAGCTGTGGACGACCGAGCCCGGCGTGCAGTTCTACGGCGGGCACAAGCTCGACGTCTCCTCCGGCGCCCTCGGCGGCGGTCCCTATGGCCGCCACGGCGGCCTCTGCCTCGAGCCGCAGCGCTTCCCCGACGGCCCGAACAAGCCCCACTTCCCGCCCTCGATCCTGTGCCCCGGCGAGGTGTCGAGGCAGGTGAGCGAGCTGCGGTTCCTCGTGCGGTGAACCGCCTCCCGGAGGCGGGAGACCCTGCGGGAGAGGTCGACTCCCGTCGTATTGTGACGGTTTCGCAACGCTGCTAAGAGCCTCGCGCCTCCTCCACGCCTCCCCGGCGCGCAGCGGACCCTTCGATGCCCTTCAACTCCTCGGTCAAGCTCGTCGCGGGGAACTCGAACCGGCCCCTCGCCGAGGACATCGGCGACTACCTCAAGACGCCGCTCACCCGCTGCTCGGTGCGCCGCTTCGCCGACATGGAGATCTTCGTCGAGATCCAGGAGAACGTGCGCGGCGAGGACGTGTTCGTGGTCCAGTCGACGTCGTTTCCGGCGAACGACCACCTGATGGAGCTGCTCATCCTGATCGATGCGCTGAGACGCGCGTCGGCGCGGCGCATCACGGCGGTGATCCCGTACTTCGGCTACGCCCGGCAGGACCGCAAGACCGCGGGCCGCACCGCGATCTCGGCGAAGCTCGTCGCGAACCTCATCACCCACGCGGGCGTCGACCGCGTGCTCACCGTCGACCTCCACGCCGGCCAGATCCAGGGCTTCTTCGACATCCCGACCGACAACCTGTTCGGCGCCCCCGTCATCGTGGGCGACATCAAGGACCGGCTCGGCAACGGCGACAAGGTCGTGGTCTCGCCGGACGTCGGCGGCGTGGTGCGGGCCCGCGCCATCGCCAAGCGCATCGATGCGCCCCTCGCCATCGTCGACAAGCGCCGCGAGCGCGCGGGCGAATCCGAGGTCATGAACATCATCGGCGACGTCGCCGGGCACTCGTGCATCCTCGTCGACGACATCGTCGATTCCGGCGGCACCTTGTGCAACGCCGCCGACGCGCTCCTCGCGCAAGGGGCGAAGGACGTCTACGCCTACATCACCCATGGCGTGCTCTCGGGCGGGGCGGTGTCGCGCATCGCGACCTCGAAGCTGAAGGAACTCGTCATCACCGACTCGATCCGGCCGGCCGAAGCCGTGAAGGCCGCCCGCAACATCCGCGTCATCTCCATCGCGGCCCTCCTCGGCGAGGCGATCCGGCGCACCGCGACCGAGAGCTCGGTGTCGAGCCTGTTCGATTGATGGGCGACCCGCCCGTGGAAGACCGTCGGCGCCTCGCCGAGGGCGCGCTGTTCCTGGTCCTGTACGCGCTGACGATCCCGGCCGCGAACTGGATGATCGGGCATCTTGGGACCGTGTGCCCGCCGGGCGGTCCGTGCCTCGTTCCCGTCGCGCCGGGGCTGATGGCGCCGAGCGGCGTCGCGATGGTCGGCCTCGCCCTCGTGCTGCGCGATCTCGTGCAGCGCCGGCTCGGCGCCGGCGCCTCGCTTCTCGCCATCGCGGCGGGCGCCGCGATCTCGGCGCTTTTGGCGCCGCCCGCGATCGTCGTCGCCTCGACGGCGGCGTTCCTCCTCTCCGAGCTCGCGGATTTCGCGGTCTACACGCCGCTCCAGCGCCGCCGCTTCGTCACCGCGGTCGCCCTATCGAGCCTTGTGGGCCTCGTGGTCGACAGCGCGGTTTTCCTCCAGCTCGCCTTCGGCAGCCTCGATTTTCTCGCCGGCCAGATCGTGGGAAAAGCCTGGATGGTGCTCCTCGCCCTGCCCTTCGCCCGCTGGCTGCGCCGCCGCGACGAGCGGCTCGGACTTGCGCCGGCTTAGTAGGTCATCTGTCGAATTGATCTTTCCTTTCTCGCGTGAGAGTTGCCGCTCACGTCCCGCATTACCAGGGCATAGGCCAACTCATGATCGAGCATCACCCGCATCAGGGAGCGAATTATTGCGAAGGCATTGACGGCAAAAGGATACTGATTGTAGGCAATTCTCATTGGCTTAGAAAAAAATGAGAGTGACTGGGAAGGCGTTACAAAAGATGTAATTGGAAAGGTCGTTACTGGCGAATATAGAATCGCATTTTTCGATCGCATTCGAGATTATTTCGGATATTCCAGCCATACCGTTTTTTGGAGCAAGGTCGCCTTCATCAATTATGTTCCGGATGCAATCGGTCTGGATGACGAACGGTATGTTAATATGCGAACCGCAACGCACGTAGAGCGCGCGAAGGAGCGGCTTCTGCGGTCATTCGCGAGTTGACGCCCGATTTTGTCCTGATCTTCACTAAAAAGGTTCGTTGGGCTCTTCCCAAATTCGAAACTGTGCCATTACCCGTGGGACCTCCGGACGCTTGCATGGCCTTCGTTGAAGAAGGCGGACACACGGCGACCGTCTTCCTGCTCCGACACCCGCAGGGAGCGCGATCAGGCGAAATGGTCCCTGCTGTCCGATACATCATGTCGCGCCGAACGGCCGCCGAAATGGATCGAAAGATCGGCGACATCTCCGGCTGAACTACCAGGCAACTCCGCTTATCGTCTCATGGGACGAACCAGGACAAAAGATTGCCTTCCCTTAGCTCGCGCGCTATATGCGCCCCGCGCCCGCCAGACACCCTTGGAGGCAAGGGGCGCGAACCGGACGGGCCGCCCGCGGGCGGCCCGTCCGGTTTTACGGCAACACCATCGAAGGACCACGACCATGGCTTCCGTGAAGCAGCTTCAGGCCGTGGCGCGCGACCGGGTCGGCAAGGGGGCCGCCCGGGCCGTCCGCCGCGAGGGCCGCGTTCCCGCCGTCATCTACGGAGCCGGCGCTCCGCCTGCGCCGATCGCCCTCGACTTCAACGAGACGCGCCAGCTCATCTTCGCCGGCCACTTCCTGACGACCGTGTTCGAGATCGACGTCAACGGCGAGAAGACCCGCGCGATTCCCCGCGACTACCAGCTCGATCCGGTCAAGGACCTGCCGGTCCACGTCGACTTCCTGCGCCTTGCCGAAGGCCAGCGGATCAGGGTCGAGGTGCCGGTCCACTTCGTCAACCAGGAGGCCTCGCCCGGCCTGAAGCGCGGCGGCACGCTCAACATCGTGCGCCACACGATCGAGCTCGAGGTGCCGGTGGACGCGATCCCGGACGCCCTCGACGCCGACCTCACCGGCTTCGACATCGGCGACTCGCTGCACATCTCGGCGATCCGGCTGCCGGAAGGCGCGAAGCCGACGATCGCGGAGCGCGACTTCACGGTCGCGACGATCGTCGCGCCGTCGGGCCTGAAGGAAGAGGCGGCGGCCGCCGCCCCCGCTCCCGCCGAGCCGGCGCCCCGCGCCCGCCAGACCCCCTTGGAGGCAAGGGGCGCGAACCGGACGGGCCGCCCGCGGGCGGCCCGTCCGG
>DASVPW010000204.1:0-2482 GCA_036389455.1 Beijerinckiaceae bacterium
GTCGCTTGCTGCGGTGCTGGACGGGATGAGCCGGACAGAAGCGGCGCGCATCGGCGGCATGGACCGCCAGACCCTGCGCGACTGGGTGCACCGCCTTCAACCAGCACGGCCCGGACGGGCTTATCAAGCGACATCCGGAACTGGACCCTTTGCGCCATTCAAAACTGGACCCCTCCCGCGTTCAGGTTAGGCTGTTGGACTGAGGCGCCGCTGCGGGCTTGTGCAGGAGCCCGCTGCGGCGCTTTTCACGAAGGCGGTAGCTGTCGCCCCGGATCGTGATCACGTGGCTGTGGTGAAGAAGGCGGTCCAGGATTGCCGTCGCCACTACGGCGTCGCCAAAGACCGTTCCCCATTCGCTCACGGCGCGGTTCGACGTCACCAAAAGGCTGCCGCGTTCGTAACGACGGGACACGAGCTGGAAGAACAGGTGCGCGGCGTCGGGCTCGAAGGGCAGGTAACCAAGCTCGTCAACAATGAGAAGCTTAGGCTTGGCGAAGTGCGTCAGCCGCTCCTCGAGCCGACCCTCGGCATGCGCCTTGGCCAGCTGAGCCACAAGGGTCGGAGCCGGCACGAACAACACCGTGTAGCCCGCCGTGATGGCCTCGCGCCCGATCGCGACCGCAAGATGCGACTTGCCCACGCCCGGAGGACCCAGCAACAGAACGGCTTCGCCGTTGGCGATGAAGCGCCCCGTCGCGAGTTCCCGGATCTGACCTTTGTCGATCGAGGGCTGGGCCGCAAAGTCGAAGCCGGCCAGGTCCCGCACGAAGGGGAAGCGTGCGAGCCCCATGCTCATCTCGATGCGCCGCTCGTCCTTGCGGGCGATCTCTCGCTCGCAGAACAAAGCGAGCGCCTCACGGATGGTCAGCTCGCGCCGGCCGGCCTCGTCCACGAGGCTGTCGAGCTGGTCGCGGATGGCGGTCAGCTTGAGGCGACTCAGCATCCCGACCAGGTGATCGTAAGCGGCGTCCATCAGAAGCCTCCCCCGATCAGGGCCTCGTACTCGGCCAGCGGTCGCAAGAGCGCTGGTGGCGAGGGCTCCTCCTCGGCTGCCAGCGACAGATCGGCCGCGATCACGGCCGGGCGGACGACCTTGGCGCGGAACCCGGCGACGCCCTCGAAGTGAGCCGGATCCACCAGGCGCTGGCGCCGGCCGGCTTGGCGAGCATGGACCGCCACCTCGCGGCCCGCATGGCTGACGCGCAGCATCTCGCCCGTGATCGTCACCCGTACGCGCTCGCCGATCAGGCGCCAGGGCACCGAGTAGGCGTTGCCGTCGACCTCGATCGCGCAGTCCGCCTGCACCTTGCGCGTGAGCTCCCGCAGAGCCTGGAAGGGCGGAATGCCCGTGATCGGCTTGAGCGCCTTCGCTTCCTCGCGAGCGAAGCGCTCCATCGGCGCCTCGCCCGTCGTGCCATGGACGCGCTGGTCGGCGACCTCGCGCGCCCACGCCTCAAGGTGGGCCTCCAGCGCCGCAAAGCTCGCAACCGTCCGGCCGGCGATGGCGTTCTTCTTCACATAGCCGACGCCGCGCTCATCCTTGCCCTTCGTGCGCGCCCGATACGGAGCACACGCCCTGGGCCGGAAGCCCCAATGCCGCGCGAAGGCGCGGAAGGTGGCGTTGAACTCCACCTCGCGCGTCTCGACATCGTGCCGCACAACGAGCCCACGATCGTTGTCGAACAACACCTCGGCCGTCACGCCGCCGAAGTGCCGAAACGTGCTCTCCAGCCCCTCAAACCAGCTCTCCTGGCGCTCGTTGCGGAAGGCGCGCACGTGGAGCCGACGCGAGTAGCCCAGCGTCGCCACGAACAGGAACACCTTGGTCGAGATGCCGGCGATCGTAATCCGCCGCTCGCCAAAGTCGATTTGTAGCTGGTGGCCCGGCGGCGTCTCGAACCGCACCGTCGCCCGCGCCTCCGCGGCAAGAGCGCAGCGGAACGGGGCCACCGCGCGCTCGACCGTGCGCAGGCTGACGCCAATCCCCCTCTCGGCCACCAACTCCTGGCGCACCACGTCGGCGGTGCCGGCATGACGCCGGAAACGCTCGGCCAACCACGCTTCCAACCCCGCCAGCGCGCGGGGCCGGCCACGACGCCGATAGGGAACATAGCCGCCCTCGGCCACGTAGCGCCGCACCGTCATGTGGCTGCACCCCAACTCGCGCGCGATCCGCTTGATCCCCCACCCGAGCGCCTTCAGCCGCAGCATCGCCGCGACCTCGTCCGGCGTTCGCATCTCGTCTCCCCACGGGACCTCCGCCCGCGGCACAACGTGGTTCTCGTTCGACCCCATCTCGACCTCCTCGCTCTCACGCGAGGGGTCCAGTTCCTTATGTCGTCAGGGGTCCAGTTTTACATGTCGCCCGACAGTCCGCCTCCGTCAGCCTGACGAGATCGATGATGCCCTGACCGAGGTGCTGCGCGCCGGCGCCCGGCGGCTTCTCGCACAGGCTATCGAGCTGGAAGCCGAGGCCTTCTTG
>DASVPW010000205.1:0-5567 GCA_036389455.1 Beijerinckiaceae bacterium
TCAGAACGGGTTCCAGGTCGGCTCGCCGGTGAACTTGAGGTAGCCCATGTTGACGCCGAGGCGGGCGCCGACGCCGGAGCGGATCGGCACCACCACCATCTCGTCGGCGACCGCCGCCGTCATGCCGAAGCCGCCGACGAAATAGGCCGAGCCGTCGAGGGCGAGGAAGCGCTGGTAGAGCGCCTCCGTCGCCGGCATGTTGTAGACGAGCATCATGGTGCGGGCGCCCTCGCCGCCGAAGTCGAAGCCGACCGAGGGGCCCTGCCAGAACACCGGCCGCTGGCCGACGTTGCGGGTGTAGAGCGTGCCCTCGCCGTAGCGAAGCCCCCCGACGAAGGCGCCGGAGGCCTCCTGGCCGAGGATGTAGCCGTTCGGCTCGCCCCAGCGCTTCACCGCCTCCTGGATGGTCAGCGCGAGGCCGCGGGAGATCGTGCCGAAGAAGCGGTGGCCGCTATCCACGAGCTCGGTCACCGTGAAGGTGCCGGGATCGGCCTGGCGCGCGATCTGGGCCGACGCCGCGGCGGGCGTGAGCGCGAAAGCGGCAAGCAGGAGCGCAAAGATAAAGCCGCGGGCCCGCATGAGTAGTCCCCTTCGTAACGGATCCTCGGGAGCGCCGCGGATCCGGCCCACCAATTCTTTAGACGTTGCGGGCCAGAATTCTTCGCTCGGGCCTTCGCGTCTCGATTCGCATTCGACATCAACACGGCTAAAAATGTCTCAAGCGAGGCGGTTCCGGGGCTCTCCCGCCCTAGTGGTTGCGATCGCGTTAACCGGCGCCTCCGGCGGCGTCCCGGCACAGCCCCTCGACGATCTCCCGCCCGTGGTCGGCGCGACCCAGATCTTCGTCGCCGATGGTCGCTCGGGCCTCGGCCTCTTCGGCTTCGACCCGGTGAGCTATTTCTCGGCGCCGGCGCCGCTCGCCGGCCGGGAGGGGATCGAGCTGATCTGGAGCGGGCTCGCCTGGCGCTTCGCGTCGCAGGCGAACCGGGAGGCCTTCGCCCGCGACCCGGACGTCTACGCCCCGCGCATCGGCGGCTACGACGCCGCCGCCGCGGCCGACGGGCGCCTCGTCGCGGGCGACGCCGCCGTGTTCGCGATCCGCGACGGGCGCCTCTACGTGTTCCGCGACGCGCGCTCGCGCGCCCGCTTCCTCGCCGACGCGGCGCTCGCGGGACGGGCCGAGGCGCGCTGGCCGGCGCTCGCGCGCGACCTCGTCCGCGGCTGACGCACGGGGATCACGCGGCCGCGAGCGGCAGGTCGAGGCGCGGCGCGAGCGCCGGGTCGCCGAGGGCCGCGAAGGGGCCGTTGAGGTAGCCGCGGTCGGAGCGGCCGTAGGCGAGGGGGCCGCCGCCGGCCTTGACGACGCAGCCCCCGGCCCGCGTCAGGACGTGGTCGCCGGCCGCCGTGTCCCACTCCATGGTCGCCCCGCAGCGCACGTAGACGTCGGCCTCGCCCGACGCGATCAGGCAGAACTTCACCGCCGAGGAGGCGGTGCGCAGGGTCCCGATCGACAGGGCGGCGAGGCAGGCCTCCGTCGCCCGGTCGCCGTGGCGGCGGCTGACGAGCGCGACGAGCCCGTCGACGGGGGCCGGGCGGACCCGGATCGGGGCCCAGTCCATGGCGCCGCCGTCCGGCGGGATCGCCGCCGCCTTGGCGGTCGCCCCGGCGATCCAGACCCGCTGCAGCGCCGGCGAGGCGACCGCCGCCGCGACCGGGCGCCCGCCCGAGACGAGCGCGATATTGACGCTGTACTCGCCTTCCCCGTGCAGGAAGTCGCGGGTGCCGTCGAGGGGGTCGACGAGGAAGAACAGGTCGCCCGGCTCGGCCGCGTTCGCGGTCTCCTCGGCGACCGCCGGCACGCCGGGCCACGCCTTTGCGAGGCGGGCGAGGATCAGCTCCTCGGCGGCGAGGTCCGCCGGCGTCGTCGGGCTGCCGTCGGCCTTGACCCGGAACTCGCGGCTCCTCTCGAAGCGCCGCAGCAGGCGCCCGGCCTCGAGCGCGATCGCGCCGAGCCTCAGCGCGATCTCCTCCCGGGCCTCCTCGTCGAGCCTCATTCCGCTTCCCTGTGCGTTCCGCCCGGGCCGATCCTTCGGTCGCTTTCGCGAATCGTCAATGCCCGCTACCGGAGGGCGTTCCCCGTCGCCGCTTCGGGGCGGAGCCGGAGCGCGCCGCCCGATTTCCTTCGACCGAACCTCGGAGCCGTTCATGGCCGCCGTCACCCTCGACGCCCTCGACCTCGCGGCGCTCCTGTGCTCGCGCGTGTGCCACGACGTGATCTCGCCGGTCGGCGCCATCGTCAACGGCCTCGAGGTGCTCGAGGACGAGAACGAGGCCTCGATGCGCGAGTTCGCCCTCGACCTCATCCGCAAGAGCGCCCGCCAGGCCTCGGCCCGCCTCCAGTTCGCCCGCCTGGCCTTCGGGGCGGCGGGCTCGGCCGGCGCCTCGATCGACCTTTCCGACGCCGAGCAGGTCGCGAAGGGCATGTTCACCGACGACAAGGTGACGCTCTCGTGGGAGGGCCCGCGCGCGCTCCTGCCGAAGAACAAGGTCAAGCTCCTCCTCAACCTCGTGGTGCTCGCCACGAACGCGATCCCCCGCGGCGGCGCGATCGCGGTGCGCGTGACGGGCGACGCGGAGACGGCCGAGTTCGTGCTGACTGCCAAGGGCCCGAACGCCCGCATCCCGGCCCACGTCGAGGCGCTGCTCGCCGGCACGCCCGAGAGCGGCGCCGTCGACGCCCACGCGATCCAGCCCTTCTACACCGGCCTCATCGCCCAGGCCGCCGGCATGCCCGTGACCTTCTCGATCGAGGGCGACGCCGTGACGATCCGGGCGGCGCCGGCGGGAGGGTAGGGGGCCGGAGCTGGCGGGAGCGCGTTTCCCTCCCGGCAAGGGGGAAGGGAATACGGCGCGGCGATCGAGCCCGCCTCACTCGACCCACCGGTTGCCCATCCGCACCGGCTCGGGGCGGCAGACGGTGCCGGGGTCGCGCCAGTCGCCCGACATGAAGTAGCGCTCGAAGGCCTCGGGGTCGCGCTCCCAGCTGCCCGGCCGCCGCACGTGCTTCGGCCGTCTCAGCTTCGCGAGCGCCTTCGCGTCGGAGCCGAAGAGGAGCTCGAGCGCGCCCGGCCGGCGCGGGTCGGGGGGACGCCTCCGGCGTCGGGACCGGGGCGTCGGGACCGGCGGAGCCGGGGGAGGGGACGAGGCCCTCGTGCCCGGCCTCCTGCAGCTTCAGGAGGCCGCCGGGGCTGAAGAGGAGGAAGCGCATCTCCTCGCGGTAGTGCCAGAAGCAGGGCAGGAGGCCGTACTTGCCGTCCTTCACGCCGCCGCGGCAGCGCCGGGCGCGCCGGCAGCCGCGCTCGGGGCAGATGAGCGGCAGCCCGCCCCTCGGGTGGACGGACGCAGGGAACAAATCATGAATAGGACGATTGTCAAGAGCCCCCGCAATATTGAGTCGGTCGATTAACACGACTAAGGAGGGCACATACCAAAGCGAGCTATGGAATGGACGCCAAAGATCATCCAGTGATTTCCGTACTTGGAGACCAGCGACGTTTCGTTGTCCCTATCTATCAGCGACAGTACAGCTGGCGCGACGAACGCCTCTCTCCTTTCTGGGATGACGTCGTGGCCAAAGCGGAAGAGGCGCTGCAAGGCAAGCCGAAGTTCAGCCATTACATGGGCGCTTTAATTCTAGCACCTGGTGGAGACGGATTCACGATCGGTGCCACACCTCGTGTTCAGGTCGTTGACGGTCAACAGCGGCTGACGACCTTCCAGCTATTTCTCGCAGCTCTGCGTGAAGTAGGCGACCGCTTGGGTGAATCAGGAATAAGTGAGGCTGTCCGCAATTATCTTTTCGTCCGGCCAATGAGTGGTGATACTGACTCGGATGCCCGCTTCAAGCTAGTTCCCACACCGGAAGATCGGGCGGTATTTCACCTAATCATGGATGGCGGACTTAAGGCTGTTCGAGTAAAACATCCGCAATATTTCTACCAAAATGGAAAGATTAAATCTGCACCCAACGCCGTCCGTGCTCTTGGTTTCTTTATCGAACGTATCGAGGCGTATGCACGTTTGGGCTTACAAGACGACGAAAATGCGGATCAGCCGAATATTTCTAGTGATGATGCGCCGGATGCGCCGCAGCAACGACTTCATGCATTACTTGAAGCGCTGCTGAATCATCTTAAGCTGGTGGTGATCGGACTTTCCGAGAGCGACGATGCGCAGGTAATATTTGAGACGCTGAACAGCCAAGCTCAGCCGTTGCTGGCTATGGATCTGGTCAGAAACAACATCTTTCATCGTGCATCTGGACAGGGTGAATCCGCAGAAGCGCTGTTTGAGGCCAAGTGGCGGCCATTCGATGCTCCGTTCTGGAAATCTGACGCTCCCCGTGCCAAGCCGAAGCGGCCACGAATCGACCATTTCCTCAGCCACGCATTGACAGCTCAGACGGGCGAAGAAACCTCACTGCGCGAACTTTATGCCGAGTACCGCGCCTTTGCACGGCCGAAAGGAAAGCCACGATTCGCCACAGTGGAAGCGGAACTGGACGCTCTCACGATCTTCGCCCCAATATATCAAACCCTAGAAGAGGGCGGAGGCGAGTGTAACCTCGCCGCTCTTGGGGCGAAGCTGAATTTGTGGGAGGTCTCGACCGCGTACCCGCTCGTCTTCCGTATTGCCGTGTCAAATGCCGACGAAGAAGTAAAGGCTTATCTTTATCGACTAATTTATAGCTATCTCGTACGGCGAGCGATCTGCGGCCTCACGGCCAAAAACTTAAACAAGAACTTCACGCGACTGGTCGGTGCTATGCTCCAGCGTGGGGTATCGGTGGCCACGTTTTCAGAGGCCTTTGCCGGGCAGCGAGGCGATACAGTGCGCTTTCCTGATGATGGGGAGCTTCGAGCTGCGATCCGTACGCGCCCAGTCTATCTCTGGTTCCCGCGTAAGGACCGTCTGGCAGATATCTTGTGGGAACTAGAGTGTGCATCTCGGACGAAGTATTCCGTTCAGACGCCGCGTCCCACGGGCATGTCGATTGAACACGTGCTGCCCCAAACCTGGACGAAGAACTGGCCACTACCAGATGGTCGTTATGCTCCGGCACATAAGATTGCCGGTTCAGATGAGCCTTTGCGAGCTGCGATTGCGGCGCGGGAAGCGGCTCTTCACACCTTAGGCAATCTTACCCTCATCACGGTACCGGGCAACACCAGCGCTTCTAACAGCGCGTTCCCGGACAAAACACCATGGCTCAAGCAGAGCCTGCTGGCCTTGAATTTGGCAATCCTCGAACACTCGAGCTGGGGCGAGCCAGAAATTGCCGCGCGTGGTGACGCCCTTGCCGATATGGCGGTAAAGATTTGGCCATCACCTTTCACCTAAAGAATGACTGCTCTGGTGGAGTCCCCGTCGATCGCATGGAAGCTTCGTGTTTCGGCGGGCGGGGGCCTGTCAAGGACCTGCGGCCGCCTTAAGGCGGCGGGCCCTTCGGGCCCGTCCTTGACAGGCCCCTGCCGCCGAAACACGAAGCTTCCATGCGATCGACGGAC
>DASVPW010000206.1:0-14878 GCA_036389455.1 Beijerinckiaceae bacterium
CGTGCTGATATCGGCCTCGCAGAGCCGCGCGGCCGATTGCACGAGGGTCTCCAGCACGGCGTCGAGATCGAAGGTCGAGCGGCTGATCGCCTGCAGCACCTCCGACGTCGCGGTCTGCTGCTCCAGCGCCTCGGTGAGCTCCGCCGTGCGCGCCTGCACCTCCTCGAACAGCCGCACGTTCTCGATCGCGATCACGGCTTGGTCCGCGAAGGTCTGGAGAACTGCGACCTGCTTGTCCGAGAACGGGCGGATTTCAGTCCGGCGGAGCAAGATCGCACCGATCGCCACGTCGTCGCGCACGAGCGGCATGGCGAGAATGGTCCGATGGCCCATCCGGCGGGCCATCGTCTGGGCGTCGGGGAACTCGTCCGCCGCGGCGAGGAGGTCGGGAACATGCACCGGTTTGCGATCGACCACGGCGCGTCCCGTCACCCAGCCCCGTCCGATCGGCGGCCGGTGCGAGACATTCGATATCGCCCCCCGATGAGCGGCTACGTCCAGCCGGTCGCCCGCTCGCAAGAAAATGGTCGTGTCGTACGCGTCGCAGAGCCGGCCAGCGGTTTCGACGATGGTATCGAGCACCGGCTGCAGATCGGATGGCGAACGGCTGATGACGTTGAGCACGTCGCTGGTCGCGGTCTGGTACTCGAGCGACTCCTGCAGCTCGGCGGTGCGCGCCTGTACTTCTTCGAACAGCCGCACGTTGCCGATCGCGATCACAGCCTGATCGGCGAAGGTGTTCAGCAGCTCGATCTGACGGCCCGAAAACGGGACGGGCTCCGATTTCGAGACGGTGATCACGCCGACAGCGGTGCCGTCGCGAAGCATCGGCACGGAGAGAATAGCGCGCCAATTGCCGGCGAGAGCGAGCTCGCGCGGATATTCGGCATCCTCCAGGACATCGTGCACATGCACGGTCGTGCGGCTCAGAATGGCCCGGCCGGAGATCTGGAGGCGGTCGGGTCTCCGCGGATACATTTTATGGAACTGCTCAAGAACCTCGGGAGTGAAGTTGTGGGTCGCGGCGACGTGGAGCATTTCGCCGTCGAAAAGCTGCACGTTGCTGAACACGGCCCCGCAGAGCTCGGCGGCGCTTGTGACGATCGCGTCGAACACCGGCTTGGCATCGGTCGGCGACCGGCTCATCACGTTCAGCACCTCGCTGGTCGCGGTCTGGTACTCGAGCGACTCCTGCAGCTCGCGGGTGCGCGCCTGCACCTCCTCGAACAACCTGACATTGCTGATCGCGATCACTGCTTGATCGGCAAAGGTCTGAAGCAGAGCGATCTGCTTCTCCGAGAACGGCCGCACTTCCGTCCGTCGGATCACGAGGGCCCCAATCGCGGCGTCCTCGCGCATGAGGGGCGTGGCGACGATGGTTCGATGTCCCATCCGGAGCGCCATCGTCTGCCCGTCGGGGAATTCGTCGGCGGCCGCCTGAAGGTCGGGGATGTGCACTGATTTGCGGTCGACCACGGCGCGTCCCGTCACCCAGCCCCGACCGATCGGAAAGCGATCGAGTTGCGCGCCGAAAGCGACGGGAATCGGCCCGCGATGCGCGGCGGTCTTGAGCCAATCGCCTTCCCTCAGGGCGATAATCGCGTCGCTGGCGTCACAAAGCCGCGCCGCGGTCTCCACGATCGTATCGAGGACGGGCTGGATCTCCGAAGGCGAACGGCTGATGACGTTGAGCACGTCGCTGGTCGCGGTCTGGTACTCGAGCGACTCCTGCAGCTCGGCGGTGCGCGCCTGCACCTCCTCGAACAGCCGCACGTTCTCGATCGCGATCACGGCCTGGTCGGCGAAGGTCTCGACGAGCTCGATCTGCTTTTGCGAGAACGGGCGGACGTGCGTGCGGGTCAGAGCTATGACGCCGACCGCCGCACCGTCGCGCAGAAGGGGGACGCCCAGCATCGTCCGGAAGCCGCCTCGCTTCTGCGACTCCACCCATTTGTATTCGGGGTCGGCAAGGCAGTCCGGGAAGTGGACGATCGCGGCGGTCAGGGCAGTCCGGCCGACCAGGGTCGCGCGCCCGGGTGGGATCGGATGATCCAGTATGAACTGCACGTACTCTTCCGAGAAACCGTGATTGGCCGCGAGCCGGTAGACCTCGCCGTCGCGCTGGAAGACGAAGGCGTGCTCCGCCTCGCAGAGGCGCGCCGCCGTGTCTACGATAGCCTCGAAGACCGGCTGCAGCTCGTTCGGCGCGCGGCTGATGACGCCCAGCACCTCGCTCGTCGCGGTCTGATATTCGAGCGATTCCTGAAGCTCGCGTGTGCGCGCCTGCTCGGCCTCGAACAGGCGCGCGTTCTCGATCGCGATCACGGCCTGCTTGGCGAAGTTGCCGATCAGCTCGACCTGCGTGTCGCTGAACGGTCTCACCTCCTGGCGGAACGCCCAGACGTGGCCGAGCACCGCGCCGTCCTTGAGCAAGGGAACGCGCAGCGCGGTCCGCGCCCCGCCGACGTCGACGGCCGTCACATAGAACGGATCGTTCTCGAGGTAGCCTTTCTCGGCGCGCAAATCGGGGGTCTGGACGGTGTTTCTCGCGTGGGCGAGGGGAAGGACATAGGGACAGCCGTCGGGCTGGTGCAGCCGTTCAGGGCGGAAGAACTCTGTGTCTGCAGAGGCGCCGGAAATAGCCGCGAAGCGAAGCGCTTCGCCCTCGAACAGAGCAACGCAGGCGAACGACGCCTCGCAGAGGCGCGTGGTCCTGTCGACGATCGTCTCGAACACAGGCTTGAGCTGCGCCTGCGAAGACGAGATGGCGGCGAGGATGTCGGCCGTGGCCGTCTGCTGTTCAAGCGCTTCCTGCAGCTCGCGCGTTCGCGCCTGCACCTCGTCGAACAGCCGCACGTTCTCGATCGCGATCACGGCCTGGTCCGCGAACGCCCTGATCAAGGCGACCTGCTGCTCGTCGAACTCCCTCGTCTCGTGATGGGCGGCGCCGATCGCCCCGATCACCCGGTCCTCCCGCATCATGGGCGTGAAGATCACGGAATTGAAGCCGAAGTCCCTGGCGAAATCCTGGGTCGACGGAGGCGCGGCGGGATCGCCGAGCACGGGCGAGTACTGGAGCGTCCGTTTCGACAGCATCGCCCGCCCGCCGGCGGTGGTCTCGTCGAGCGGGCGCGGATAGCGTTCGATCAGCTTCTCGAAGCCCGGCTGCCCCTGGACCGCGGGCATCTCGATCATGCCGTCGCGCAGGACCTGAACCACCGCGAAGCGCGTGCCGAACAGGCGCGACAGGTTGCGCACGATCGCCTCGAACACGGGCTTCGCATCGGTGATCGACGCGCTGATCGAGGCGAGGATCTCGCCCGTCGCCTGCTGCGTCTCGAGGGCTTTCGTCAGCTCCCGCGTCCGCTCCTCGACCTTCCGCTCGAGTCCCGCGTAGGACTCCTCGAGCCTCCCCGCCATGTCGTTGAACTGGTCGGCGAGGGCCTCGAGCTCGTCGCCGGTCTTCACCGCAATCCGCTGACTGAGCTCCCCGCGGCCGATGCGTTCGGCGCCGGCGCGGAGCGCCTGGATCGGGACCATCATCCGGCGCGCCAGGAAGGTGCCGGCGAGCGCCGCAAGGAGCAGCGCGCCGAGGAGCAGGAAGGCCGAGCGCCTGATCGAGTCGTACAGCGGCGCGTAGGCCTCCTCGACCGGCAGCTCGACGAAGACGAACCAGCGCAAGGGGGCGACCCGCGCATGTGCGGTCAGCACCTTGCGCCCTTGCGTGTCGCGGGCTTCCTGCAGCTCGTCGCCTTCGGCGGCGTTGCTCGCAGCCTGGACCTGCGGCAGGCCCGACATGTCGGTGTTGCGCAGGACGAGGCTGATGTCGGGATGGGCGATGAGGCGCCCCTGCGGGCCGACCACGTAGGCGTGCCCTTGCCGGCCGACCTTGATCTGCGAGATCACGTCCCAGATGAGCTTGAGGTTGACCTCGGCGACGCTGACCCCGGCGTCCCGGCGCGTGCCCGCGACGGCGAGCGTCATGTAGGGCTCGGACTCGCGCCGGAAATAGACCGGCCCGTAATAGACCTTGCGGGCGGCCGTCTCGACGAACTTCGGATCCTTGGAGAAATCGGTTCCGCTGCCGACCACGTCCATGGCGAGCCGCGACACCCGCAGCTGCTCCTTGCCGGTGGAGTCGAGCTGCGACAGCTCGGTGATCGCCGGGACCTGGCGCAGGAGGCGCAGGGCGTCGAAGCGGCGCTGCTCGAGGGTGCTCGCCGACCAGGGCAGCTGGACGGTCCAGCCGAGCTGGCCCTCGATCTCCTTGACGAACTGGCCGATCTTCGCCGCCGCCGCCTCCGCCTGCTCGCGCTGGATGCGGATGAGCGCGGCCTTGTGCTCCTGGTAGGAGAACCAGATCTCGAAAAGGCCGTTGGCGAACAGCGCGAGGCACACGACGGCGACGAAGAGGCCGACGTACTTGCGGAAGAGGCGCCCCCGCACCTGGCGCGCCGGCTTGAGCGCCGGCGCCGTGTCCGCCGCGGCCGTCACGCCGCCGCCTCCCCGGAACGGCGTGGCGGCCGCCCCGGCCTGCGAAGTGCGATGAGCGCGCTCGGCTCCATGCCTGTCTCACGGGGGGCCAGAACGCGGCCGCCACGGCGTTCAGTGAAGCACGGCGCGGTTTCAATGCCTAGACGGCGGCGCCTTCGGGCCTGCGGCGCGGTCAAGCCCTCGCGCCTGCCCGGCGCGGGACCGGCTGGCGCGGGGGCGGGGCCGTCGGCGCGGCGTCCTCCTCGAACAGCTCGGCGAGCTTCTCGGTCATGACGCCGCCGAGCTCCTCGGCGTCGACGATCGTCACCGCGCGGCGGTAGTAGCGCGTCACGTCGTGGCCGATGCCGATGGCGATGAGCTCCACCGGCGAGCGGGTCTCGATGTCCTCGATGACGTAGCGCAGATGCCGCTCGAGGTAGTTGCCGGGGTTGACCGAGAGGGTCGAATCGTCGACGGGCGCCCCGTCCGAGATCACCATGAGGATGCGGCGCTGCTCGGGCCGCCCGAGGAGGCGCTTGTGCGCCCAGTCGAGGGCCTCGCCGTCGATGTTCTCCTTGAGGAGCCCCTCGCGCATCATCAGGCCGAGGTTTTTCCTGGCACGGCGCCAGGGCGCGTCGGCCGGCTTGTAGACGATGTGGCGCAGATCGTTGAGGCGCCCCGGGTTCGGGGGCTTGCCCGACTGCAGCCACGTCTCCCGCGACTGCCCGCCCTTCCAGGCCCTCGTCGTGAAGCCGAGGATCTCGACCTTGACGCCGCAGCGCTCCAGCGTCCGCGCCAGGATGTCGGCGCAGGTCGCCGCGACCGTGATCGGCCGGCCCCGCATCGACCCCGAGTTGTCGAGGAGCAGCGTGACGACGGTGTCGCGGAAGTTCGTGTCCTTCTCCTGCTTGAAGGAGAGCGGCTGGTAAGGATCGATCACGACGCGGGGCAGGCGCGCCGGGTCGAGCATGCCCTCCTCGAGGTCGAACTCCCAGGCCCGGTTCTGCTGCGCGAGGAGGCGCCGCTGGAGGCGGTTCGCGAGGCGCCCGACGACGCCCTGGAGATGGGCGAGCTGCTTGTCGAGGTAGGCGCGAAGGCGGGACAGTTCGTCCGGGTCGCACAGGTCCTCGGCGTGGACGACCTCGTCGAACTTCTGGGTGAAGGCGCGGTAGTCCGGGCCGCGGGGCTCGTTGCGGCCCGTGGCCGGCGGGCGCCAGCTCTCCGACGCTTCTTCCGAATCCGCCTCGTCGGCGTCGTCCGGCAGCTCGCCCGAGGGGGCGTCGGCGGCCTCCTGGGCGCCTTCCTCGAGGTCGTCCGAGGCCTCGTCCGAGATGTCCACCTCGGCGCGCTCGCCGTCGGCCTCTTCGTCGGCGTCGCCGTCGCTCTGGTCCCGGTCCTCGGACGATTCGTTGTCGTCCTCGTTCTCCTCGTCGTCCTGGTCGAGCATCGCCTCGTCGGACATGTCGAGGGACGACAGAAGCTCGCGCACCGAGCGGCCGAAGGCGCGCTGGTTCTCGATCGAGCCGAGGAGCCCGTCGAGGTCGCGGCCCGCCCGCTCCTCGATGAAGTCGCGCCACAGGTCGACGATCTTCGCCGCCGCCGGGGGGGCTTTGAGGCCGGTCAGGCGCTCGCGCACCATGAGGGCGACGGCGTCCTCGATCGGGGCGTCGGCCCGGTCGGTGATGTCCTCGTACTTGCCGCCGCGGTGATAGCGGTCCTCCAGCATCGCCGAGAGGTTGTCGGCGACGCCCGACATGCGCCGGGCGCCGATCGCCTCGACGCGGGCCTGCTCGACGGCGTCGAACACCGCGCGCGCCGCCTGCGCCTCCGGCGCGAGGCGGCGGTGGATCGCGGCGTCGTGGCAGGCGAGTCTGAGCGCCATCGAATCGGCGTGGCCGCGCACGATCGCGACGTCCTGCCGGCTGAGCTTGCGCGGCGGCTCGGGCAGCCGCGCCTTGTCGGCCATCAGGATCGGCCGGTCGGACGCGAAGGTGACCTCGAGGTCGGGCTTCCTGGCGATGGCCCTGAGGCACCCCGCGACCGAGCGCTTCAAGGGCTCGGTCGGGGCCTCCTTCTTCTCGCCGGGCTTGCGGTTGGAGATGGACACGGACCTTACTTCTTCAGGGAATCGAGGTCGAAGGGACGTTCGAGGATGGCCCGTTCCTTCGTGACAGAATCCGCCATCGCGCCCTCCTCCGGAGGCTCAGCTCAGCGCCACGTTGACGGCGCTCTCGGGCAGCTCCTTGCCGAAGGAGCGCTGGTAGAACTCGGCGACGAGGGCCCGCTCGAGCTCGTCGCACTTGTTGAGGAAGGTGACCCTGAAGGCGAAGCCGATGTCGTTGAAGATGTCGGCGTTCTCGGCCCAGGTGATGACCGTGCGCGGGCTCATCACGGTCGAGAGGTCGCCGTTGATGAAGGCGTTGCGGGTCAGGTCCGCGACCCGCACCATGCGGTTGACGATGTCGCGCCCCTCGGGCGTGCGGTAGTGCGTCGCCTTCGACAGGACGATGTCGACCTCCTTGTCGTGCGGCAGGTAGTTCAGCGTGGTCACGATCGACCAGCGGTCCATCTGGCCCTGGTTGATCTGCTGCGTGCCGTGGTAGAGGCCGGAGGTGTCGCCGAGGCCGACGGTGTTCGCCGTCGCGAACAGGCGGAACGCGGGATGCGGCCGGATCACCCGGCGCTGGTCGAGGAGGGTGAGCCGCCCCGAGACCTCGAGCACCCGCTGGATCACGAACATCACGTCCGGGCGCCCGGCGTCGTACTCGTCGAAGCACAGGGCGACGTTGTTCTGCAGCGCCCAGGGCAGGATGCCGTCCTTGAACTCGGTGACCTGCTTGCCCTCCTGGAGCACGATCGCGTCCTTGCCGACGAGGTCGATGCGCGAGACGTGGCTGTCGAGGTTGATGCGCACGCAGGGCCAGTTGAGCCTCGCCGCCACCTGCTCGACGTGGGTCGACTTGCCGGTGCCGTGGTAGCCCGTGATCATGACGCGGCGGTTCCTGGCGAAGCCCGCCAGGATCGCCATCGTGGTCTCGCGGTCGAAGATGTAGTCCGGATCGAGGTCCGGCACGTGCTCCTCGGGCTGCGAGTAGGCCGGCACCTCCAGGTCCGTGTCGATGCCGAACACCTGGCGGACGGAGATCTTCATGTCCGGCAGGGCGGACGCGGTCTCGGATGTGGCAAGCATTGAAGCCTCTTCGGGGGCGCTTGTCCGCGCCCTGGGTCGCCTGGCGGGCTTTGAGCCCGCGCCTGGCCTTCCTTAGCGTCGGGTCAAGCCCGGCGCAATTTCGCCTGTGTCACAACGCCCCTGCGCCGGTCGGGGTTCGGCCGCCTCAGCAGAGGCCCGCGGCCTTGAGCGTGTCGTGGGCCCGGATGATGTCGCGCAGGCGGTCCTCGAAGGAGCGGTCGCCGCCGTGGGCGTCCGGGTGGAAGCGCTTCACGAGGGCCTTGTACTGCGCCTTGATGGTCTTCGCGGTCGCGGTCTCGTCGAGGCCCAGCGTATCGAGGGCGCGCTGCACGACGCCGCTGTAGCGGCGCTTCGGCGGCTCGGCCTTCGGGCGCCTGCCCCGGCCCTGCGGCTGGAAGCCCTCCCCGCGCAGGATGCCGAGCGGGTCGAAATAGGCCCAGTCGCGGCTTTGCGCCTCGCCGTCGTCGGCCTTCGCGGCGGCGTTGACGCCCATCGGGAAGGTCGGGCGGTGGCCGATGACGGCGTCCTTCTGGTAGGCCTGGACGGCGTCGTCCGACATGCCGGCGAAGTAGTTGTAGGCGGCGTTGTACTCGCGCACGTGCTCGAGGCAGAAGCGCCAGTACTGGCCCTCGCGGCCGCGCCCCTTGGGGGCCCGGTGCGCGCCCGAAAGGCCGCAGCCGATCTTGTCGCAGGCGGGCTCGGCCGTCTCCCGCGGCTCGTCGCAGGACGGCTTGATCCGGATGCGGTCGAAGAAGGGCGAGTTGAGGTCCATGTCGCGTCGATTATGAGGGCGTTCGCCCGGGGGGCCAAGGTCTTGACAAACGCGAATCCGCGAACGTCCTGTGCGACCGAAAGCCCGGGATGAGTTTTTCTCAGATGAGCCTGAAGGACTGGATAACCGCGACGCTTCAGGAGCGCCTCGATCCGGCCAGCCTCATGGTGGAGGACGAGTCCCACCGCCACGTCGGCCATGCCGGCTGGCGCGAGGGCGGCGAGACCCATTTCCGCATCGATGTGGTGTCTCGCGCCTTCGAAGGGAAGAGCCGGATCGAGCGCCACCGCATCGTCAACGCGGCGCTTTCGGAGGCCTTCGGCCGCGGCCTGCATGCCCTCGCGATCCAGGCCAGGGCGCCGGGGGAGTAGGGCCGCCTTCTCCCCGCGTGCTCTCCCGCACGGCGTCCGTCCTCGGGACCGGGCATTGGTGCCGCCGTCGACGCGGACACGCCGTCCGGCAACCACAAGGGGAACGTCGCCATGACCACCTTCAGGAAGACCTTCTGCTGCGCCCTCGCCGCCGTCACGATGGGCGGCTCGCTCCTCGGCTCCGCCGCCCCGGCCGAGGCGCGCGGCGGCGCCTTCGCGGCCGGCCTCGTCGGCGGCCTCGCGATCGGCGCGATCGCGGCCCAGGCGGCGCAGCCGCGCACCGTGTACGTCGGCCAGCGCTATTACGTCCGCAAGCACCGCTGCGGCTGCATGGTCCACTACCACGTCTACCGCTACTGAGGCGTCCTGCCCTCAAGACCCGGCCTTGCGCAGGCACGCCTCGGCGAGCCTCGCGAAGGCCCGGGCCCGGTGCGAGAGCGCGCCCCCGCCGTGCGCCCAGTCGATGCCGTGCTTCTCCTCGGACGACATCTCTCCGAAGGTCTCGTCGGCGCCTTCGGGCAGGAACATCGGGTCGTAGCCGAAGCCGCGCTCGCCGCGCGGCGGCCACACCACGGTCCCGAAAACGCGGCCCTCGAACAGCTCCTCGTGCCCGTCCGGCCAGGCGAGCACGAGGGCCGAGACGAAGTGGGCGCGGCGCTCCTCCGGCGCGTTCGCGCCGCGACGCCTGAGCTCGCGCTCGACCCGCTCCATGGCCGGCCCGAAGTCCTTGCCGACGGCCCAGTCCGCCGAGAACAGGCCCGGCGCGCCGTCGAGGGCATCGATGCAGAGGCCGGAGTCGTCGGCGAAAGCCGCAAGGCCCGTGGCTTTCGCGGCGGCGTGCGCCTTGATGGCGGCGTTCTCCGAGAACATGTGGCCGGTCTCGGCCGGAACGGGAAGCCCGAGCCCGCCCGCCGAGACCGCCTCGACGCCGTAGGGCGCGAGGAGCTCGCGCATCTCGGCGAGCTTGCCCGGGTTGTGGGTCGCGACGACGATTCTTTCGTCCGTGAGCCGGCGGGGCATGCCTTAAGCCGCCACCGCCGCGTTCTGCTTCTCGACGAGCTGCGCGACGCCGGCCTTCGCGAGCCGCAGGAGACCCAAGAACTCCTCCTCGGAGAACGGCTTGCCCTCGGCGGTGCCCTGCACCTCGACGAGCCCGCCCGAGCCCGTGATGACGAAATTGGCGTCGGTCTCGGCCGCGGAGTCCTCGACGTAGTCGAGGTCGAGCACCGGCGTGCCCTGGTGGATGCCGCAGGAGACGGCGGCGACGTTCTCGCGCAGGGGGTTCACGGAGATGATCGAGCGCGACTGCATCCAGGAAAAGCAGTCGTGGAGCGCGACCCAGGCGCCCGTGATCGCCGCCGTCCGGGTGCCGCCGTCGGCCTGGATCACGTCGCAGTCGACGACGACCTGCTTCTCGCCGATCGCCGGCAGGTTGCAGACGGCGCGCAGCGAGCGCCCGATCAGGCGCTGGATCTCCTGGGTGCGCCCGGACGGGCGTCCGGAGGTCACCTCGCGGCGGGTGCGCTCGTGCGTCGCCCTGGGCAGCATGGCGTACTCGGCCGTGACCCAGCCTTTTCCCGAGCCGCGCAGCCACGGCGGCCCGCGCTCCTCGAGGGAGGCCGTGCACAGCACCTTGGTGTCGCCGAAGGAGACGAGGCAAGAGCCCTCGGCATAGCGCGCGACGCCGCGCTCGAGGGTCACGGGGCGCAACTCGTCCGGCGCGCGTTTCGAGGGCCGCATTGGGGTCTCCGAGAGGGGTGGCGCGCTGATAGAGGGTCGGGGTGCGGCGGGCAAGCGCGGCCTGAGCGCCCTTGCGAACGGGAGGGGCCGCGCCAATAATAGTTATTGCACAGCTCGCACGAGGAGACGGCAATGGCCAGCAGCGTGGATCTCGGTCCTCAGCTCGAGGCGTACATCGCGAGCCTTGTCGAGAAGGGCCGCTACAACTCGAAGAGCGAGGTGCTGCGCGAAGGTGTGCGCCTCGTGCAGGAGCGCGAGGCGAAGCTCGCCGAGCTCGACGCGGCCATTGCCCGCGGGGTCGCGGACGCCGAGGCGGGGCGGGTGCATACGGTGGAGGAGGTCCGGGCTAGCCTTCGGGAACGGTTCGGCGCACGCGCCAAGCGCAAGCGTGCATGAAGGTCATCATCACCACCGCAGCCCATGCGGACCTGACCGCGATCGGCGAGTTCATCGAGCGCGACAACCCCGTCAGAGCGGCCAGCTTCGTCGATGAACTCACCAGCCGCTGCGAGGACTTAGCCGATTCGCCGCAGCGCTATCCCTTGCTGCCCCGCCACGCGGCTGACGGCATCCGCCGGCGAGTGTACCGCGGCTACCTGATCATATACCGCATCCGCAATGACGTCATCGAGGTCTTGCGCGTGGTCCACGGCGCCCGCGACTACGAGCGGCTCCTGTCTCCCGGCGAGGAGCCGCCGCCCTGAGGCGGCAAGCTGTCGCTTGCGCGGCCTGCCCCCTCTCCCCATGATGAAGCGCGACAGGATGCGTCCAAGCCCCTAGCCGAGTCCTCAGCGCCTCACGATGAACGTGCCGCCGAATCCTCTGCCGTCGCCCGCCCAGGCCCGCGCCATCGCGGAGCTGAACGAGCGCTCGCGCGAGATCTTCCGGCAGATCGTCGAGAGCTACCTCGCGACCGGCGAGCCGGTCGGCTCGCGCAACCTCTCGCGCATCATCCCGATGATGCTCTCGCCCGCGTCCGTGCGCAACGTGATGGCGGACCTCGAGCACGCCGGCCTCGTCTACGCCCCGCACACGAGCGCCGGGCGGCTCCCGACCGAGGTCGGCCTGCGCTTCTTCGTCGACGCGATGCTCGAGATCGGCGACCTTTCGTCCGAGGAGCGCGAGCGCATCGAGGCGCAGGTGCGGGCGGCTGCGGCCGGCCACACGCTGGAGAGCGCCCTCGCCGAGGCCTCGACGCTCCTGTCCGGGGTGTCGCGCGGGGCCGGCGTCGTCGTGACGACGAAGCAGAACCCGCGCCTCAAGCACGTCGAGTTCGTGCGCCTCGAGCCGGCCCGCGCCCTCGTGGTGCTCGTCTCCGAGGACGGCTCGGTCGAGAACCGCCTCCTCGACCTGCCGCCGGGCCTGCCGCCCTCGGCCCTGACCGAGGCCGCGAACTTCTTGAATGCCCGCATCCGCGGAAAGACGCTCTCGGAGATCAAATTCGACATCGAGGCGCGCCGCACCGAGATGGAGCGCGAGCTTGACGCCATCACGGCCCGCCTCGTCGAGGCCGGGGTCGCGACGAGCGCCGGCGGCGCCGAGGCGCGCCATCTCATCGTGCGCGGCCAGGCGAACCTCCTCGAGGACCTGCACGCCCTCGAGGACCTCGAGCGCATCCGCCTGCTCTTCGCCGACCTCGAGACCCAGACCGACGTGATCGAGCTCCTGACCCGCGCCGAGGGCGCCGAGGGCGTGCGCATCTTCATCGGCTCGGAGAACAAGCTCTTCTCCATGTCCGGCTCGTCCATGATCGCGGCCCCGTTCCGCGACGCCTCGCAGAAGATCGTCGGCGTCCTCGGCGTCATCGGCCCGACCCGGCTCAACTACGCCCGCATCGTCCCCATGGTGGACTACACCGCGAAGGTGGTGAGCCGCATCCTGGAGGGGGGCCGCTGAGCGCCTCTCCCGCTCGCGGGAGAGGCGTCAAAGCCGCATCAGCCCCATGCCGATAAGCATCAAGCCGACGGCCGCCCAGCGCCACGGCCCGAAGCGCTCGTGCAGCACGAGGAAGGCGATCGCGAGGGCGAACAACATGCTGGTCTCGCGCATCGCGCCGACGAGCGCGACCGGCGCCTGCTGCAGCGACCAGATGAAGAGCTGGTAGGACACCGAGGAGACGAGGGCGGCCCCGAAGGTGATCGGCCAGTGGTCGACGAGCATCCGGGTCACGCGCCGGCCGCGCCAGGTCTGGAGCGCCGCCATGGCGATGCCGTTCAGCACCGCGATCGTCGCGGCGTAGCCGAAGGGGTTTTGGCTGAGCCGCGCCCCCTTGGCGTCGGTCATCACCGAGACCGCCGTCACGAGAGCGGCGAGCGCTACGAAGGCGAGGCCCCTGACCGTGATGGTGCGGCTGCGGCGCGCCGATTCCCAGCCGATCAGCACGAGGCCCGCGGAGACGCAGACGACGCCGAGCGCGCCTGCCGCCCGCGGGGTCTCGCCGAACAGCGGCACCGCGGCGAGGGCCAGCACGACCGGGATGAGCCCGCGGATCATCGGAAAGGCGACCGCGAAGTCGCCCTCCCGGTAGGCCCTGGCGAGGAGCGTCAGCGAGCCGACGCTCAAGGTCACCGTGCAGGCGATCCACGGCCAGGCCGCCGCCGCCGGCAGCCCGAAGGCCGCGATCACGAGGAGGTTCGGGAAGCCGGCCCCGATGACCAGCGCCGCCACCGCCGCGTTCGAGTCCCGGCGCGACTTCACCCACGCGTTCCAGGCCGCATGCAGGAACGCGCTCGCGAGCATCGCGGCAAAGACGGTGAGGGTCAAAGGGAGCGGACTCCGGGGCCCCCGCTCAAAGCATGTTTCGGGCGCCCGCGAAACCGGGCGCGGCGCAGGCGCGGGTCGCCGCCGCCAAGCTCAGGCCGAGAGCGCGGGTTGGCAGGCGCCTTCCCCGCGCGACCTGCCGCAGGACCTCCGCGATCGTCGGCAGGCGAACGGGACGATCGCGCGAAGAGTTCGCCTAGACGAGCAGGTGCCAGTCGTTCGGGATCACCGCGACGGCGTGGTTGCCGACGATCGTCGGTCCGTCCATTTCCCAAATCGCGACCGTTCCGTCCGCGGCGCGCCAGGTGATGTCCGTGTTGCCG
This sequence comes from Beijerinckiaceae bacterium, assembly GCA_036389455.1. Taxonomy (GTDB): domain Bacteria; phylum Pseudomonadota; class Alphaproteobacteria; order Rhizobiales; family Beijerinckiaceae; genus JAJKJG01. Next base: position 13,630 of record DASVPW010000206.1, read on the forward strand.
TCGCCGTTGAAGTCGCCGCTTCCGGCGATACGCCAGTCGTTCGGGATCTGCACAATGCCGGAGTTGCCGACGATCGTTGGTCCGTCCATCTCCCACATGGCGACCAGGCCGTTGTCGTGGCGCCAGAGGATGTCGCTGCGGTGATCGCCGTTGAAGTCCCCCGTCTCCACGATCTGCCAATCGTTCGTGATCTGCACAATGCCGGAATTGCCGACGATCTGCGGCCCGTCCATCTCCCACAGGGCAACGAGGCCGCCGTCCTGGCGCCAGAGGATGTCGCTGCGGCCGTCAGCGTTGAAGTCCCCCGTCCCGACGATGCGCCAGTCGTTCGTGATCTGCACAATGCCGAAATTGCCGACGATCTGCGGCCCGTCCATCTCCCACAAGGCGACGAGGCCGTTGTCGTGGCGCCAGAGGATGTCGCTGCGGTGATCGCCGTTGAAGTCGCCCGTCCCGGCGACGTGCCAATCGTTCGGGATCTGCACAATGCCGAAGTTGCCGGCGATCTGCGGCCCGTTCATTTCCCAGAGCGCGACGAGGCCGCCCTCCTGGCGCCAGAGCAGGTCGGACCTGCCGTCGGCGTTGAAGTCGCCCGTCCCGACGACGCTCCAGTGGCTCGCGATCTGCGCCACGGTGGAATTGCCGGCGATCGCCGCGCCGTTCATCTGCCACATCGCCACCGTGCCGTTGTCGTTGCGCCAGATCATGTCGCTGCGGCCGTCGCCGTCGAAGTCGTGCAGATCCACCGCCGAGCCGAACACGTAGGGTGCGGCACGATCCGCGAACTGGAAGTTCTCGACCTGGAAGACCGTGTCGGTGCCGTCGGGCGAGCCTGCCCGAAGGTCGGTGATCCGCAGCGAGCCGTCGGCGTCATGCGTGACCGCGTAGGCCGAGCGGGGACCGGAGAAGTAGGCGGTGTCCGAGCCGTCGCCGCCGCGGAGCACGTCGTTGCCGCTCTCGCCGTAGAGCGAGTCGTTTCCGGCCTCGCCGTAGAGCTGGTCGTCGCCTGTGCCGCCGAACAGGGCGTCGTTGCCATCGCCGCCGGCGAGGTAGTCGTTGTTGGCTTCGCCGTAGAGCTGGTCGTTGCCTATGCCGCCGATGAGCGTGTCGATGCCGTCGCCGCCGGCGAGGGAGTCGTCGCCGGCCTCGCCGTAGAGCACGTCGTCGCCGGCATAGCTCCACAGGACGTCGACGCCGTCGCCGCCGTACAGGGCGTCGTTGCCGCCATGGCCGTCCAGGTGGTCGTCGC
>DASVPW010000207.1:0-1574 GCA_036389455.1 Beijerinckiaceae bacterium
GTTCGAGTAGAGAAGCGGACGAAGTCTCCCCGCCCAGCTTCACGGCCGCCCTGTGACCGGCGCCGCAGTCATGTGGGCTCTATTCAGTCAGGGTCCGCTACATCGGAAAGCGCTCATCGGCAGGTGGAGGCTTCTAAGAACCTAATCGCGTGATGGCGTCGTTTGTGCTCCTGTCCGGAGGTTGGTCGGGAGCGCGCGATGGTCGGACAGCCGGGTTTCTTCGACTTTGATGATCGACTGCGGCGGCTGAGCGACCTCGGCGATCAACTTGAAGCCTTTGCAGCCGCCGTGGATTTCGAACTCTTCCGGCCCGTGCTCGATGCGGCACTGGCCTACGCGGATGGCGCGAAGGGCGGACGCCCACCGCTTGATCCGGTCCTGATGTTCAAGGTGCTGATTATCCAAGCGGCGAATGGGCTCTCCGACGAGCGGGCGGAGTATCTGATCAACGACCGGCTCTCCTTCATGCGCTTCCTTGGTTTGTCGCTCGGCGACCGCGTCCCGGACGCGCGCACGATCTGGCTGTTTCGCGAGCGCCTGACGCGGGCGGTGATCGAGGGGCGGCCCGCCATCGAGGTGCTGTTCGCCCGCTTCGATGAGGCGCTGCGGGCCGCTGGCTACATCGCCATGTCAGGCCAGATTGTGGATGCTACGCTGGTCGCCGCGCCGCGCCAGCGCAACACGGCTGCTGAGAAGGCCGAGATCAAGGCCGGGCGCATTCCAGCCGAGTGGAAGTCCAAGCCCGCCAAGCTGCGCCACAAGGACCGCGACGCACGCTGGACCGTGAAGTTCACCAAGGCCAAGCCGGACCAGGACGGGCACGTTCCGGCCACCGATCTCGCCATTCCCGTGTTCGGCTACCAGAACCACGTCAGCATCGACCGTGGCTTCGGGCTGATCCGCACCTGGAGGGCCACTGACGCCTCGGCCTACGAGGGCAACCTCCTGCGCGAAGGGCTGCTCGACAAAAGCAACACGGCAGGCGTGGTCTGGGCGGACACGGCCTACCGTTCCAAAGCCAACGAGCAGTTCATGGCCGAGAACGGCTTCGTCTCGCGCCTCCATCGCAAGAAGCCGCCGGGCAAGCCAATGCCGGTCAGGACCGCGCGGGCGAACGGAACCAAGTCGAGGGTCCGCGCCCGCATCGAGCACGTCTTTGCCGAGCAGAAGAGCCGCATGGGGCTGTTCATCCGCACCGTTGGCCTCGCTCGCGCCCGCACCAAGATCGGGCTCGCCAACCTCGTCTACAACGTCAAACGGATGATCGTGCTCGAACGTTGGGCCGCCCTCGCCACAGCATGACGGGAACTCGCCTGATCCCCGACCGGGTCGCCGCAAAAACCCGCTCAGATTGGCTCGCCTACACTCCCGACCTCAGCCCTACAGCCGTCCGCGCGAGGTACTTCGAACCGTCCAGATGCGTAATCGTGAAGGCCGTACTGGCCTGCGCTAAAACTGCCGCGCCTGGCTTCTTCGCGAGAGCAAGGCCGTGCCAACGATGTTGGCGAGGGCCGAGTTGCACGGATCGAAACCCAGTAAGGAGCTGGCCCGTGAGATGTCGGCCACAAGCCTCG
>DASVPW010000208.1:0-6792 GCA_036389455.1 Beijerinckiaceae bacterium
GGCGAGACCCGCGAGTCGCAGCAGCCGATCACCATGATCTCGGGCGTCTGCCGCTCGGCCTGGGCCTCGAAGCGGGCGCGCTCGCGCGGCAGCCGCTCGTCGAGGAAGGCGCGGTAGCCGGCGATGAGGCGTTCGGGGAACATGGGGGCTCTTGTCACGACGCGGCGCCGCGCACAACGGTGCCGAGGTCGCACGGCGCGGACGGCGGTGCACCGGCAAGGATGAGGCCGGCAAGCCGGACGAGTGTGGGAGGCTCGATCACGTCGCTCGCCGCTCCCAGGGCGCCGAGGGGCCACCAGCGCACGTCGAGCACGGGGTCGCTCTCGGTCTCGGCGAGGCGGGCGGTGTCGATCCTTGCGGACGGCAGCCGCACCACGAAGTAGCGCTCGCGCACGAAGCGCGGCTCCCGAAACAGCCGCAGCGGCGTCTCGCGATGCCCGACGCAGGCTCCGACCGGGGCGTCGACGACGCCGATCTCCTCCTCGAGCTCGCGGCGCAGCGCCTCCTCGCGGGTCTCGCCCGGCTCCACCCCGCCGCCGGGGGTGAACCAGAAGGCGCGCAGGCCCGGGCGGGCCGGATCGACGTCGATCGCGGCCTCGTACTGGATCAGCAGCAGCCGGCCCTGCGGATCGAAGACGAGGCCGCGGGCAGTGTCGCGCAGCGGCAGGCCGTTTGCCGGCAGGCCGTCTGCCGGCAGGCCGCTTCCGGCTCCGGTCACGGGCCGAGCTCCGCGAGCTTGGCCAAGTCAACGTTCGCGCCGCACAGGAGCACGCCGACGCGCTCCCCGGACCGCGGCTTGTAGGCGCCCGAGACCAGCGCCGCGAGCGCCGCCGCGCCGCCGGGCTCGGCGGCGATGCGCCAGTCCCGCCAGAGCATCGCTTGCGCCGCCCGGATGGCGTCGTCGCCGACGAGCGCCACGTGGTCGACGGTCTCGCGGCAGATCGCGTGGACGAGCGCGCCGACGTTGCGGGCGCCGAGGGAGTCGGCTGCGACCGAGTCGACCGGCACGTCGACCGGGCGGCCGGCCTCGAGCGCGGCGTGCAGGGCGCGGGAGCCCTCGGGCTCGACGCCGACGACCTTGACGCGCCCCGCCCACCAGGTCGCCATGCCGGCGACGAGCCCGCCGCCGCCGACCGCGACGAGGACGGTGTCGAGCCCGGCGTCCTCCTCCCATTCGAGGGCGACGGTGCCCTGGCCCGCGATCGTCGCCTCGGCGTCGAACGGGTGGACCCGAAGCGCGCCGGTCGCGGCGACGTGGAGGTCGCACGCCTCCTGCGCGTCGGCGTAGCGCGCCCCGCCGATCGCGACCTCGGCCCCGTGCGCCCGGATCACCGCGACCTTCGCCGGCGACGCGATCTCGGGCACGAAGATCCGCGCCTTCACGCCGAGTTTTTGGGCCGCGTAGGCGACCGCCGCGCCGTGGTTGCCGCCGGACGCCGCCGCGACGCCGGCCGCCGGGACCGGCCGGGACAGGAGCGTGTTGAACGCGCCCCGCGGCTTGAACGAGCCGGCGTGCTGCAGGAACTCGAGCTTCAGGCTCACCGGCCCGTCGTGGCCGAAGCCCCGCGGCAGGTTCCAGACTGGCGTGCGGCGCACATGCGGCGCGATCCGGGCATGGGCGGCGCGGATGTCGTCGCGCGAGACAGGCAGGGTCATGTGCGTACCTGGTCGGGATCGGCGAGCGCCGGGCGCCCATGATCAGGGAAAGGGGCCCCCCTTTACCACGCCCAGCTCGGAAGAGGCGACGCGCGCTCCCTCAGGCGGCCCGCGGCGCCGAGGCCTGGGTCAGGACGGCGTAGAGGGCGTCGGCGTCGCGGGCGGCGCGGATGCCGTCGAGGACGCCGGGCTCGCGCAAGGCCCGGGCGACCCGGGCGAGGGCTTTGAGGTGGTCGGCGCCTTCGCCCTCGGGGGCGAGCAGCAGGAACACCACGTCGACCGGCTGGCCGTCGAGAGCCTCGAAGTCGATCGCGCGCTCCAGGCGGGCGATAAGCCCGAACAGCCGGGACAGGCCCGGAAGCTTGCCGTGCGGGATCGCAAGGCCCTCGCCGATACCGGTCGAGCCCAGGCGCTCGCGCTGGAGCAGGGTCTCGAAGACGACCCGCTCGTCCGCGCCGGTGAGCCGCGCCGCATGGGCGGCGAGCTCGTGCAGGGCCTGCTTCTTGGTCTGGACGCGCAGGGCCGGGACGACCGCCTCGGGCGTGAGGAACTCGAGCAAGGGCATTCGCGTATCGACTCGCCGGACGCCGTCGCGGCCGGCCCTATGGTTTCGGATTACGCAAGCTTCGGGCCAGGGCTTCGGCGCGGCGTCAGGACGGGCCGGGGGGATCGACCCAGCCGATCGCCCCGTCGCGGCGGCGGTATACGACGTTCACCCGGCCGCTGCCAGCGTGGTGGAACACCACCACCGGCGCGCCGGTGAGGTCGAGCTCGAGGACGGCCTCGCTCACCGACATCCGGTGCAGCGGCTTCGTCGTCTCGGCGATCACGACCGGGTGGAACTCGCCGTCCTCGGGCAGGTCCGGGCTCGGGCGCTCGATCACCGCGTAGGCGCTCGCCGCGGCGCCGTCACCGCGCCCGCCGGCGGCGTAGTCCTTGCTGCGGCGGTTGTAGCGCCGCAGGCGCTTCTCGATCCGGTCGGCGCTCTGGTCGGCGGAGACGTAGGCGTCCATGGCGGTGCCGGAGGCGTCGAGGGTGACGCCGGAATCGAGATGCAGCACGCACTCGGTGCGGAACCCGCTCCCGTCCCGCGCGATCGTCACGTGGCCGTGGTAGCTGCCGTCGAAGTACTTCGACAGCGCGCCGGCGATCCGCGCCTCGACCTGGGCCCGCAGGGTCTCGCCGATATCCATGTTCTGGCCGGACACCCGCAGCATCGTCGCTCCTCCCAGCCCGGCACGGTGATCGGCGCGTCCGGGACGGCCGTTTCGACGTGAGTTAGGGAGCGGCGGCGCCCAAGTCAACGGACGCTGCCGGGGCCGCGGGGCGCGCCGCCTGCTTCTCCCGGCGGCGCTCGATCGAGGACGGAATACGCAAGGATTCCCGGTACTTGGCAACGGTGCGGCGGGCGATGTCGACGCCCTCTCCCTTGAGCTTGCGCACGAGCGCGTCGTCCGACAGCACGTCCGCGCCCTCGCCCTCGACGAGCTGCCTGATGCGGTGCCGCACCGCCTCGGACGAGTGCGCGTCGACCCCGGCGGCGCCGGCGATCGCGGCGGTGAAGAAGTACTTCATCTCGAAGGTGCCGCGGTTCGTCCCGATCGACTTGTTGGAGGTCACCCGCGAGACGGTCGATTCGTGCATGCCGATCGCGTCCGCGACGGTCTTGAGGTTGAGCGGGCGCAGGTGGGCGACGCCGTTGGCGAAGAACCCGTCCTGCTGGCGCACGATCTCGCTCGCGACCTTGAGGATGGTCCTCGCCCGCTGCTCGAGGGAGCGGGTGAGCCAGTTCGCGGTCTGCAGGCACTCGCTGAGGAAAGCCTTGTCGGCCTCCTTGTGCAGGTCGCGCGAGACCTTGGCGTAATAGGCCTGGTTCATCAGCACCCGGGGCAGGGTGTCGGAGTTGAGCTCGACGATCCAGCTCCCGTCCGGGGCCGGGCGCACGAACACGTCCGGGATCAGGACCTGCATGGGGCTGCCCGCGAACGCGCGGCCCGGCTTCGGGTCGAGGGCGCGCAGCTCTTTCAGCATGTCGGCAAGGTCCTCGTCGTCGACGCCGCAGAGGCGCTTCAGCGCGGGAAAATCGCGCTTCGCCACGAGGTCGAGGCGGGAGACGAGGGCCGCCATGGCGGGGTCGTAGCGGTTCTGCTCGCGGAGCTGGATCGCGAGGCATTCGGAAAGATCGCGGGCCGCGATGCCGGACGGCTCGAAGGCCTGCACGAGCCGCAGCACCCGTTCGACCGCCGCTGGATCGGCCCCGAGGCGCTCCGCAATGGTCTCGACGGTCTCGGCCAGGTAGCCGGCCTCGTTCACGGCGTCGACGATGTGGCGTCCGATCAGGCGCTCGGCCGGATCGGCGGTCGCGAGGTCGAGCTGGGCCGCGAGGTGCTCGTGGAGGCTCGCCTCCCGGGTCAGGGTCGCCTCGAAGTCCGGCTCCTCGCCGTCGAAGCTGCCGCCGCCGGCGCTCGACCAGGGCGAGGGCGTGAGGGTCACGGCGTCGCCGCCGGTCGGCGCCGGCCGGTCGGTCGCCTCGTCCGGAAAGACGTTGTCGAAGCCGGTGTCGTGCTCGCTCTCGAGCTCGGCCCGGGTCGCGCCCCGGTCCTCGGTGAGCCAGTTGTCGGCCGGCGCATCGCCGGCGTCCCCTTCCCCGGGCTCGCCCGCGCCATCGTCGAGCCCATCGGCAGGGGAATCTTCACGAGGGGCGCCTACCGTCTCCGGCGCGCCCTCCTCCTCGACGCGCTCCAGAAGGGGGTTGCGCTCGAGCTCGGCGTCGACGTAGGCGGCGAGGTCGAGGTGGGACAGCTGCAGGAGCTTGATCGCCTGCAGGAGCTGCGGCGTCATCACCAGGGACTGGCCCTGGCGAATCTCCAACCGCTGCGACAAACCCATCGGAACACCCCTGCCTGGACCGGACCGCCCGCTCCACGGCACGTTTTTTGCATAAACTTGTTGAGGGTTTCTATAGACGGTCTTCGAGGCTCGTCAAACGCGACGGATGTCGCAGTCAGCCTCCGCCCTGGGAATAACGGGGGATATCCGTCTCTCCGGCCCGCGATGCCGATCCACGCCGCCGTTCCGGGACGGCGGCGGATGGCGTCACGGCGGCCGGGCTATGACGCGGTCGCTTCAACGGCCTACGCAGAGGGCGGCCTCTCACCAATGATACGACCTTTCCGCAGCGTCTAGATCGCGTCAGGGCTCTATCTTCGTCTTTCATTCAACTTGCATCGATTTGGCTGTTGACGTATCAGGTTTCTATCTGTATTACCTGATTACACCTAATGGAGAGCTGAGATGGCAAATATACTGAACGCTGTTGTCGATCTCTCGCATTATAATGGAAACGTCAACCTGAAGGAGGCAAAGGCTGACGGAATTCTGGGCGTTATTCACAAGGCGTCGCAGGGTCAATCGAACGTGGACCCGGACTACGAAGAAAACCGCGCCAAGGCCGAAGATGCCGGTCTGCTATGGGGCGCGTATCACTTCGGCACCGGCAGCGACGGCCTGAAGCAGGCGGAGCATTTCCTCGACACGGTCGGCGACTCCAAGGATACCTTGCTCGTCCTCGATTTCGAGCCCAATCCGGGCGGCCCCAGCATGTCCCTCGAGGAAGCGCGTGCGTTCGTCACGCACGTGGCCGAGGAGACGGGGCGCTTTCCGGGGCTGTATTCGGGCCATTACATCAAGCAGCTGCTCGGGACAGGCCACGACCCCGTTTTGGCCCAGTGCTGGTTCTGGCTCGCCCAATATGGCCCCACGCCGGTGGTCCCGCCGAACTGGAAGACATGGACGATGTGGCAGTACACCGACGGAGCGGTCGGCCCCGAGCCCCACAAGGTCGACGGGATCGGCCGCTGCGACCGGGACAAGTTCAACGGCGACGAGGCCGAGCTGCGAAAGCTCTGGGGCGTCTAGACAGGTCGGCCGCCGATTCCAATCCCGCCGCGCTCACGCCTAGCCGCCCGTCTCGCCCCGGATCTTGTCGAGGGCGCGGCCGAGGAGGGACACGGGCGCGCCTCAGGCCCTCGGCTCCGGCGATCCGCTGAAGCGCGCGCAGGAGCGCGAGGATGAACGCGGCGCCGGGGTTCCCGGCGTCGCGCGGCAGCACTTCGAGAGCGACGTCTGGCTTCTCGCGCGCCAATAAGGGCACGCCAGGCTGGCGCGGCTGCGCCGGAACCCCAATGTGGCATTCGAGCGCCACGGTCCGAGCGGCCGCGGCGCCATGGACGGCGCTGGATTTCGGCTGATGAGAAGCTTATTCGCGTCGATGACGCGATCGCAGGGAGACTGCCGTGCGGACCGCCATCGCCACCGTCTGCCTGAGCGGCACGCTTGCCGAGAAGCTCGAGGCTATCGCGGCCGCGAAGTTCAAGGGCGTGGAGATCTTCGAGAACGACCTCCTGTCGTTCAACGGCGCGCCGGCCGACGTGCGCCGGATGGCCGCCGACCTCGGGCTCGAGATCATCACGTTTCAGCCCTTCCGCGACTTCGAGGGCATGCCCGAGCCGCACCGGTCGAAGGCGTTCTCCCGCGCCGAGCGCAAGTTCGACGTGATGGAGGAGCTCAGCTGCGGCCTCCTCCTCGTCTGCAGCAACGTCTCTCCGGATTCGCTCGGCGGCATCGACCGCGCGGCGGCGGACTTCCGCGAGCTCGGCGAGCGCGCGGGACGGCGCGGCCTGCGCGTCGGCTACGAGGCGCTCGCGTGGGGCCGCCACGTCAACGACTACCGCGACGCCTGGGAGGTGGTCCGGCGCGCCGACCACCCCGCCGTCGGCCTGGTGCTCGATTCCTTTCACGCGCTCGTCCGCAAGACCGACCTCAGGCCGATGCCGGCCATCCCGAAGGACCGCATCTTCCTCGTCCAGGTCGCGGACGCGCCGCTGCTGGAGATGGACTACCTGTCCTGGAGCCGGCATTACCGCTGCTTCCCGGGCCAGGGCGACTTGCCCGTCGACGCCTTCATGGAAGCCCTCCAGGCGACCGGCTTCGACGGGCTGCTCTCGCTCGAGATCTTCAACGACCGCTTCCGGGCGGGCTCCGCCCGGAGCGTCGCCGTCGACGGCCAGCGCTCCCTCGTGTTCATGCTCGACGAGCTCCGGCGAAGGACGGGCGTCGATGTTCCCGGCCTCGCGG
>DASVPW010000209.1:0-3817 GCA_036389455.1 Beijerinckiaceae bacterium
ACAAGAACTTCTACCGCCACAGCGGCGTCGACCCGGAAGGGCTCGTGCGCGCCGTCGTCATGAACTTCAAGGGCGGCGGCAAGCGCCAGCAGGGCGCCTCGACCATCACCCAGCAGGTCGCCAAGAACTTCCTCGTCGGCAACGAGCGCTCCTACGAGCGCAAGATCCGCGAGGCCCTGATCGCGCTCCGGATCGAGACCGCCTACTCGAAGGACCGCATCCTCGAGCTCTACCTCAACGAGATCTACCTCGGCCTGTCCAACTACGGCATCGCCGCCGCGGCCCTCAACTACTTCGGCAAGTCGGTCCACGAGCTGACGCTCGCCGAGGCGGCCTACATGGCGGCGCTGCCGAAGGCGCCGAACAACTACCATCCGTTCCGCCAGAAGCAGGCCGCGATCGAGCGCCGCAACTGGGTGCTCGACCGCATGGTCGACAACAACTACATCAAGCGCGAGGAGGCCGAGAAGGCGAAGCGCGAGCCGCTCAACGTCAGCCCCCGGGTCGTCTCGCCGAACACCATCGCGTCCGGCTACTTCGCCGAGGAGGTGCGGCGCGAGATCGCCGAGCGCTACGGCGAGAAGAAGCTCTACGAGGGCGGCCTCTCGGTGCGCACCACCCTCGACCCGAAGATGCAGGCCTACGCCCGCAAGGCCCTCGTCGACGGGCTCGTGCGCTTCGACGAGAACCGCGGCTGGCGCGGCGCGCAGCAGAAGCTCGACCTCGTCGGGCGCGAGTGGGGCACGGCCCTCGCCGAGGTGCCGGCGCTCGGCGACGTGCAGCCCTGGCGCTTGGCCGTCGTTCTCGAGGTGGCGGGCGGGCAGGCCCGGGTCGGCCTCCAGCCGACGCGCGAATCCTCCGGCCAGATCGCCCGCGAGCGCGAGATCGGCACCGTCGGTGCCGACGGCGTGAAGTGGACCCGCCGCAACGTCGCGCAAGTTCTCTCCGCCGGCGACGTCGTCTACGTCGAGCCGATCGAGGGCAAGGCCGGTCAGTGGCGGCTGCGGCAGATCCCGGAGATCTCCGGAGCCATGGTCGTCATGGACCCCCACACGGGGCGCGTCCACGCCATGGTCGGCGGCTTCTCCTTCGACCAGAGCGAGTTCAACCGGGCGACGCAGGCGATGCGCCAGCCGGGCTCCTCCTTCAAGCCCTTCGTCTACGCGACCGCGATCGACAACGGCTACACGCCCTCCTCGATCGTCCTCGACGCGCCGATCACCATCGACATGGGGCCAGGCCAGGAGGCGTGGTCGCCGTCGAACTACGACGGCAAGCCGACCGGGCCGCACACGCTGCGCTACGGCATCGAGCAGTCGAAGAACCTGATGACGGTGCGGCTCGCGAAGGACGTCGGCATGCCGCTCATCGCCGAGTACGCGCGCCGCTTCGGCATCTACGACGACATGCTGCCGGTCCTGTCGATGGCGCTCGGGGCCGGCGAGACCACGGTCATGCGCCAGGTGACCGGCTACTCGATGCTCGCGAACGGCGGCCGGCGCATCAAGCCGACCCTCATCGACCGCATCCAGGACCGCACCGGCCAGACCATCTACCGCCACGACGGGCGCCAGTGCATCGGCTGCGCGGCCGAGAAGTGGAAGGGCCAGGACGAGCCGAAGCTCGTCGACAACCGCGAGCAGGTGCTCGACCCGCTCACCGCCTACCAGATGGTCTCGATCCTGGAGGGCGCGGTGCAGCGCGGCACCGGCACGGCGCTCAAGGCCGTCGGCAAGCCGCTCGCCGGCAAGACCGGGACCACGAACGACGCCAAGGACGTGTGGTTCATCGGCTTCTCGCCCGACCTCGCGGCCGGCGTCTACCTCGGCTACGACAAGCCGCAGACGCTCGGCGACCGGGCGACCGGCGGCGGCTTCTCGGCCCCGATCGTGCGCGACTTCATGCAGATGGCGCTGAAGGACAAGCCGCCGACGCCGTTCCGCGTGCCGCCCGGGATCAAGCTCATCAGCGTCGACCGCGGCTCGGGGATGCGCTCGTCCGGCCCCGGCACCATCCTCGAGGCGTTCAAGCCCGGCACCGGCCCGCCCGAGAGCTACGCCGTCATCGGCGGCTGGGGCGGCGGCGCCGTCTCCCCCGAGGCCGAGCGCGCCGTCAGCGTCGGCACCGGCGGGCTGTACTGAGCCGCCCTGTGGGCGCATCCGGCTCGTAGACGATGGCCATCCGCGGGCGTTCGCGCCCGCGGGCCCCATGTTTCACGTGAAACATTTTTTCCTACGACGGCCCGTCGACCCCCGACGATGACGCGGGAAAAACCCGACAATGTCGCGCGCTTTTCCCGACAATGTCGCGGAAAAACACCGGCGATGTCGAAACGGACGCCGACGTGTCGAATGCAGGGCGGAAACGACCCCCGCGGCCGCGGAATGGCTGCACGGCTCAAAGGGCCATGTCCCGCGCCGGACGCAACCCCCGATCCGCCCCTCCCTCTCCCGCGGGCCTACGGCATTCACACATTGCGGATCGGCAGCGGTGCGCCTTCCCCTCCCTCCGCTCGGAAGCCGAGTGGCGGGGAGGGCCGACTCGGCCGAAGGCGAGCGGGGTGGGGGGTGCTTCCCCGAGGCGCTTCGTCGACGGCAAGGCCGGTGTCGAGGGGTGCCCTGGCCCAACCGCCGCAGCGTCCTCGTTGCCGTCTCGCCTCGCCCAGCCACCCCCCACCCCTACCCCTCCCCGCCACTCGGCTTCGCCGAGCGGGGGGAGGGAGGAGCAAGGAGCCGGATGGAGAGGGCGTCTCGGCCGTCCCCGGCCGGTCGGCATGACCTGAATTGTCCTGGGGTGTTCACGGCCGCAGGAACCCTTATTTACACCGGGCGGCGGCGCCCCTATGACGCCGCTCCCCTTCCCGCATCCGAGCCCCGGAAGAAAATGCGCGCCGAGATCGAGAACCTCGCTGACGCCGCCAAGCAGTCGATCGGGCTGCTGAGGAGGCATCTTTGACTGGGACAAGGCTGAGCGGCGCCTCGCCGAGCTGAACGGAAAGGCCGAGGACCCGAACCTCTGGAACGACGCCGAGGCCGCCCAGAAGGTCATGCGCGAGCGGAACGCCCTCGAGGACCAGACCGGCGCCATCCGCCGCCTCGAGCAGGAGCTCGACGACGCCGTGACCCTGATCGAGCTCGGCGAGGCCGAGGGCGACGAGGGAAGCGTCAAGGAAGGCGAGGCGGCGATCCGCAAGGTCGAGGCGGAGGCCGCGCGCCGCCAGGTCGAGAGCCTCTTGGCCGGCGAGGCCGACCAGAACGACACGTATCTCGAGGTCCACTCCGGCGCCGGCGGCACCGAGAGCCAGGACTGGGCCCAGATGCTGCAGCGCATGTACGCGCGCTGGGCCGAGAAGCACGGCTACAAGGTCGAGGTGGTCGACTGGTCGGACGGCGAGGAGGCCGGCATCAAGGGCGCGACGCTGCTCGTGCGCGGCCACAACGCCTACGGCTGGCTCAAGACCGAGTCGGGCGTGCACCGGCTCGTGCGCATCTCGCCGTTCGATTCGAACGCGCGCCGGCACACGAGCTTCGCCTCGGTCTGGGTCTATCCCGTGGTCGACGACCGCATCGACATCGAGGTCAACGAGTCCGACTGCCGCATCGACACCTACCGCTCGTCCGGCGCCGGCGGCCAGCACGTCAACACGACGGATTCGGCGGTGCGCATCACCCACCTGCCCACCGGCATCGTGGTCGCCTGCCAGCAGGAGCGCTCGCAGCACAAGAACCGCGCCACCGCCTGGAACATGCTGCGCGCCCGCCTCTACGAGGCCGAGCTCAAGCGCCGCGAGGAGAAGGCCAGCGCCGAGGCCGCCGCC
>DASVPW010000210.1:0-71488 GCA_036389455.1 Beijerinckiaceae bacterium
GAGCCCGATCGTCACGTCGAGGGCGCTGTTGTGGAAGTTCGGGGTGAAGAACCACTCGGCCGCCGCCCACAGGTCCCAGACCCGCGAGTAGGGGTTCTGGTCGAAGAAGCCGCCGTAGCCGAAGCCGAACCACGGGCGCTCCAGGATGAAATCGGGCGCCATAGTCCAGAACGAGGTCCGCCCGGTGAGCGTCGGCGGGCGGCCGAAGAGCTGGGCGAAGGCGCCGGCGTCGATGAAGGGGAGCGAGACCGAGACCAGGATCACGACGACGAGGGTGGTCCGGAAGAGCCCGGCCCGGGCGGCCGGCAGGAGCCGCGCGGCAACCAAAAGAGTCCCGGACACGACGAGGGCGACGAAGGCTGAGGCCGAGTTCGAGAGGGCGAGGCTGACGGCGCAGATCGCGACGGAGCCCCAGCGCACGAGGGCGTTCCTGAAGCTCTCGGGCGAGGACAGGAAGATGAGGATGGCGATGGCCGCGTAGGTTCCGAGCGCCACCTTGTGGCTGAACACGCCGTAGAGCTCGCCCGGCATGAGGAGGCCCGGGCGGTCGGGCGTCGAGACCGCGGACTTGGGGTCGACCACGAGGAGGATGAGCGACGCCACCATCAGCACCGTGATGGTGCGGGCCATGAGGGCGAGGAGCGCCGCCGGGTGGATCTGTCCCGCGAGCGCCGCCGCCACGACGATGTTGAGGGCGAACATCCCTGCGAAGACGACGCTGCTCCACGGATTGCCGGCCCAGGTCGCGGAGGCCACGACGTAGAGGGCGAAGGGGATCAGCATCGCAAGGCGCAGGTCGAGGCCGCGCCGCCACGTCTCCCACAGGACGAGGAGGCTGGAGGCGGCATAGAGCAGCAGCCATAGGGCGACGTAGCCGAGGTTGCCGCGGGCCGAGACCTCGACGACGGCGCCGGGCTCGCCCTCGGGCGGGGCGCCAGTGAAGAATCCGTAGAAGGCGCTCGACGCCATCACGACCGAGGCGCCCCCGAGGAGCGCGCGCAAGAGCCCCGCCGGGACCGCGAGGGTCGACGGGGACCAGGCCGGCGCCGGGATCGACGCTTCCGCGCGCATCGAAGCCGTCACGCGGCGCGCGGCAGCCGGCCGGAAAGCGCAAGCCCGGCGATGCGGCCGTGGCCGGCGCGCAGGGCCGCGATCGCGGCCCTGATCCGCTCGAAGGCGCTGCGGTTGAGCTCGACGAGGATGACCGCCGCCTCGGCGGTCGCGGCCGTGCGGGCGACGGGCTCGCGGGAGGCGCAGCCGAGGTCGAGGATCACGAGGGCGTAGCGCTGGGCGGCCTCGCGCACGAGCTTCGGCAGACCGGAGGAGCCGAAGCGGCGCACCTCCGCCGCGGCCTTGGGGTCGGCCGGCAGGAAGTCGACGCCCGCGCCCTGGAGCGAGACCACGAAGGTGCGAAGATCCGAACCTTGCGCCGCGCAGACGCCGAGGCCGGGCTGGCCGTCGCAGTCGAGGATCGCGGTCAGGCGCCGCTCCTCGACGCCGGCGTCGATCAGGAGGACGCGGTCGCCGAGCGCCGCCGCCGCGCGGGCGAGGTTGAAGGCGACGTTCGCCGAGCCGCCGTCCGGCTCGACGGAGGCGACGGCGATGGAGCGCGGCGCGACCGCGCCTAAGGCCCCGATCTCGTCGAGGAGACGGCGGAACGCCCTCGCCTCGGGCGTGCCGGGCGCGAAGCTCGCAAGCGGCGATTCGGCCGGCGCGCGCGGCACCCGGGCGAGCACGGCTAAGCCGGTCGCGCGCTCGAGGTCGTCGCGGGAGCGCACCTTCGGGTCCGCCATGCCGCCCGCAAGGGCCGCGCCGGCTCCGGCGAGGAGGCCGGCGACGAGCGCGATCGGCAGCACGAGGGCGGCCGGCGGGTTCGCGGGCCGCAAGGGCGGCGTCGCGACGGTGATGTGGCGCACGTTCGTGGTGTCGACGAGGGTCTGCTCCTTGAGCTCGCGGGAGCGCACGAGGGTGGCCTCATAGACGGCGCGGCTCGCCTCGACCTCGCGCTCGAGTTCGCGCAGGCGCACGAGGTCCTGCGAGGTCGCGACGGCCTTGAGGCTCTGGGCGTCGAGGCTCTTCTGCAAGGCCTCCTCGCTCGCCTTGGCGCGCTCGTAGTCGGCCCGCGCCGCGCGGGCGAGGCGCCCCACCTCGGCCGCGATCGAGGCCTGCGCGTCCTTGAGCTCGCGCTCGACGGCGGCGAGGTCGGGATGGCGCTCGCCAAGCTTCGTCGCAAGATCCGCGTGGCGGCGCTTGATGTCGGCGTACTGGGCCCTGAGCGTCATGACGGTCTGCGACTGCACGGCCTCGGTGAAGGCGCCGGGGTCGGTGCCGCGCAGGCGCTCGATCTGCTCGACCTTTGCACGCGCTTCGGCCGTGCGGGTGCGGGCGACGCCGAGCTGGTTGTTGAGCTCGGTGAGCTGCTGGTCGGACACGAGGCGCCCGCCGGCGCCCACCATGTCGTGCCTCGCCTTGAACTCCTCGGCCCGGTTCGAGGCGTCGCGCACGCGGGCGCTCAGCTCCTCGAGGCGGCTCGCGAGCGCCTCGCCCGAGCGGCGGGCGGCCTCGGCCTGCGCCGCCGCGTTCTCCTCCATGTAGGCCTGTACCAGGGCGTTCGCGAGACGCGCCGACTTGTCCGCGCTCTCGGTCGCGACGGTGATGTCGATGACGAAGCTGCGCTCGGCCCGGCGCACCGCGACCTTCTCGTCGAGGGCGTAAAGCGCCGCAAGGCGCGGATCGGCGTCGGGCTTCTGCCGGCCGAGGAGGCCCGAGACCAGCCCCTTCAGGGCGCCGATCGGCGACCACCGGCCCTTCGTGAACTCCGCGTCCTTGTCGAGACCCTCGCGCTCGATGAGGAGGTCGAGCACCTTGGTCGACTTGAGGACCCGCATCTCGCTCTCGACGAGGGGAATCTGCACGTCGGGGTTCTGCGCCCTCGGGCTCACCTCCTTGTCGAGCACCTGGAGGCCGCGCGGGTCGACGATGATCTGCGCCGTCGCGATGTAGCGCGGCGGCGAGAGCGCGAGGAAGGCCGCCGCGGCGCCGACGAAGAGCGCGGCGACGAGCGCGACGAGCCAGAGGCGCCGCCTCAGCGTCGCGAAGAGCCGCGCCAGGTCGATCGTGACCGCCTCGCCGGCCGGATGCGGGGACTCCCCGCTTGCCGGATGGGCCAGGGAGTGGGCGTGAGCGTGCGCGCGTGCCATCGAAATCCACCTTGGCCGGGATCATGCCGCAGGGCGGATTCCCGGCTACGCGGTCCAGAATGAGGCGAGCGGTGCAGGTTCGGGGCCAGGGGTTGTGTCCCGGAACGGGACGGGGAGCGATGCCTCAAGGGCGGCGGCGCCTGATCTTGTAATAGAGGCGCCGCAGCTGCTCGCGCGCCCGCAGCCGGCGCCTGAGCCTCGGCAGGAACTCCTTCACGGCAAGCAGCAGCATCATGGCCCGGAATCGCGGCGAGGGGCCGGCGCGGACGTCGAGGTAGACGTCGGCGACGGCCTTCCGCTCGCGCCAGACCTCGGCCATGATGCCGAACTCGGCGCTGGCGCAGGAGTCGACCTCGTCGAGCGCCTCGTCGGCGAGGAATGCCGCCGTGTCCTCGAGCGCCAGGAGATAGCCCGGCGAGAACGATGCGGCGGCCTCGTCGTAGGCGATCTTCCAGGTGCAGGCGGTACGGCCGGACCGCAGGACCATCCCCATGCTGACCGGCCGCCCGTCGAGAGTCAGCGCCGTGACCGAGGCGAGGCCGTCGGCGGCGAGGCCCGCCACGACGGCGCGGGTGAAGCCCGCCAGGCGCTCGTCGCAGTCGATCGCGGTGCCCCGGCGTCCCTTCCAGCCCAGCGCCTCGAGCCTGAGGAATTCCTCGACTGCGGCGGCGACCGCCCGCGGGTCCGTGTCGCGGCGGTAGGCGACCTCGCCCTGGCGCGCGAGCCGGGACCGGAGCTGCCGCAGCTTGCGCCGGCGGCTGCCGGAGACCGAGAGCTCGAGGTAGGCCTGCCCGTCGAGGGAGGAGCGGAGCACCGCGCGCCTGCGGCGCTCCTCGACCACGCGGTCGCACCGGCGCCGCGCGACGACGCGGTCGAGGGCGTCCCGGATCGGCCCTTCGTCCGGCATGGTCTTGAGCTCGAGGATCTTGGGCAGGGGGCCGTCGGCAAGGACGCGAAGGAAGC
The DNA here is from genome assembly GCA_036389455.1 of Beijerinckiaceae bacterium. GTDB lineage: Bacteria > Pseudomonadota > Alphaproteobacteria > Rhizobiales > Beijerinckiaceae > JAJKJG01. Next base: position 4,164 of record DASVPW010000210.1, read on the forward strand.
TCTCCAGGACCTCCTCGACGCAATCGGCCCGGATCACCGGGCTTGCCAGCGACGCGAGCGGTGCGGCCGGCGCCCGCAGCCGGGAAAGGGCGCCCGGGACCACGGCGAACGCCCAGGCGCCGGCGAGCTGCCGGCCTGCGGGTTCCGGCCCGGACGGCTCCGGCCGCCACGCCAGGAGGACCCTGATCGGGGTGCCGGGATCGGCCGCTTGGGCCGCGAGGAGCACGGCCGGCTCCATGAAGACGTTGGGCTCCGCGGCGTCGGCGACGAGGTCGCGCCAAGGGCCGGCGAGCGCCGCGAAGGCCGCGGCGTCGACGATCACGACCTCGACGGCGCTGCCGGCACGGCGGCGCGCTTCGTCGGGAGCGGCGGGAGACCGTGGCGATACCGCAACGCGGGGTTCGAAGGCATGGGTTGCCGGCACGGGAGGCCTGCGCGGAGCGTGCCGCTTCGAGACATCCTCCGGGAGCGTCCCCGGGTCCTCGCCGGCGAGAAGCGCGGAGACCGTGGGCTTGGCGGGACGGCGGATCATCGAGGCGGGTTCCAGGCCGGGCTCAGCGTTCGGAAAGCTTCGCCCGCCGGGCGAGCCGCAGCTCCTGCCGGGCGACGAGCCAGAGGAAGCGCGGCACCACCTCGGCGTAGCGCCGCCACAGCCGGGCCGGCTCGCGGGCGACGCGCCAGGCCCATTCGAGGCCCAAGGCGCGCACGATCCGGGGCGCCCGGGCGACGCGGCCCGTATGCACGTCGAAGGCGGCGCCTACGCCTAAGGCGATGACGCCCGGAAGGTGGGGAGCGTTCGCCGCCATCCACAGCTCCTGCTTCGGCGAGCCGAGGCCGACCCAGAGGATGTCGGCGCCCGAGGCGGCGATCCGGCGCCGCAGGGATTCGATCTCCTCGGGGGTCTGCGTGCGGAAGGGCGGGGACTCGGCGCCGACGACGCGCAGGCCCGGGGCCTTGCGGGCCATCGCGGCCGCCAGCTCCTGCGCGACGCCGGGCGCGCCGCCGAGGAAGAAGTGTCTCCAGCCCGAAGGCACGCCCGCGCGGCACAGCACCTCGACCGCCTCGATCCCGGGCACCTGGCCGACCCTGCGCCGGCCGCGCAGGCGCCCGATCAGGGCGAGCGGCTTACCGTCCGGCGCGACGAGGTAGGCGGCGCGGTGCGCTTCGCGCAGGGCCGGGTCATCCTGCGCCCGGACGACCCCGTGGGCGTCGCGGAAGCAGACGAAGGTGCCGGGCATCCGGGCGGCGGGCCCGCCGTCACGGCGGACGCCGAGCCGGCGCCCGACTGCGCGGACGAGCCCGTCCATGTCGATCGCCGAGATCGGGACGCCGCAGACGTCGAAGCGCGGGGTCAGCGGATCATGTCCCATGGTCGTCTCCGGCCGGCGCCGCCGCGAGCCGCGGCGCCTCGGTCTCTTCAGGGCTCGGCGCCCGGAACGCCGCGAGGGCGCCCTCGTAGATCCGCATCAGGGTCGCGAGGTTCGGCGACGGGCTCCATTCGGCCTCGTAGCGGGCCCGCGCCCGCCGGCCCATCAGGCGCGCCCCGGCCTTGTCCGCGACGATGCGGTCGAGCTGACGGGCAAGCGCGTCCGGATCTCCAGGCGTGGCCTTGAGCCCCGTGCGGCCATCCTCGACGAGGTCGTCGAGCGCCCCGATGCGCGAGGCGACGACCGGGGTTCCGGCCGCGAAGGCCTCCGCGATCACCATCGGCGAGCCCTCGTAGCAGATCGACGGCACGACGAGCGCCTCGGCCGAGGCGATCCGCTCCCGGACCTCGGGCCGCGGAAGAGGCCCGCCGAAGAGCACGTTCCGGGGCGCCGAGGCGGCAAGCTCCGCGGCAAGCGGGCCCTCGCCGATCACCTCGATCCAGGCCTTCGAGCGGCGCGCCGCCTCGATCAGGACGCGCACGCCCTTCTCCTCGCTGAGGCGTCCCGCGTAGACGATCCCGGCGCGCGCGCCCTCGGGCGGCGGGCCGGGGTCGTCGACGCCGTTCGGCTTCACGACCATCTTCTCGGGCGGGAAGCCCGCCCGCGCGAAGCGGCCCTGCGCGAAGGCGGACATCACGACGAAGCGGTCGACGTGGCGCTGCCAAGTGCCGGCGCGCCGGTGGACGTCGATCATGCGGGCGACCGCGAGCGAGCCCATGGTCGAGCCGCGGTAGCAGCCGTGCCAGGCGCCCCAATAGGGCGAGCTCCCGATGCAGGTCTCGCACGGGCGCCCGTCCCGCATCAGCAGCCCGCCGGCGCAGATGGTGCGGAAGTTGTGCAGCGTCTGGACGGTCGCGACGCCTTGCGCATGCGCCGCCGCATGCACGGCCGGCGAGATCAGCGGGAAGAAGTTGTGCACGTGCAGGACGTCCGGGCGCGCATCCCGGATGGCGTCGAGGACGAGCCGCACGCCGGCGGCCGAGCGGGCCGTCCCGAGCGCGGCCCCGAGCTTCGCCGGGAAGCCCTCGATGGCGTCGTTCGCGACGATGCGCTCGACGACGTCGATGCCGGCGCGGCGCAGGGCGGCGATCTCGCCCTCGACGGCGACATCCTCGCCGCCCCGGATCCGGTAGCGGTTATGGACGACCAGGATACGCAAGCGCCCGCTTTCGGTTGGCCAAACGACGCCCCGGGTCGAGCAAGGCCCATGCCCGGACGGCCGTCCCGGTTTGGGACGGTCGCGCTGGCACGGACATCGCAGCCTTGCGAAGCGCATGACCGAAATGAGCCAGCTCGGCGGCGGACGCCGCCTCACGCGCCTGCGTACGGCAGCCTTGAGCTGGCGCGCGTTCGCGGCCGGCGCCGCGGCGGCCGAGCTCCTCATCATCGTCGCGGCGTCGGTCGCGTGCGGCGTCGCCTACCACCTCGCCGTCTACGGCGATCGCGGCGAGATCGTGAACTTCGTCGCGCTGGGCGGCGTCGTGGCGCTGATCTTCATCTCGGCGAACGCCTTCATCGGCGACTACGCGCTCTCGTTCTACATCGCGCCGACGAACCGCATCCGCCGTCCGCTCGCGAGCTGGAACATCGCGTTCCTGTACACGCTCGCGATCAGCGTCATGGCGAAGGCCGGCGCGGTCCTGTCCCGCGGCAACGTGATCCTGCTCTACGTCGCGGGCCTCGCCGCCGTGATGCTGTGGCGCTGGCTCGCGATCCGTCTAGTCGCCGAGGCGAGCAAGACCGGCCGGGTGGCGGCCCGCCGCGTGCTGCTCGTCGGCGAGCGCGAGGCGATCCGGGCCTTCGCGCTTCGCTACCAGCCCTGGAATCTCGGCTTCGAGATCGTCGGCCAGGCGGTGCTGCACCCGGCCGGGAACCTCGACCGCGACCTCGACCGCGCCGCGCTCATCGGGCGCACGCTCCACCCGGACGACGTGTTCGTGATCCTGCCGTGGTCCAACACCGAGACGATCGAGCGCGTCATCGACCGGCTCATGACCCTGCCGGTGTCGATCCACCTCGGCCCCGAGCGCATCCTCGACCGCTTCGCCCAGGTGCAGATCATCAAGGTCTCGGACATGGCGACGCTGTGCCTCGCGCGCCCGCCCCTCAATTTCCTCGAGGTCGTCGCGAAGCGCGCTCTCGATCTCGTCGGGGCGGCCCTCGGGCTCGTCCTGCTGCTGCCGTTCTTCGCCGCGGTCGCGCTCCTGATCAGGCTCGACAGCCCGGGGCCGATCGTCTTCCGGCAGCTGCGCTACGGCTTCAACCAGAAGCCGTTCCGGATCTACAAGTTCCGCACCATGCACGTGCACGAGGACGGCCTCGTGCGCCAGGCGACCGAGGGCGACGAGCGCGTCACGCGAATCGGGCGCATCCTGCGGCGCTGGAACATCGACGAGCTGCCGCAGCTCGTGAACGTGCTCGTCGGCGACATGTCCCTCGTCGGGCCGCGTCCGCACGCGGTGCCGCACAACCAGGCCTTCGAGCGCCGCATCGGGCTCTACGCGCGGCGCCACAACGTCAAGCCCGGCATCACCGGGTGGGCCCAGGTCAACGGCCTGCGCGGCCCGACCGACACCGAGGAGAAGATGCGCGCCCGCGTCGAGTACGACCTCTACTACATCGACAACTGGTCGCTCGCCCTCGACCTGCAGATCATCGGCCGCACGATCGTGTCGCGCAAGGCGTACCGGAACGCCTGCTGAATCGCGCGAGGGCAGCGGATTCCGTTCGCGCCGAATTAAATTCGCGCCAAGCTGAAACGCAGGCCGCCGGAGCGGGTTGTCCCAATACTCCGCCCACCTCTCGTGACTGGTCGGGGGCGGGGCGAGGGAAGCATCGGCGAAGCCGGGCCTCCCGCTTCAGCGCCGCCGTCCCTTGCCGGGCGGCGGCGTTTTTCGTCGTCGGAGCCTAGCGGTAAGGCTGCCCGTTCCGGCGGGTCCGGGCCGGCGGCGGCGCCGCCTGATAGGCCGGCGGGTACTGCCAGACCGGCCCGCGCGAATAGGTGCGGTCGTAGCCGTAGGGGCTGCCGGGCTCGGTGAAGCGCGGGTTCTGGAGCTCGGTGCGGATCGCCCAGTCGCCGTCGCTGCTGCTGCCGCCCCCGCCGCCGCCGAACTGGGCAAGCGCCGCGGAGCTGAGGGTCAGGGCGCCTGTGATCGCGAGCGCGCGAAGCGTGGTCCGGACAGGTTCGTTCATCGTCGTTCCTCCTGGCGTCAGGCTGCAAACAACACCGCGCCAAACCGTCCCGGGTCAAAAGGATCGCCGAGCGGCCCTGCCTCGGGTTCCGTAACGCCTCGTTAACCATATCACGCTTTGCTCGTCCGTGGGGCAAGAAAGGCCATCGCCATGGCTGCCGCGACGAGAGCCGAGGAATTCGACGACGCAGGCCGTTTCGCAAGCGAGGTCGCCTGCGGTCCCGGCGAGGCCCGGGCCGCCCGCAGCCTCTTCGAGGCGACGAAGCGGGAGAGGCTCGGCTTCGTGGAGCGGGCCGTCGCCCGGATCGCGCAAGGCGACGGCGCGGACGCGGCGCTGCGGGAGGTCGGCGCCTTCGTCCTCGACCTCCTGACCCTGGTCGAGCGCGACCCGGGCCTCGAGCTCGCGGCCGACGACCTCTACGACGCGGCCGCGCTGCTCGCCGACGGGGCAGGCCGCGGCTCGGGGATGGCCGACGCCCGGCGATGGCGGCTGCTCAAGGACGCGGAGCGGCGCTTCCGGGCGCGGCTCGACGCCGCCCATCCGAACGACCGGGCGCGGCGCCTCGGCCTCGGCTAGGCCGCCTGCCGCCGCGCGGCGCGGCTACTCCGGAGCGAGGACGTGGATGACGCGGCTCGCGATCATGTCCTTCGTGCGCGCCGCATAGGCCTTCATGTGCGGCGCCGCCGCGTGCGCCTTGAGCGCCTCGACGCTCGCCCACTTCTCGACCACCACGAAGGCGTCGGGTCCGATCCTGGTCTGGAAGTCCCCGAGGCCGTCCGCGTCGACCGTAGGCCCGTACTCGATGCAGCCGTCCTCGGCATGGACCGCCGGCATGTTGGCCCGGAACGCCTCGAGGACCTGCTCGCGCAGGCCGGGCTTCGCGGTGATGAAGGCGAGGACGTGGATCATGCGCGCTCCTTGGGGCGGCGCCCGAGGCCGGGCATCGCGAGATGCCGGACAGCATGGCCGCGCGGCCGCCCTCAAGGCAAGCCGGAATCCCGGCGGCCCGGTCAACCGGCGCGCCGAGCGGTGCGCCGAAGCCAGCCGGTGACGAGGCGGATCTGCGCCTCGTCCATCAGGGCGGGGGCGTGGCCGCAGCCCTCGATCTCGACCACCTCGGCCCGCGGCCCGCGCTCGGCCATCTCGGCGGCGGTGTCGGCGAGGAGCAGGTCGGACGAGGCGCCGCGCAGGACCAGCACCGGGCATTCGATCGCGTCCCAGTAGCCCCACATGCTGACGTTGTAGACCCGCCCGGGCCTGAAGGCCTCGCCGATGCCGGGATCGAACAGCATGTCGAAGCGCCCGTCCGGCCGCCGCTCGACGCTGTGCTCGGCGATGTGCCGCCACTGCTTGTCGGTGAGGGCGCCGAACGGCGCGTGGACCTCGCGGAAGTAGGCTTCCGCCGCGGCGAGGTCCGGGAACTCGCGGGGCGCGTTGCGGACGTTGTCGCCGATCCGGCGCAGCGCCGACCAGGGCAGGTAGGGGCCGATGTCGTTGATGACGAGGCGCCGGATCGGCGACTGCGGCATGCCGGCCAGCACCATGCCGGCAAGGCCGCCGAGCGAGGTGCCGATCCAGTCGACCTCGGCCGCGCCGAGCCGCGCGATCAGCATCGTCATGTCGACCGCGTACTGCGGCAGGGCGTAGTCGTCGGGGTCGGACAGGCGGCCGCTCTTGCCGCGCCCGACGAGGTCCGGGCAGACGACGCGGTAGCCGTCGGCGGCGAGCGCCCGCGCCAGGAAGTCGAAGTCGCGCCCCTGGCGGCTCAGGCCGTGCACGCAGACGACGACGCGCTCGCTCCCGGGATCGCCCCACTCCGTGTAGGCGATGCGGTGGAAGCGCTGCTTCGAGATGCTGAGGAAGTCCGCCGTCCGGAAGGCCTTCGGACCGCGTCTTGAGGCTGCGCTGCGCACGTGCCGGGGGAACCTTCGTGACCGCCGCCGGTCTACTGCGCGGGCGCGGCCCTGGAAAGCTCGGCTTGCGGGTTCACATCGGCGGCCCGCCTCAGCGCGGCATCACGGCCCAGTAGTCGAGGTCGAGGATCACGGCGGGGTCGTAAGCATCGCCGGACCTGTCCGGGAAGGCCGCGCAGCTCTGGTTCTTTGCGGCGACGGTGCGGATGCGCAGCGCGCCGACGTCGGAGCGGCCGGGGAGGTCCGCCGTCGCCAGCACCTCGCTCCAGGCGTAGACGGTGTCGCCGGCAAACAGCGGCGCGACGTGCCGGCCGCCGTTGACCGCGGCGACATGGAAGGCGTTGGCGAGACCGTTGAAGGACAGGGCGCGAGCCAACGAGATGACGTGCCCGCCGTAGACGAGGCGCCGCCCGAAACGGCCCTCCTTCGCGGCATGCTGGTCGAAGTGGACCTTGGCGGTGTTCTGGTAGAGCCGCGTCGCGAGCTGGTGCTCGGCCTCTTCGACGGTCATGCCGTCGAGGTGGTCGATCCTTTCGCCCGCCGCGTAGTCGCCGAAGCGGTGCGGGCTGCCGGCGAGCTCCCGGTCGTAGGCGGCGGCAATCGGCGGGCACGCACTGCCGAGGGCCGCCGGATCGACCGCCTTCGGGAGATCGGGCACATGATCGCCGGCAGCCGGCGCGGCCGGATCGCGCTTGCGCACCAGCACCCAGCGGCAATAGGTCAGCACCGCCGCGCCCGACGCATCATAGCCGGTCGAGCGGACGTAGACGACGCCGGCCTGGCGGTTCGAGCTCTCCTTGAGCCCGATCACCTCGGAGACGGCCGAGAGGGTCTCGCCCGGATAGATGGGCTTGAGGAAGCGCCCGTCGGCGTAGCCGAGGTTGGCGACGGCGTTCAAGGAGATGTCCGGCACGGTCTTGCCGAACACCACGTGGAACACGAGCCAGTCGTCGAGGGGGCTCCTCGGATATCCGGCCGCGCGGGCGAACTCGTCCGAGGACTGCACCGCGAAGCGGGAGCCGGTGAGCGCCGTGTAGAGGCCCGCGTCCGCGGCCGTGACCGTGCGCGGCGTCGCGTGGCGGATCGTCTGGCCGAGGGAGAAGTCCTCGAAGAAGCGGCCGGGGTTGGTCTTCATCCTTCTCCCCTCACGGCTTCCGGCTCCGCGATCCCTCTTCTGCGGCACGCGGCGATCAGGGTGTTGCGCAGGAGGCAGGCGATGGTCATGGGGCCGACGCCGCCCGGCACCGGCGTGACGGCGCCCACGACCTGCCGCACCTCCTCGAAGGCGACGTCGCCGACGAGCTTCGTCTTGCCCTCACCCCCAGGCACCCGGTTGATGCCGACGTCGATCACGATGGCGCCGGGCTTCACCCAATCCCCGCGGATCATCTCGGGAACCCCGACCGCCGCGACGAGGATGTCGGCGCGCCGGCACGCGGCGGGGAGGTCGCGCGTGCGCGAATGCGCGACCGTCACGGTGCAGCTCTCGGCCAGAAGGAGCTGCGCCATCGGCTTGCCGACGATGTTCGAGCGCCCGACCACGACCGCCTCGAGGCCGGCGAGGTCGTCGCGGACGGAGCGGATCAGCATCAGGGCGCCCGCCGGCGTGCAGGGCACGAGCCCGCGCGCGCCGGTCATCAGGTGTCCGGCGTTGATCGGGTGGAAGCCGTCGACGTCCTTGTGGGGATCGATCGCGTCGATCACCCGCTGGGCGTCGACGTGGGCGGGCAGCGGCAGCTGCACCAGGATGCCGTCCACCTCCCGGTCGGCGTTGAGCCGGTGGACGAGGCCGAGGAGCTCGTCCTCCGAGGTCTGGGCCGGGAGCGTGTGGTCGAACGACCGCATGCCGGCCTCCAGCGTCTGCCGGGTCTTGGCTCGCACGTAGATCTGGCTCGCCGGGTTCTCGCCGACGAGCACCACGGCAAGGCCCGGCGTGACGTGCGCGGCGGCGAGCCCTGCGACCGCGTCGCGGACGCGGGCGCGCAAGGCTTCCGCGATGGCCTTGCCGTCGATGATCCGCGCCGTCACCGGAAGCGTCCCTTCGACGCCCCCGCCGCACGCTCCAGGGCCGCCGCGACCGCGGCCGGCTCGCCGGCGATCCGAAACGTCTTCTGGCGCGCCCCGGCGCCGGCCACGAGCGCGACCGCGGAAGCCGGCACCCCGGCCGCCTCGGCGAGGAGCCTGCGGGCGGCCTCGTTCGCCTTCCCGTTCTCCGGGACCGCCCGGACCCGGGCGAGGAGCACGGCGCGCCCGTCGCTCAGACGCCCAACCCCTTCGATGGCGTCGCGGTCGGCGCGGGGCGTGAGCCGAAGGTGCAGGATAAGCCCGTCGCTGCGCGGCTCCCAAGGGAGTTCCGGAGCCCCGCCAGCCATCGTCAGAAGGGCACAACTTTCTTCAGCTGATCGACCCAAAGCTGAACCACGAAGATGAGCAGGATCAAGATGATGGGAGAGATGTCGACCCCGCCGAGGTTGGGCAGCAGCCTTCGGATCGGCCGTAAGACGGGCTCCGTCACACCATAGAGGAACTGCGATACGGCGCGCACGACATCGTTGCGCATATTGACCACGTCGAATGCGATGAGCCAGCTCAGGATGGCGGCTGCGATCAGCACGCAGACGTAGAGCTGGAGCGCAAAGCCGAGGACCGTCAGGATGGCGAACATTGAGGCCTCGGCGCGCGATTCGGAACGGCCTCGTTTAGCCGTCCCCGTGTTGCCGAACAACCCGCGCAGCACCGTATGCGCGGCAGACGCGCACTCATTGACAGGGGACTCGCCGGAGCCCTAAAAGGCCCCCGCTTGGCCGACTAGGTCGGGGCTGTAGCTCAGATGGGAGAGCGCTGCAATCGCACTGCAGAGGTCAGGGGTTCGAATCCCCTCAGCTCCACCAGCCGGTCTCGCGAACGTTTTCCGTCGTGCCCTGAATGAGCGGCGTCCGTGTCGACGAGACAGATCAGGCCGCGACCTGGACCGGCCGCGGCATGTACCTCGTGTACAGATGCGATCCGCCGAACAGCAGCGCCGCGTAGCCGAGGTCGCCCAACAGGGTGTTGCGCAGGAACGGGATCGCCGCGACATAGCACTCGACCAGCCCCTGCAGGTCAGGCGTGTAGTGTCCTTGCGCCCATACGCCGAAGTTGCTGATCAGGAAGAACGTCGCGGACCCGGCGAGGGATGCGCCGGCCACTCTCAAGGCCCCCGCGTTGGGCCGAAGCAGCCAGCCGATCATGGCCACGGCCAGAAAGGCGCCCCAGGTGAAGGGCGAGAACCAGCTGTACCGGCCGCCGTAGAGGAGCATGTCGACGGCGGCGTCGCTGACCACCAGCGCAGCCAGGGGAACGAGAAGCGAAGCGGGCTTGTTCTTCACCATGGCGCCGCTGAACAGGAACATGGCGCCGAGCGGCGTGACGTTCCACGGATGGGGCGCCAGCCTGAAGAGAAGGGCGACGCAAATCGCGAGGTACGGCATGTCTCGGCTGGCTCCCGGCTCAATCAACGCCCGGGGACATTTACTCTTCCGGTCCTCCCTCTGCAACCTGCGCCGGGGCGGCGGGCCACATGGCGAGCGTGCGGGAGGCTGCCGCCCACCGAAGCGGCCCGGTTTTTAGATCCGGGCGTCGTTCAAGGCCCCGCAATCCCGGCACTGGATCGCGATGTTGGTGAGCTGCGAAGGCAAGGCGACGAGCAGCAGCGTCCCGCAACGGCCGCAGAGGTACTGCCTTCCCTTCTCGGCGATATGGACGACCTCCGGCTTCCGCAGCACATGCACGGCCGGAGGCGCTTCCTGCAGGACAGGAAGCTTAGCCGTCGTCATCGGCACCTGATCCGCCCCAAAGCACGCGGGTTTGCCCGCCGTTATGGTGAGCCGAGTCGTAGCAGGCTCTGACGCCCGGTAAAGCGCTGCCTGCGGCCAAGCTCGGCGAGATCGAGGCTCGGTGCGGAACCGGACCGGGACTGCGCGTCGTCCGTCCGACGCGCGGCCAATCGTCTGCCTCTACACGGCCGCCTGCCTCCAAAGGGCCCGGCCTCGCGCCGGGTTCTTTCCTGCCGTCATCGCCGGCGACAGGGCCACGCGCCGGCCCGGCTCGGCCTTCCGGCAAGGAGGAGGGATGCGCGCTTGACCCGCGGCTGCGATCGGCGATTGATCGTCCGGTCGAGGCCGGAGCCGGGCGTGGCGGGGAGCAAGGGAAGGCGGGCCCTCGTGATCGGGGGCTCGATGAGCGGCCTGTTCGCGGGCCTCCTGCTCGGCCGTCGCGGCTGGGACGCGACCATCTTCGAGCGCTCGCCGGTGCCGATGGCCGGGCGCGGCGCCGGCATCATCACGCATCCGGAGCTGCGCGCGGCGCTCGGCAAAGCCGGCATCGGCGTCGGCGCCGACCTCGGCGTGCCGATCGCGCTCAGGCGCACCCTCGACCGCGACGGGCGCGTCGTCGGGGAGCATCCCTGCCCGCAGATCGCCACCTCCTGGAACAAGCTTTTCGAGATGCTGCGAGGCGGCTTCCCGGACGAGCATTACCGGCTCGGCAAGGAGCTGGTGCGGGTCGAGGAGCGCGGAGGCGAGGTCGCGGCGCACTTCGCGGACGGCACGGCGGAGGCGGGCGATGTTCTCGTGGCGGCGGACGGGTTCCGCTCGAGCGTGCGGGCGCAGCTCCTGCCCGAGGTGCAGCCGCTCTACGCCGGCTACGTCGCCTGGCGCGGGCTCGTCCCCGAGAGCGCCTTCCCGGCGGACGTGCACCGCGACCTCTTCGACTATTTCGCCTTCTGCCTGCCTCTCGGCGAGCAGATGCTGGGCTACCCGGTCGCCGGCCCCGGCAACGACCTGCGCCCGGGGCACCGCTGGTACAACCTCGTCTGGTACCGACCGGCCGACGAAGCGGCCGAGCTGCCGCGCCTCCTCACGGACGAGAGCGGGCATACCCACGCCCTCTCGATCCCCCCTCCCCTCATCGCGCGGAGCGTGGTGGCCGAGATGCGGGCGCACGCCGAGGCGGTGCTGGCGCCGCAGTTCCGCGCCCTCGTGCGCCTTGCGGAGCAGCCCTTCCTGCAGCCGATCTACGACCTCGAGACGCCGCGCATGGCGCTCGGCCGCGTGGCGCTGATCGGCGACGCCGCGTTCGTCGCGCGCCCGCACGTCGGCGCCGGCGTCGCGAAGGCCGCGGACGACGCCATCGCGCTCGCCGCCGCCCTCGATGCGCACGGCGACGTCGCGGCGGCGCTCGCGGCCTTCGAGGCCGAGCGCATCGGCATCGGCCGCCGCATCATCGAGCGCGCCCGGCACCTCGGCGCCTACATGCGCACGCGCTTCGCTACGGCCGAGGAGCAGGCCCTCGCCGAGCGCCACCACGGCCCGCAGGCGGTGATGAGCGAGACGGCGGTGCTGGATTTTCTAAACGCGCAGCCGCCCACCTCCCCCCTTTAGCGAGAGCTCTGCGAACAGGTTCGGCGCCGCTTCGCGGCAAGTTCTTGCGCTGGATCCCGGGTCGCATTCCGCTTCGCTTCATGCGGCCGGGAAAGAGCCGGAGGGTTGGCGATGAGAGAGAACCTTTCCATCGCTCCTTTCCCGGAACCGGATTCACACATGTCCAGCGAGGAGGGCGCCTCCCTCCCCCCGCTCGCGAAGCGAGTGGCGGGGAGGGGTAGGGGTGGGGGGTGGCTGGGCCAGGTGAGATCGCGACGAAGCGCGCGGGCGGTTGGGCCAGGGCACCCATCGACGCCGCGTCTCGTCGTCGGCGAAGAGCCTCGGGGAAGCACCCCCCACCCCGCTCGGGCTTCGCCCCGAGTCGGCCCTCCCCGCCACTCGCGTCGCGAGCGGGGGCGGGAGGAGGCGCGCTTTGCCATCTCAGAGGGGCCCATGAAGTAGATGTGTGAATGCCGTAAAGAGGGCCGGCCCTCTCCCCCTCTCGCCGCTTGGGCCTCCGGCCCGAGTCGGCCCTCCGCCGCTGAGGGGAGGGCGGGCGCGTCACAGCCCCAACAGCCTTTGCGCGTTCCCCCCGACGATCTTCGCGGTCGTTGCCTCGTCGAACCCCGCCGCGACGACGTGGCCGATGGGGTCGGAGTCCATCATGTCGAAGGGGTAGTCGGTGCCCATGAGGATGCGGTCGGCGCCGAAGGTGTCGACGAGGGCGCGCAATTGCCCGGGGGTGAAGACCACCGTGTCGAAATAGACCTTGCGCAGATAGCTCGTCGGCGGGTTCGGCAGGTCGGCGCGGCAGTCGGAGCGGGCGCCCCAGGCGTGGTCGATGCGGCCCCAGTAGGCGCCGAGATAGCCGCCGCCGTGCACCGCGAGGATCTTCAGGTCCGGGTGGCGCTCCAGCACGCCGTCGAAGATGAGGTAGTGGAGCGCGATCGTGGTCTCGAGCGGGTTGCCGATGACGTTGTTGAAGTAGAAGCGGCGAAGCCGCTCGGCGTGTGTGAAGCCGTTCGGGTGGATCACGACGAGCGCGCCGAGTTCTTCCGCCTTCGCCCAGAACGGCGCGAAGGCCGGGTCGGACAGCTCTCGGCCTGCGACGTTCGTCAGGACCTGCACGCCCTTGAAGCCGAGCGAGCCCATGCAGCGCTCGAGCTCCTTCGCGGCCGCCTCGCCGTCCGGCATCGGCACGGTGCCGAGCGCCGTAAAGCGGTCGGGCCGGTGCGCGACGTACTCGGCGAGGCCGTCGTTGACGATGCGGGCCGCCTCGACGGCGATGTCGAGGGGGACGGTGTAGTAGCACTGCGGCGGCGGCGGCATGACGAGCTGCCGGTCGAGTCCCATGGCGTCGAGGTCAGCGAGGCGCTCGTCGAGGTTCGTGATCCGGGTCTTGAGGTCGCCCTCCTGCTTGGCGTTCACGGCCTGCGTCTCGGGCGACTGGAAGTGCACGAGGGGGATCGTCGCGGGGTCGAGGTGCGGGGCGACGAGCTGCGCCGCCCGCGGCACGCCGACGTGGGAGTGGATGTCGAGGGTGAGGCTCTTCGGCCGCGTCTCGCGGCCGGGGCGGCCGTGCTCGCGCGCCGAGGTCGCGTCGTACCGGTTCCAGACGTTCATGGTGCTGTCCGCCTTCTTGCTCGTGAGTCACGCCGGCTTCATCTTATCCATCGTCCACTGTGACGCAGACTCGATGCCAGACGTTTTTGTGTTTATCGTCAGGGTGTTACGTGCGTTTCATGGCCGGCGACCGGTCCATCGGTTGTCCACTGTGTCCGCAGGCTCGATGCCGACCGTTTTTTTGCGTTCCTCGTCAGGATGTTACGTGCATTTTTCCGTGTCGGCGACCGGTCCATCGGTTGTCCACTCCGTCGTACATCATCGTCGTGTGTCCGTCAGAATACGCCGAGGTGTTGCACGACCGCGGCCTCGTCGGCGTGGAGCGCCGCCGGCGTGCCCCGGAACGCCACCGCGCCGGTGTTGATGACGACGACCTCGTCGGCAAGCTCGAGGGCGAGCTTGATGTTCTGCTCGACGAGGACGATCGAGAGCCCGTCGCGCTTGAGCCGCGCGATGGTGCGGCCGACCTCGGCGACGACCTGCGGGGCAAGCCCCTCGGACGGCTCGTCCATGAGGAGCACGCGCGGGTTGCCCATCAGCGCCCGCCCGATCGCCAGCATCTGCTGCTCGCCGCCGGACAGAAGCCCCGCCGCCTGATGGCGCCGCTCGCCGAGGCGCGGGAACATCGAAAAGACCGTGTCGGCGGTCCAGCGCCGGCTGCCTCCGCCGACGGGCCCTCTCGCCGCGACGGCGAGGTTCTCGCGCACGGAGAGGCTGCGGAACACGCGTCGTCCCTGCGGCACGAGGGCGACGCCGCAGGCCGCGATCCTCTCGGGCGCGCAGTTGGTCACGCTCTCGCCGAACACCGCGACCGCGCCGGCCCGGGCCGGCAAAAGGCCGACCGCCACGTTGAGGCAGGTCGACTTGCCGGCGCCGTTGCGGCCCAGGAGCCCGAGGAGACGGCCCTCGCTCAAGCCGAAGGAGACCCCGTGCAGGACGTGGCTGTCGCCGTAGAAGGCGTCGACGCCGGCGAGCGACAGGGCCTCAGCCGCCAAGGTAGACCTCCCTCGTTCGGGGGTCGTTCACGACCTCGCTGCGCGTGCCCTCGACCACGGTCTCGCCGAAGTGCAGGAGGGTGATGCGGTCGGCGAAGTCGAGGGCGACGTCCATGTCGTGCTCGATCATGACGATCGTCACGTCCCGCGGGATCGAGAACAGGAGCCGGCGCACCTCGCGGCGCTCGTCGATGGAGAGCCCGGCGAAGGGCTCGTCGAGGAGGAGCACCTTGGGCTCCTGCGCCAGCGCCATGGCGATCTCGACCCGGCGCCGCTCGCCGTAGGAGGTCTGCGACAGCGGGCGGTCGGCGAGCTCCGCGAGGCCGACCTGCGAGAGCGCCGCCAGCGCCCGCTCGCGGATGCTCTCTTGGCGGTCGAGGTCGACGAGGGGGTTCCAGCGCAGGGGGGAGAGCCCGAGCAGCGCGAGAACGACGTTGCGCAGGAGCGTGTCGCCGGGGAAGAGCGTGATGATCTGGTAGGTGCGCGCGAGCCCGAGGTGCGCCCGCCGTCTGCTCGGAAGGCGGGTGATGTCCTGCCCGAAGAGGCGGACCGTGCCGCCGTTGGGCTTGAGGTCGCCGGTGACGAGGTTGAACAGGGTCGTCTTGCCGGCCCCGTTCGGGCCGATGATGAGGCGGCGCTCGCCGGGGTCGACCGAAAGGCTGACGCCACGGGTCACGTGCAGCCCGCCGAAGCTCTTGGTCAGCCTCTCGATCGCAAGGGCGCTCACGGCGCGCCTCCGGACGGCTGCGGCGCCGGGGCGGAGCGGGAGCGCACGGCGCGCCAGCCGGTCCGCGTCAGGCGCACGCAGCCCGGCACGAGCCCTTCGGGCATGAAGGTGATGATGACGACGAAGATGACGCCGAGCACGAGGTTCCAGCGCTCGACGTAGGCCGAGACGACGTTCTTCATCACGATGACGATGACGGCGCCGGCGATGGGGCCGAGCAGCGTCGCGGTGCCCCCCGAGATCACCATCAAGAGCGCCTCGGCCGAGGTCTGCAGCGCCACCACCTGCGGGCTGATGAACTGGTTGTAGTAGACGAACAAAAGGCCGGCGACCCCCGTCCAGAAGCCGGAGAACAGGAAGGCGAGAAAGCGGATCAGCCAGACGTGGTAGCCGAGCGCGCTCATGCGCCGGGGCTGGTCGCGGGTGCCGCGCAGGCTCGCCCCGAAGGGCGAGCGAACGAACAGCCGCATCGACAGGAGGCAAAGGGCGAAGACGATGAGCGTCGCGTAGTAGAACGAGGCGGAGCCGGCGAGAGAGAGACCGAAGGGCGCGGGCCTGCTCGGCAGGTTCACGCCGTTGTCGCCGTTGGTGAGGCTCGCCCAGCGGTAGGCGATGCCCCACAGGATCTGGCCGAGGGCCAGCGTGATCATGAGGAAGCCGATGCCGGTCGAGCGCAGCGACAGCACGGCGAAGACCGCCGCGGTCGCGAGCGTCGCGAGGAGCGCCGTCGCGACCGCGGCGAGGTGCCCTTGTCCGGCCGCGACCATGAGGCCCGCGGCGTAGCCCGCCATGCCGAAGAGCCCGGCGTGGCCGAGCGACACGAGGCCGCCATAGCCGACGAGGACGTTGAGGGCGAGAGCGAAGACGGCCCAGAAGAGAATCTGGCTCGCGACGTTCACGTAATAGGGATTGCCGACCCACAAGGGCAGCGTCGCAAGCAGCGCGAGCGCGGCGGCGAGCGCCGTCGACCGCAGGGCCGACGCCGTCACGACGCCGCCCTGCCGAACAGCCCCTGCGGGCGAAGGACGAGGGCGAGGAGCATCGGCAGGAACAGGATCACGTAGGCGAGGTCCGGGGCCATCGCCTGCCCGAAGTTGTAGAGGAAGCCGATGATGAAGCTGCCGGCCAGCGCCCCGACGAGGCTGCCCGTCCCGCCGAGGATCACGATGATGAGGGCGAGCGGCAGCATCTCGGCATCGAGCCCGGGATAGACCGAGAGGTAGGGCGCCCCCATCACGCCCGCGAAGCCGGCAAGCCCCGCGCCGAGGCAGAAGATCAGCGTGAACAGCCGCGACACCTTGATGCCGACGACCCGGGCGATCGGCGCATCGTCGACGCCGGCGCGGATCATGGCGCCGAGGCGCGTGCGCTCGATCATGAGCCACAGGACGACCGCGACCACGACCGCGACGGCGACGATCGCGAGGCGGTAGAGAGGGAAGAACAGGCCGAAGGCGTTGACGACCCCCTGCAATTGCGGCGGGGTCGGCGGCTGGAGCGGATCGCCGGTCCACACCATGAGGCACACGTCCGCGACGATGAAGGAGAGACCGAGCGTCAGGAGCACTTGCGCGAGCTCCTGTCCGGCCAAGCGCCGCAGCAGCACCCGCTCGATCAGGCCGCCGATCACCACCATGACGGCGGCGCTCAAGAGCGCCGCAAGCCAGAAGTTCATGCCGCGCCCGAGGAACGTCGCCCCAAGATAGGCGCCGAGCATGAAGAACGAGCCGTGCATGAGGTTCGGGATACGCATCAGCCCGAAGATCAGCGAGAACCCCGCCGAGAGCAGGAACAGGAGCCCCCCGAGCGCGACGCTGTTCACCCCGAGGGTGAGCCAGAGGGTCATCGCCGCGTGGTCCGGAATCCTTCCCCGCGGAGCGGGGGAGAGGATACTTTCGACGCTTCAAAACTCATCCGCAGCGCCCGATCCTGCCTTACTGCAAATTCTTCGCCGGCGGGTTGTCGCGGGAGTAGACGGGTTGCTTCAGGAACTCGGCCGGCGGGTAGGTCCAGAACTGGCTCACCTTCGGGTAGGTCTTGATCGTGGTGTTGACGAGCCTGCCGTCCTTCTTCTCGCAGCGGCGCACGAAGACGTTGCCGACGACGTTGCCGCCCTCGTCGAAGGCGATCGGCCCGCGCGGGGTGTCATCGAGGGAGAGGGCGTGGAGCGCCGCGTTGAGCGCCTTCTTGTCGTCGCCGTTGCCTGACTTCGCGATCGCCGCCTCGACGCACTGGCCGGCGACGTACATGCCGGCCGAGTAGGCACCGGGGAGCACGTCGTAGTCCTTCGCCATCGCGGCGACGAAGCGCTTGTTCGAGGGCGTGTCGTGGTCGGCGGTGTAGTAGCTCGCCGAGATGACGCCGACCGCCTCGTCGCCGACGCTCTTCAGGAGCGCATCGTCCATGGCGGTCCATCCGGCGGTCAGCGGAATGCGGGCCTTGAGGCCGAGGTCGGCGTAGGAGCGCATGAACTTCACCGGGTTCGAGCCCGCGAAGCCGTTGAACACGCCCTCGACGTCGCCGATCTGGGCGATGTAGGGGGTGTAGTCGGGCGTCACGAGCGGCGGCCACAGCTTCTTGACGATCTTCCCGCCGTTGTCCTCGAAGACGCGCTGAAACGCCGCGCACTGCTCGTGGCCGAAGGCGAAGTCCTCCGAGATCGTCGCCATGCGCTTCAGGCCCATCTCCTTCAGGGCGTAGTCGGCCATCACGTGCGAGCACTGGCCGGAGGTCGCGGACGGGCGGATCACCCAGGGGTTGACCTTGCGCTGCGTCACGTCCTCGGCGGCGGCGAGGCTGATGAGCGGCGTCTCCTGCGCGCGCACGTAGTCCGTGATGGCGAGGAGCTCGAAGGCGGCGAGGGGCCCCAGGATGATGTTGACCTTGTCGCGCTCGATCAACTCCTGCGCCTTGGTCTTGGCGCCGGCCGGGTTGCCGCCGGTGTCGGCCACGAGAAGCTCGACCTTACGGCCGGCGAGCGTCGAGCCCTTCTCCTTGAGGAAGACCGCGATGCCCTGCTCCATCTGGATGCCGCCCTGGGCGAGCGGCCCGGTCTTGACCGTGAGAAGCCCGATCTTGAACGGCGCGCTCTGCGCCCGCGCGACGGCCGGCATAGCAAGGGCAGCGCCAGAGGCGAGGAGGCCTTCGAGCACGGTGCGGCGGCGGATGGTCATGGGCGTCCCTCTCTCCTTCGGCTCTCAAGGAGCTTGTTGTGACCCGATGATGCATGTTGCGGCGGCGAGCGCAATTTGGCGGCGCGGCCTTCGGCCCGGTTCGCGATAAAATGAACTGCTGAGCCAGATCAGGTTCCGTAATGGCGCCTTCTCCTCTCCCGCGCAGCGGGGAGAGGTCGAGTCCGCGAAGCGGACCGGGTGAGGGGCGGGGGCCACGCTCCTCAGCTCCCCCGGCCCCTCACCCGCTCGCCTTCGGCGAGTCGGCCTCTCCCCGCAAGCGGGGAGAGGAGGAGCGCTTCACCCCCGCCATCCGCTCCAGCACGGCGCAGACCGCCGCCGTGTCCTCGCCGGCCCGCTCGGCGACCGCCGCGTCGTAGATCGGCTGCGTCGCGTCGAAGAGCGGCGTCGGGGAGCCGAGGGCGCGGGCGAAGGCGCCGATGACGGCCATGTCCTTCGCCCACGTGCCGAGCCGCATGGTGGCGGGCTCGTAGCGGCCCTCGGCCATCATCGGGGCGCGCAGCTCGAAGACCCGCGAGCTTCCGGCGCCGGCGCCGACGAGCTCGACCACCTGATCTGGGTTAAGCCCCGCCTTCATGCCGAGCACCATCGCCTCGGCCGAGGCGACGTTGTGGATCGCGACGAGGAGGTTCGCGACGAACTTCATGCGGCTGCCGTTGCCATAAGGGCCGAGGTTTTCGGTGCGACGGGCGAAGCCGTCGAAGAGCGGCCGGTGCCGCTCGATCTCGGCAGCGTCGCCGCTCGCGTAGACGACGAGGTCGCGCGTCTTCGCCTGCGCCCCCGTGCCGCTCAGCGGGCAGTCGAGGGCGACGTGGCCGGCGGCCCCAAGAATGCGCTCGACGGCGAGCTTGTCGTCGAGGGCGAGCGTGCTGGTCTCGATGACGACGCTGCGGCCGGGCGCGCTTTGCGCAATCCCTTCGGCGACCCCGATAGCTGCCGCGGGGGAAGGGAGGCTCGTCAGGACCGTCGGCGCTTCGCGCACGACCGCCGCAAGGCTCTCCACCGCCTCGACGCCGTCCGCGGCGGCCTCGGCGCGTCGCTCCGGCTCCCTGTCGAAGCCGACGACCCGCCACCCCGCCGCGACGAGGTTGCGGGCGATCGCCCCGCCCATGATCCCGAGCCCAACGATGCCGACGACGTTTTGCATGAGTCCCTCGCTGCGCGGCGCGTTGGCAGCCCCTGTCGCGCGTGATACTCGTCCGCCCGCCACGGGTCGATAAGGGACTTAAAGAGGATGCGCGTCGGCGTCGCCGGGCTCGGGCGGATGGGCAGCGCCATCGCCGAGCGGCTGAAGGAGGTCGGGCACGACCTCGTGGTCTGGAACCGCTCCCCGGAGAAGACGAAACCCTTCGCGGACGCCGGCGCCGAGGCGGCCGGGAGCCCGGCGGCGCTCGCGCGGCGCGCCGAGGCGGTTATCACCATCCTGACCGACGCCCAAGCCATCGATGCGGTCTACCGCGGCCCATCCGGGATCCTCGCAGGCGACATCAACCAAAAACTCGTCGTCGACATGAGCACGGTCCAGCCCGAGACCGAGGTCGCGCTCGCGCAGGACGTGCGGGCGAAGGGCGCGGCCTTCGTCGAGTGCCCGGTCGGCGGCACCGTCGGGCCGGCGCGGGCCGGCAAGCTCATCGGCTTGGCCGGCGGCGAGGCCGCCGACATCGAGCGCGCCCGTCCGATCCTTGAAGCCTTATGCCGGCGGCTCGAGCACGCGGGCCCGGTCGGGGCGGGCGCGAGCCTGAAGCTCGCCATCAACCTGCCGCTCCTCGTGTTTTATCAGGCGCTCGGCGAGGCCTATACCCTGTGCCGCCACCTCGGGCGCGACCCGGCCTGGCTCATGGACCTCTTCGCCGACACCTCCGGCGGGCCGAACATCCTGAAGGTTCGCGGGCCGAACATCGCCAAGGCCCTCTCCGGCCAGGACCCCGGCCCCGCCGCCTTCAGCGTCGATTCGATCCGCAAGGACCTGCGCACGATGATCGCCGAGGCGAAGCGGAGGGGTGCGACGCTCCCCTTGGTCGAGCGCACGCTCGCCGTCTTCGACGAGGCCGCGAAGGAAGGCTGGGGCGGCCGCGACGGCGCGACTCTTCCGGCCTTCTGGCCGGGTCGCGCGGAGTCCCGGCAGGCCGTCACAGGGAGACGGGAATGAAGCTCTACGGCTTTTGGCGCTCGCTCGCGACGCTCCGGGTGCGCATCGTCCTCAACCTCAAGGGCGTCGCGGCCGAGGAGACGATGATCGACCTCCAGGCCGGCGTGCAGCACTCGCCCGCGTACCGGGCCGTCAATCCGCAAGGCGTCTTGCCCGCCCTCCTCGACGGCGAGGGCCCGCCGCTGTTCCAGTCCCTCGCCATCTGCGAGTACCTCGACGAGCGCTTTCCTCAACCGCCGCTCCTGCCCTCCGACCTGCGCGGACGCGCGCGGGTGCGCGGCCTCGCCCAGATCGTCGCCTGCGATTCCCACCCGCTGATCGTGCCGCGCATCCGCGAGTTCCTGGAGCGGGAGTTCGGCCTCTCCGAGGCGCAGCGCCTCGCCTGGTGCCGGCACTGGCTCGGCGAGGGCCTTTCCGCCATCGAGGCGCATCTCGCGGAAGCCGAGACAGGCACTTATTGTCACGGCGACGCCGTGACCCTCGCGGACGTCTGCCTCGTCAGCCTCGCCGTGGGCTATCGCCACTACTTCCAGGGCCGGGTCGAGGATTTCCCGAGGTGCGCCGCGGTGGTGGAGCGCTGCTTGGCCCAAGACGCCTTCGCCCGGGCGCATCCCCTTCGCCAACCGGGCGCCCCGAAGGCCGCCTAACCCGCGATCCTGACCGGCGCGTTCGTCGCGGCGGAGCGACAGATCGCCTCCAGCGCCGCGATGTTGGCGACCTTCTGTTCGTCGGTGAAGGGGTAGTCGTCCTTGCCCTCGGCGGCGCGGGCAAAGGCTTCGAGGTTTGCCCGCACCGCGTCGGTCCACTCGTAGCGGACGGCCTCCCGGCGCCCGTCGCGATGCTGGAGCGTGAGCGTCGCGGGACCCGGCGTGTCGGGGTGGGTCTCGTTCACCACCTCGACCCAGGCGTCCGACCCGAAGACGGTGAAGCGCAGGTAGAGCGGCGTCACCAGGATCGCGTTGAGGTAGGCCGTGGGCCCGGAGGCGAAGCGCAGGTGCACCGAGATCACGTCGCCGTTGTCCGGATAGGCGACCCGGCTCGTCGTGGCCGCGTAGGCCTCCTCGGCCGGGCCGAACAGCTCGACGAAGAGGTCGGTGAGATGGATGCCCATGGCGGTCATGCCGGCCGCCGGCGCGTCCTTCGGCGAGGCGCGCCAGTCGCCGGGCGGCACGTTCGCGAGCTTGTCGTGCGAGAAATTCGCCTCGGCGTGCATGACCGTGCCGAGTGTCCCATCTCGAACGAGGCGCCGCACGTGCGCGAGCGCCGGCTCGAAGCGCCGCTCGTGGCCGATGCCGAGGACGACGCCGGCCTTCCGGCACGCCTCGACCGAGCGCTCGGCGTCAGCGCGATTGAGCGCCAGCGGCTTCTCGCAGAACACGTGCTTCCCGGCTTCCGCCGCCGTCAGCACCTGGGCCGTGTGGAGCGAGTGCGGCGTGCACAGGATCACTGCGTCGATCGCGGGGTCGCGCAGCGCCTCTGCCAAGTTGGTGGTGAAGGCGAGGCCGTGCTCGGCTGCGAAGCCCGCATGGGCCGGGTTCGTCTCGACGGCGGTCGTGACGGCGAGCGCGTCCGAGCCCTTCATGCGGCGCACGATGTGCTTGCCCCACCAGCCGAGGCCGGCGACCGCTGCGCGAATCATCGTCCCTCGTGCCGCACGGGGCTAAGCGGGTGCGCGCAGTAGCGCCCGGCGCTGAAGACCAGCGGCTCGCCGTCCCTGTGGCTCGCCCGGTGGACCCGGCCGAGGAAGATCACGTGGTCGCCGCCGTCCATGGTCGCATGGGTGCTGCACTCGAAGGCCGCGAGCGTGCCCGGCAGGAGCGGGCAGCCGCCGAGGCCGGGAGCGTGCGCGAGCGCGTCGAACTTGTCGCGCCGCGGAATCGAGAAATGCCGCGCGAGCGCGACTTGCCCCGCTTCCAGCACGTTCACGGCGAAAAACCCCGCTTTCAGGAAGCTCGAGAGCGACGGCGCGTGCTGCTTGAGGCTCCATAGCACCAGGGGCGGCTCCAGGGACACCGCCGAGAAGGAGTTCGCGGTCAGCCCCTCGAGCTTGCCTTCGGGCGTGCGCGTCGTGATGACCGTGACCCCGGTGGCGAAACGCCCGAGCGCGGTGCGGAACGAGCGCTGGTTTCCCGGATCGGGCTCGAACGAGACATTATGGATCATCGCGGCCGGGCACCCATGGCACGGAAAGCCTATGGCATGGAGGTCACCAGCTGAAATAATATGACCTGCTGATTTCGATCATAAAAACGGATGGTTCCCTCGTGAGCGGCAGCTTCCGCGATATGCGGCTCTTCGTGGCGGCCTACGAGGAGCGCTCCTTCACGGCCGCGGCGGCGCGCGAGAACGCGACCCAGTCGGGCGTCTCGCAGCACATCCGTAAGCTCGAGGAGAGCCTTCGGGTGAATCTCTTCGCCCGCGACAGGGGCCGGGTGGCCCCGACACCCGCGGGCGACAGCTATTACCAGCGCTGCATCGAGGTGCTGCGCGCCCACGAGGCCGCCGGCCGGGCCGTCCAGGCCTACGCCCGGGGGCTCGACGGCGACATCGTCGTCGGGTTGATGCCGACCATGACGCGCTGTGCGCTCGCGCCGGTGCTCGCCGCCTTCATCGAGGCGCATCCGAACGTCGCCGTGCGGGTGGTCGAGGGCTACAGCGCGGCCCTGACCCAGCAGGTCCAGGCGGGCGAGCTCGATTTCGCCGTCGTCCCGGCCTTTTCCGGCGCGCCAGGCCTCAAGAGCCGCCTGTTCCTGCGCACCCCCGAGCTTCTCGTCTCGGGCTCGGGCTCGCGCTTGAGCCACGGAGAGGCGGTGCGCCTCGCCGACCTCGGGCGGCTGAAGCTCGTCGTGCCGTCCCGGGCGAACACCCGCCGCAACCTCCTCGAGACCTACTTCGCCTCGAACGGCGTCGAGATCGAGCGCCTCATCGAGCTCGACGCCATGCTCGGCACCCTCGACTTCGTCCGCCGCACCGGCTGGATGACAATCCTCCCCGCCATCATGATGGCCGACGGCGGCGAGCCGCGCCTCTTCACTGTGAACCGCATCGCCGACCCGCCCTTCACCCTCGACCTCGTCCTCATCGAACCCTCCCGCCGGCCGATGTCGCCCGCCGCAGAGGCCTTCCTCGCGATGCTCGAAGAGGAGAGCGCCGCGCTCGACGCCCGATGGGGCGAAGACGCAGGCGGCCGCACCTCCGACCCGCGGCATTGAAAGTTCCATCGCCGCGAAAAGCCGCGTAGTAGCCGGCTGTCCCGATCCGCTGGAAGAAAGCGACATGCCCGACATCCGCCCCCGCCGCAGCGTGCTCTACATGCCGGGCGCCAACGCCCGCGCCCTGGAGAAGGCGCGCACCCTCCCGGCCGATGGGATCATCATCGACCTCGAGGATGCGGTCGCGCCGGAGGCGAAGGCGGCGGCCCGCACCCAGGTCGCTGCAGCCGTCGCCCAGGGAGGGTACGGCCACCGCGAGGTGGTGATCCGGGTGAACGCCCCCGACACTCTCTGGGGCGAGGACGACCTCAGGGCGGCGGCGGGAGCCGGGCCGGACGCGATCCTGATCCCGAAGGTGTCCGACGCCGCGACGCTCACCTCCATCGGGCATCGCCTGCGCCGCCTCGGCGCGCCGGAGGCGATCCGGGTCTGGGCCATGATCGAGACCCCGCTCGCGATCCTGCGCTGCGAGGAGATCGCCCGCGCGGCGCGCGACGTCGACACGCGCCTATCCTGCTTCGTCATGGGGACGAACGATCTCGCCAAGGAGACTCGCGCGCGCCTCGTCCCCGGCCGTGCCCCGATGCTGCCGTGGCTCGGCGCCGCCGTCGCGGCGGCGCGGGCGCACGGCCTCGACATCCTCGACGGCGTCTACAACGGGCTTCAGGACGAGGCGGGATTGCGGGCCGAGTGCGAGCAGGGCCGCGATCTCGGATTCGACGGCAAAACCCTGATCCATCCGAACCAGATCGGTCCCGCCAACGAGATCTTCGCGCCGCCGGACGAGGAGGTCGAGCACGCCCGCGCCGTCATCGCGGCGTTCGCCCGGCCCGAGAACCAGGGCAAGGGCGTGATCTCGCTCGAGGGCCGCATGGTCGAGCGCATGCATGCCGAGATCGCCCGGCGCACGGTGGCACTCGCCGAGGCGATCCGAGGCCGGTAGCTCTCTCTCCTTTGCGCGCCGTCACTTCCTGACGAGCGGGCACCGCGACCTGTCGAGCGGCTGGAACGCCTCCGCGCCCGGCACCGTTGCGACGAGCCGATAGAGGTCCCACGGACCCTGCGATTCCGACGGCTTCTTGACCTCGAACAGGTGCATGTCGTGGACCATGCGCCCGTCCTCGCGGATGCGGCCGTCCCTGGCGAAGAAGTCGTTGATCGGCGCCGCCTTCATGGCCTTCATGACGGCGCCGGTCTCGTCCGTGCCGGCCGCCTGCACGGCCTTGAGATAGTGCGTGGTCGCCGAATAGAGGCCGGCCTGGGACATGTTCGGCATCTTGCCGGTGCGCTCGAAGAAGCGCTTCGACCAGGTGCGGGTGTCGTCGTCGAGGTCCCAGTAGAAGGCTTCCGTGAGGAGCATGCCCTGCGCCGTCTGGAGGCCGAGGCTTTTGACGTCGTTGACGTAGACGAGGAGGCCCGCGAGGCTCTGCCCGGCCCGCGTCAGCCCGAACTCGGCGGCCTGCTTGATGGCGTTCGTGGTATCGGTGCCGGCGTTCGCGAGCCCGACCACCTTGGCCTTCGAGCCTTGTGCCTGGAGCAGGAAGGACGAGAAGTCGGCGGTGTTGAGGGGTGCCCGCACGGAGCCGACCACCTGCCCGCCGTTCGCCTTGACGACCTCGGCCGTGTCGCGCTCGAGCTCGTGCCCGAAGGCGTAGTCGGCCGTGATGAAGAACCATGAGTCGCCGCCGCGCTTCACCGTCGCCTGCCCGGTCGTGCGGGCGAGCGAATAGGTGTCGTAGGTGTAGTGCACGGAGACCGGCGTGCAGGCCTCGTTGGTGATGCGCACCGCCCCCGGCCCGTTCAGCACCACGATCCGGTTCTTCTCTCTTGCGACCTCGATCACGGCGAGCGCGGTCGCGGAGGCCGCGACGTCGAGGATGGCGTCGACCCCGCCACGGTCGAACCACTCCCGCGCGGTGTTCGCCGCGATGTCAGGCTTGTTCTGGTGGTCGGCGAAGACGACCTCGACGGGCTTTCCCAGCACCCTGCCGCCGAAATCCTCGACCGCCATGCGGGCCGCCGTCACGCTGCCGGTGCCGGTGATGTCCGAGTAGAGGCTCGTCATGTCGAGGACGAGTCCGATCCGGACCACATCGTTCGAAACCGCTCCCGGCGCAGGCGCCTGCGCCTGCGCCGGCACGACGGCGGCAAGGCACGCGCCGAGGACGGCGGCGAGGGTCTTCATGGGCATCCTCCCTTGAGCCGAAAGCTCTGCTCTCCCGCACGGGGGCGCTCTTGCGGGATTCGTTGCCGAACCGGCACGGATTTGCAAGGAAGCGCGGCTTGGCCCCGTCCGGGACAGCCGCGATCCTAACTCAGGACACCGGAGGCCGCCCGGGGCGGCTTCGCTCGCGGGCCTTGGTCATTGGCCTTCGACGGCGTATCGGCGGAACGTCGCGTACTTCTGCCCGATCTTCAGGGCCGCTTGGTAATCGGCGCCATTGTACCAGGACTTCAGCGCGTCCATGCTCTCCCAGGCCTGGATCGTGACCCGCTTCGGCGGCGTGCCTTCGATGGCCTCCACGGGCTTCGCTCCGACGCCTGCGGCGCCTCCGATGGCGACGAACTTGGCTCCGGAGCTCCTGACGGTCGCCTGCGCCTTCGGCGCGAACTCCTTGCCGTAGTTTTCCGGATCGGTGACGTCGATCTCGCTGATCAGATAGACCATCGGCTTGGACTGGGCATGGAGGCTCTGGACGGCGACGGCGCCGAAGCCGATGCCGGCGAGCATCGACAGCGTCACTGCGAGGTGAGTTCTCATCGTATCCCTCCTTCGCCTGCGGAAGCGGGCCAGAGGATGGTAGCACGGGCTGACGTAACGTCAGCCCGCAACCGGACACCCGCCCTGGCGGATTGGGGCACCGGCCCATAATGAGGCGGCGCCCGGCTGTGCCCGTTCGGGGAGGTTGTGCGTGGATACGCCCACGGAGGGGCAGAGCTGGGTCGGGCCGCTCGTCGCGATCTTCCTGATGCAGGCGACGGCGGCGTTCCTGACGCGCCTCGTGCCGACGATCGCGCCCGCGATCATGCCGGAGCTCGGCTGGACCGAGACTGCGATCGGCTATCTCGCCGCCGTCACCACCTTCGGCTCGATCGCCTTCCTGCTCACGGGCAACCCGCTGATCCGGCGCACAGGCCCGATCCGGGCGCTGCAGATCGGGCTCGTCCTCGGCGGCATTGGCGCCGCGCTCCTCGCCGTGCCGGTTTTCGCGGCGCCGATCGTCGCGAGCTTCCTCGTCGGCCTCGGCTACGGGCCGTCGACGCCGGCCGGCAGCGACGTGCTCCAGCGCCATGCGCCGGCGCGCCACCGCAACCTGATCTTCTCGGTGAAGCAGGCCGGCGTGCCGCTCGGCGGCGTCGCGGCCGGGATCGCCCTTCCGCCGATCGCCGAGGCGGCCGGCTGGCGCGCGACGCTCGCCTTCGCGACCGCCGTGGTCCTCGCGACCGTCGCCGCCGTGCAGCCGCTCCGCGCCCGCATCGACGCCGGCCGCAGCCGGCACCAGCCGCTCACGCCGGGGGCGCTCCTCGGCCTTGAGAACCTCGCGCGGCCGATCGCCTCGCTCGCGAGCACGCCGGGCCTCAAGCGGCTTGCCTTCGTCGGCGCCTGCTTCGCCGTCGGCCAGGGCTGCTGGGTCGCCTTCCTCATGACCTACCTCGTCGCCGACCTGCGGCTGTCGCTGACCGCGGCCGGCCTCGTGTTCGCCGTCATGATGGCGACCGGCGTGTTCGGGCGCATCCTCCTCGGCTTCGTCTCGGACCGGCTCGGCTCCGGCATCTTCACCCTGAAGCTCGTCGCCGCGACCTCGGCCGCGACCTCGCTGGCGTTGGCCCTGACGAGCCCGGCCTGGCCGCTCTGGGCCGTCGCCCTCCTCGCCGGAGTCGGCGGGGTGACGGTGTCGAGCTGGAACGGCGTGCAGATCGCCGAGGTCGCCCGCCTCGCGCCGCGCCACCTCATCGGCGAGACCGCGGCCGGATCCACGATCCTGATCTTCTTAGGGTATATCGTCGGGCCGTCGGCCTTCGCGGCCCTCGTCGGGGCGACGGGACGGTTCGACCTCGCCTTCATGGCCGTCGCCGCCGCGACCTTGGCCGCCCTCTTCGGCCTCATGGGGCGGAACGGCCGCGCCTTACGCTGAATAGCCAAGCCGAACCCGGCCCCGCTCCGCGCATTGTATAGTTCTGAAAGGAGCGGACCTCATGGCGCGCACATCCCTGAAGCCGATCCTCGCCCTCGCGGCGGCCTTGGGCGTCCTTGGCGGCGGCGCCGAGGCGCAGCCCGACATGGCGCGACCTGACGTGGACCGCATGCGGGCCCGGGCCGAGGCCCTCGCCTACCGCTACCTCGAGGGGTGGTCGTCCGGGAACGCGCAGGCGCTCGCCGACGTGCAGAGGCTCTACGGCCCGCGCGTGAATTTTTACGGCAAGTTTATCGACCAGCGCAGCCTGTTCGCCCAGAAGCGCAGCTTCGGACGCCGCTGGCCGGTCCGCCGCTACGTGCATCGGCCGGGCACCATGCGCGTCACCTGCGACGCCGCCACCCAGGCCTGCCTTGTGAAGTCGATCATCGACTGGCGCGCCGAAAGCCCGGCGCGGGGCGCGGTCTCGCGCGGATCCTCGACGTTCGAGCTCGGCCTCGGCTTCTCGGGGCCGCGGCCCGTCGTGCTGTTCGAGCGCGGCAACGTGATCCGGGGCGGCGCCCGGCATGCCGGGCTCGGCTGAAGCGGCGCGGCTCAGTAGTCGTAAGCGTAGCGCGCGTTGTAGTGGCGCAGCGCCTGGACGAAGCCCGGCGGGAAGTACGCCGTGGTGCGCACGCCGGGCTCCGCCGGCCGCGCGCGGGCGAGGCGGCGCGGGGCCGGCTGTTCCTCGGGCCGAACCACGATCGTGCGGACGCGCTGCTCCTCGCGGCGGGCGGCGCGCTGGGCTGGGCGCTTCTGCCGGGCCTTGGCGTCGACCTCACCGGCGACCGGAGCCGCAGGCTCTTCGGCGACCTTGGCGGGCTGCGCCGGGCGTCGCGGCGGCTCGGCGGCGGCCGGGCGCGGCTCGGGCCTTGCCACCTGCCCGACGGACTGCGAGTACGGCTTGACCTGCGGCTCAGCGAGCTTGACCGTCTGTTGCACCGGTTGCGGCTCAAGCTTCGTGGCCTGCTCGACGGGTTGCGGGGCCGGCTGGGCCGGTTGTGGCTCCGAGGCTTTCGCCGCCTGCTGGACCGGCTGCGGCTCGGGAAGCTTGATCGGCTCGACTGGGGGCGGGGCCGGCCTGACCGGCGGCTCCACGGGTTTCGTTTCGGCGGCGCGGACCGGCTCAGGCGCGGGCTTCGCGGCCTCGGGCTTGCGGGCCGGCTCGGGAGGAGCTTCGGGCGCCGAGGGCGCGGCAGCGAGGCGTGACGGCGCCTTGGCGGGCGTTGCGGGCTCCACCGCAGGAGCCGGGGGCTGCGGGGTCGGCACCGGGGTCTCGGGCTTGGATTTCGCCGCCTCGACGACGCGCTTCGGCGTCGAGGCGCGCTTGGCCGCGTCGTCGAGGGCGCCGGTCGCGGCGGGGGCGTCGTCCCGGACCGAGGCCGCCTTGGCGACCCAGTCCTGGACGCTCCCGGGGCGGCAGGCGGGCCGCCAGACATCGTGCGCGGAGGAACAGTCGAGCGCGGCCGTCGCGGGTTGTTGAGCCGGCCGGCGCGCCTCCGTGGCGAGGAACCCGGCCCCAATGAGGGCCGCGGCCGCGATGGGCAGGACGATCCGCTTGCGGCGGGCCCAGAAGCTGCGCCGGGGCGGGGGCGGCATGGAGCCCGTGTCGACGGCGTAGCGGACCGCCGCGAAGGTGTCCCGGCTCTGCGATCGGCGTCCCATCCTGCCTCCGGCGCTGCTTAAAGCCCGACTGACGCACGCACTCGTCCGAGAGATGTTATCGGCTATCCGCGGACGCAAGCGAAGCCGGGTTCGAAAACTATTTTGGACCGACCGGAACCTGCGCGGCCGCGCTTCAGAGCACGCGCACCGGAGCGCCGGCCTTCCAGGCCGCGATCGCCTCGACGGTATCCTCGTAGAACATGCGGTAGGTGCCCTCGGTGACGTAGCCGAGGTGCGGGGTGAGGACGACGCTGTCAAGGCTTCGCAGCAGGTGGTCCGGCGGGAGCGGCTCCACGTCGTAGACGTCGAGGCCGGCGCCCCGGATGCGGCGCTCGCGCAGCGCCGCAATCAGTGCCGCCTCCTCAACGATGGGGCCGCGCGACGTGTTCACGAGGACCGCCGTCGGCTTCATGCGGTGAAGCTCGGCCGCACCGACGAGGCCGCGCGAGCGCTCGCCGAGGACGAGGTGGATGGTGAGCACGTCGGCGCGCTCGAACAGTTCCTCCTTCGAAACGAGCGCCGCGCCGGCGGCTGCTGCGCGCTCGGCCGTGAGGTTCGGGCTCCAGGCCAGGACCTCCATGCCGAAAGCCCGCCCAATCGAGGCCATGCGGGTCCCGAGCCGTCCGAGGCCGAGGATCGAGAGGGTAAGGCCGTTGAGCGCCGTGCCGACGGTCTCCTGCCAGCCGCCCGCGCGCATGCGCTGATGCTCCTGCGGGATGTGGCGCATGAGCGAGAGGATCAGGCCCCACGCGAGCTCGGGCGTGGCGTACTGGGAGTCCCCGCCCCGCGTGTGCGAGACCGTGATTCCGCGCGCCTTCGCGGCGGCCAGATCCAGGGTGCGGTTGTGCGCCCCCGTGACCACGATCAGCTTGAGGTTCGGCAGGCGGGCGATGAGCGAGCCGGGCACCGGCATGCGCTCGCGCAGAAGGCAGACCACGTCGAAGTCCTCGAGCGCCTGCGCGGCCTCGTCCTCGGTCGCGAGATTGCGGTCGAAGACTACGGTCTTGCAATCGGCCGGCAGACGGCTCCAGTCGGCCATCGTGAGGGCCACGTGCTGGTAGTCGTCGAGGACGGCGATGCGGGTCATGGCGGCTCTCTTACGCGACCCGCGCGCGGCCGGTAAGCCCGCTCACCCGCTGCGCCAGGAAAACGATCGCGAAGGTGACGACGAGAAGCGTGATCCCGAGCACCGAGATGGCGCCGAGGTCGCCGCTCTCGTTCAAGTCGTAGATCACCACTGCGATCACCTTGGTTTGGGCCGTGAACAGCATCACGGCGGCGGAGAGCTCTCGCATGACGCCGATGAAGATGAAGCACCAGGCGGCCAGCACGCCGCTCTTGAGGAGCGGCGCCAGGATATCCTTGAGGGTGCGCATCCGCCCCGCCCCGAACAGGCGCCCCGCCTCCTCGAGCTCCGGGTGCAGGCTCTGGAACGCCGACTGGAGCTGCTGGTAGGCGACCGGAAGCTCGATCGTGAGGTAGGCGAGGAAGAGGATCCAGAGGGTGCCGTAGAGGACCACCGGCCCACGGGTGTAGGCGAGGAACAGGCCGACGCCGAGCACGATGCCGGGCACCGCGATCGGCGCCGTCGCCAGGAAGGCGAGAACCCGGTGGCCGGCGGCTGCCTTGCGACTCACCACGTAGGCGATCACGAGGGCGAGCGCGGTGCCCACCGTCGCGGTCGCGACCGCGAGCACGACCGTGTTCCAGAAGGCGAGCCGCGTCGGCGAGAACTCGAGGAACACGAAGCGCACGTGGTCTAGGGAGAGGTTTGCAAGGCTCAGCGGCTCGCCGATGGTCTTGGTCAACGCCGCCCGCGCGAGCGCGAGATAGGGCAGGAACACGGGCATGCAGAGGACGAGGATGCAGAGCGCGAGGGCCGGCCAGCGAAAGGCTTTCAGGGCGACAGGGCGCGGCGGGCTCGCCTTGCCGCCGATGACCGCATAGCCGCGCCGGCCGAGAATCCAGCCTTCGGCCCTGAGCAGCA
The DNA here is from genome assembly GCA_036389455.1 of Beijerinckiaceae bacterium. Lineage (GTDB taxonomy): Bacteria > Pseudomonadota > Alphaproteobacteria > Rhizobiales > Beijerinckiaceae > JAJKJG01. The sequence continues at coordinate 35,819 of DASVPW010000210.1, forward strand.
GGATCGTGAGGAGAAGGAGCGGGATCGAGGCCGCCGCCGCGAGGCCCGGGTTCGGCGGGTACTGGAACAGGCTCCAGATCTTGGTCGTGATGGTGTGGAAGTTGCCGGGCAGCGCCAGGATCGCCGGCGTGCCGAAGAGGGTGAGCGAGCGCAGGAAAGCCACCATCATGCCGGCGATGATGGCCGGGAGCGCGAGCGGCACCGTGATCCGCCACGCCGTGCGCCAGGGCTTCGCGCCGAGGATCGCCGAGGCGTCCTCCATGTCGCCGGGCATGCGGTCGAGGGCGTTCGCGATCAGCACGAACACGAAGGGGAAGGCGTAGCAGGCGTCGACGAAGACGAGCCCCGTCACCGTGTAGATGTCGAACAGGGCGACGAAGGGCGGCAGGTCGTAGAGCCAGCGATACCACTGGTTGAGGAGGCCGCTGTTCGGTGCGGCGAGGATCTCCCAGGCGATGGCGCCGAGGAACGGCGGCGTCACGAACGACGCCGTCACCATGACCCGCACGAAGCGGCGCCCCGGCATGTCGGTGCGGGCCGCGAGCCAGGCGATCGGCGCCGCGACCGCCGCCGAGAGCACGCCGACGCAGGTCGCGACGATCAGGCTGATCCGCAAAGGCGCCCACAGGGTCTCGTCGGTGACGAGCCGGGTCAGGTTCGCGAGCGTCGGCGCGCCGTTCGCATCCGTGAGAGCGTAGTAGGCGAGCCACGCCAACGGCAGCCCGACGAGGACGGCGAGGAACAGCCCGAAAGCGCCGAAGACGAGGGCGGAGAGGTCGAGATGCGATAAGGCTCCGCCTGCCGGACGAGCAGGGACGACGGCTGCGGCTTCTGCGGCGGGCATCGCGTTATTGGGTCGGGTGAAGGAGCAATACAACCCTCCTCGTGCTGAGGTGCGAAGCCCGAATGGCTGAGCCTCGAAGCACGCGCCGGCGGTCGGGCGCCGGGTGCGTGCTACGAGGCTCGCCTTCGGCGAGCACCTCAGCATGAGGGGCTTGGAAACGCGGCACTGGAACAGGGCTCAAGTCCCGAACGCCTTGGCGTAGTTGGCCTTGATCTCCTCGACCTTGTCGACGACCGCGACGGGGTCATCCTTGAAAAGCTTGATCTCCTTGAGCGGCTTGCGGCCGGGCGGCTCCTTCGTGGCCGGGTGGAGCGAGCGCAGGCCGCCGGCGTCGATGAGGAGCTGCTGCGTCTCGGCCGTGAACAGGAAGCTTTGAAGCAGCCGCGCCGCGTTCGGGTGCGGCGCCTTCGCCAGCACGGCGGAGGGCGAGGGAATGAAGGGGGTGCCCTCCGTCGGATAGACGACCTCGACCGGGCTGCCGCTCTCCTTCAGGGTGAACAGGTTGTACTCGTTGCCGTCGGCCATGACCGGCCGCTCGCCGATCGCAAGTTTTTTGGGGGGCTCGGTCGAGGACTGCACCTGCATGACCCGCTGCTTGCCGAGCTTCGCAAGGTAGTCCCAGCCGAGCTCCCGGGAAATCTGCGCGGTCGCAGTCAGAATCGTGCCGCTGTAGCCCGGATGGGCCTTGACGATGAGGCCGCGCCATTTCGGGTCGAGGAGGTCGGCGAAGCTCTTGGGTGCCTGGTCCGGCTTCACGAACTTGGTGTTGTAGGCGATGGGCGACAGCGTCGCCCGCCAGGTGGCGTAGAGCCCGTCGGGGTCGGCGTTGTCGCCGTAGTGCTTGGCCACGTCCTCCGGAACATATGGTGCGAGCCAGCCCTGACGCTTCCACAGGATATAGTGAGCGGCGTCCGAGGTGTTGATCACGTCGACGTTCGCGATGTTACTGCCGTACTCCTGGCCGACCCGCTGGAACAGGCGCTCGGAGCCCGAGCGCTCGACCTGGATCTCGATGCCCGGATACTTCTGCCGGAAGGCCGCCGCGACCTTCTCGGCCGCCTCCACGTCGACGGCGGTGTAGAAGACGACCTTGCCCTCCTTCCTCGCCGCCTCGACGAGGGCCGGCGTAACGGGCGTCGCCTCCGGCAGCGCCGCGGCCGGCAGGGCTGAAACCACCGTGAGGACGAAGGCGGCAAGCGCGAAGAGTCGTCTGTGGAATGTCACGGGCTGTTTCCTCCCTGTTGTTCTAGCTCGCGAGCGCCCGGCAGTGCTCGGGCGGGCAATAGACGAAGACCGGCTCGCCGGCGGCGACGTTGAACCCCATCGGGGCCGTCGCGCGAAGTTGCGTGCCGCCGGGGAGCGCGACGAGGTAGTCCCGGTGCCCCCCGAGATAGACTTGGCGCGCCACGGTCCCCTGAGCCGCGTTGGTCTCGGCCGGGAACGGCGCCGTCGAGAGGCGCACATCGTGGAGGCGGATCGCGACCGCAGCCCTCTCCCCCGCAGCCTCGCCGTCGGCGCAGCGCAGGACGAAGCCATCGACCGCCACCGTGTCGCGGCCGAGCGGGCGCCCCTCCAGGATGTTCGCGCCGCCGATGAAGCCCGCGACGAAGCGTGAGCGCGGGTGGCGGTACACGTCCTCGGGCGAGCCGACCTGCTCGATCCGGCCACCGTTCATCACCACGATGAGGTCGGCCGCGGTCATCGCCTCTGACTGGTCGTGGGTGACGTAGACGGTGGTGTACTTGAATTCCTGGTGCAGCCGGCGGATCTCGAAACGCATCTCCTCGCGGAGATTCGCGTCGAGGTTCGAGAGCGGCTCGTCGAGGAGGAGCGTCTGCGGCTCGACCACGAGCGCCCGGGCGAGCGCCGCCCGCTGCTGCTGGCCGCCCGACAGCTCGCCCGGATAGCGCTCGGCGAGTGCCGAGAGGCGCGTGACGGACAGGATCGATTCGACCCGGCGGCGAACTTCTTCGCGCGACATCCCGCGCAGCTCGAGGCCGTAGGCGACGTTGCGGGCGACCGTCATGTGCGGCCATAGGGCATAGGACTGGAACACCATCGACATCCGCCGCGCTTCCGGCGGCAATGTGCGCTGCGGTGACGAGAGAGGCTCCCCGCCGACCCGGATCTCGCCCTCGTCCGGGCTCATGAACCCGGCGATGAGGCGCAGCGTCGTGGTCTTGCCGCAGCCGGACGGGCCAAGAAGGCAGGCGAGCGCGCCGTCCGGGACGTGGAGGTCGATGCGGTCGACGGCCGCCTGGCCGCCGTAGCTCTTTGAGACCCTTAAGAGTTCGACGCTTGCCATCCCGGCCCGGCACATCCTCATGGCGCCGCCGGCCCCGTTCTTCAGGCCTTCGGGCGTGCGCCGTTCGCTCCCGGCCGGCACAATACCGGAACCGGTCCGCCCGGCAACAGAGATGGGCCGGGGTTGCACCTTTGTCCCGGCCGGGATCAGGCCTATATTGGAGCGATGCCGCTCGACCTCGCAGCCCAGCCCGAGAAGCCCGAGGCGCCGCCGCGCACGGCCAGGACCGCGCCGCTGTTGTTTGCCGGCGCGGGGCTCTTGTTCATCGCGGCGGGCGGCCTCCTGTGGTGGCGCAACGGCGCCTCGGTGTTCACCGACATGGCGCTTGCGGCACTCGCCTGGTGCTTCTGAGGCCCGTGATGCCCCTTTCCGATCGGACGCGGCGGCTCGTGCTGCCGCTTGCGGCATTCCTTCTCGGCCTTGTGGTTTTGGGCGTCGCCGTCGTCCTGACGCTCGCGCCGGCGTCGCGCCCGGCCGGCACCGCCGCCGTCGGCGGGCCGTTCAGGCTCGTCGACCAGGACGGGCGCACGGTCACGGACCGCGACTTCAACGGCGCGCCGCACCTCGTGTTCTTCGGCTTCACGCGCTGCCCCGACATCTGCCCGACGAAGCTGTTCGAGCTCTCGGAGGTGTTGCGGGCGACGGGCGACAAGGGCCGGCGGCTGCGGGCGCTGTTCATCACCGTCGACCCCGAGCGCGACACGCCGGAGGCGATGAAGAGCTACGTCTCGAGCTTCGACGAGCGCATCGTCGGGCTCACCGGCGACCCGGAGGCGATCCAGGCGACGGTGCGCGCCTACCGGGCCTTCGCCCGCAAGGTCCCGCTGAAGGATGGCGACTACACCATGGAGCACACGGCCCTCGTGTACCTCATGGACAAGGACGGCCGCTTTGTCGGCTCCTTCAACCTCAATCGCCCCCCGGCCGAGGCGGCGCGGGATCTGGTGGGGAGGTTGTGAGAGAGCAACACTTAACCGTCTTAATTGCATGCGCGGATAGGCATTCACGTGTGAGCGGTGTATGCTACAATACCGCGCACAATTGATGAGCGGGGCAGGACTCGGATGCGAGAGTTCGACAGCGCATTCGAAGCTGCGCTTGCCGCGATTGAGACTGCCACCAACTTTGATGAACTGGGAGTTGCCGTCTCAAAGCTTCTAAAGAGCTACAACTTGAAGCACGCAGTCTACCACGTGCTTCGGATGCCTGCTGCCGAGCAGGAGTCGCCTCTACTCCTTCTCACGTACCCACAAGAGTGGATCGATCGCTATTTCCAGAAGAGATACATGAAGATCGATCCTGTTGTGAAGGAGGGCGAAAGAAGCATACTTCCTGTGGACTGGAGCAGGTTGGATCGGAGTCCCTCGCCCATACGCAATTTTTTTGGCGAAGCTGAAGACGCAGGCCTCGGCCGGCATGGGCTGACATTCCCCATTCGTGGTGCCCTTGGTGATTCCGCAATCTTCTCGATCACTAGTAATGCCGATGATAAAGAATGGGATAGTTCCAAGCTCTATTATCTGCGAGACATGCAAGTTCTAGGTAATTACATACACGCTGTTGCCATGAGGCTTTCGGGAGTAAAAACCCCGGACTACATCGTGCGGTTATCTCGACGCGAACGGGAATGCTTGCAATGGGCGGCTGTAGGGATGACAATCTCCACAACCGCTGATAGGCTATGCTTATCGGATCGCGTGGTGCGAGGGTATTTGGACTCCGCACGTCACAAGCTCGATTGCCTGACCAAGTCGCAAGCCGTGGCCAAGGCGATCTCATTGGGCATCATTCGACCGCAATAACCGTCAATTTTGACGAATTGTATTTTTTCGGATGCAGGTCTCAATCTCCTGACAGACAGAGTTCTGGCGGGAGTGGGCATGATCAAGCTCATGCATGGCGTAGAGCGCTCACGGTATCCTCGGCTTTCCGATGAGATGTTCCGAGGGAGAGCTCTCATATTTCACGATAGGCTTGGGTGGGACGTCACCGTTGAAAACGGATGGGAAGTCGACGCGTACGATGCTGAAAACCCCCTCTACTTGCTCTCAGTCGATTCATTGTCGGCGCGCGTTCACGGATCGGTCAGGATAATGCCGACTACAGGCAGAACCTTGCTGAAAGAGATTTTCGCCGGGCATTTCGATGAGCCGGTTGACCTCGCTAGTGCGACCATCTGGGAGGTGACGCGGTTCTGCGTTCATCCCGATGCGCCAAATGAGCCCACGAAGGCTGGCATTAATCGCACGACTTGCGAGCTTTTCTTAGGTCTTTGCGAGGTGGGGCTTCGGGCAGGGCTGTCGCAACTGATCGGCGTTTATGACCCGAGGATGATCCGGATTTATCGGCGGATGAACTGGAGCCCTGACATGATCAGCAGCTCAGACAAGTTCGGACGCACTCCCCTCTTCGTTGGCCTCTGGGATGTGTCGGCTGAAGCCCTTGCGGCCATGCGGGAGCGCAGCGGCATCGCCGAGAGTGTTCTGGACGATTCCGAGAGCCTCAACGTGAATGCGGTTGCATAGGCGCGGCATAACTCCGATGAAGCGACCGCAGAAACCCCCATCTCCCCAGACCGCGGCGGATCCTCCCCCTACCGAGGAGGCGCCGGGGGAGCTGGTGCTCTACCTGCAATACGCTGTCCCGGACGTGGCGAAGATCAGCCCGATCGCGGCGCACCTGCTCCAGATGGCGATTTGCGAGATCACCGGCGAGGGCAAGGCGGGAGAGAATACCGCGTCGCGGCACTGATCCATTGACCCACACGCCCCGGTCACGAGCCGATCGTCATGAGGGTCGGACAGGATACGCCTCCGCGGCGGCTCGGATCAGGGCGACGACCGGTCGCGATCGGGTGCGGACCCAGACCTCGCCGCTCATGGCCCACGCCTCTCGATCTCGTCGAGGAACTCCCGGACGGGCCCGAGCCCGCCCTGTTCGAGCACGCTCACGTGGTCGACACCCGGCAGCTTGACGAAGCGCTTCGGCCCGGGCGCGGCGGCGAACAGACGCTCGCCGAGCGCGATCGGGATCACCCCGTCGCGGTCGCCGTGCATGACGAGGAGCGGGCATTCGAGCTCATGGATGCGGTCGATCGAGCGGTATTGGTCGCGCAGCAGCCACACCGGCAGGAACCAGTAGTGATGACCGGCGACATCCGCCGCCGAGGTGAAGGGCGCGTCCAGGATGAGGCCGGCGACCCTCCGCTCGGTCGCGAGCCGAACCGCGACGCCCGAGCCGAGGGACTCGCCGTAGAGCACGATCCGCTCCGGGGGCACGCGCTCTTTGAGCCAGTCGTAGGCGGTGCGCGCGTCGGTCCGAAGGCCCGCCTCGCTCGGCGCCCCGGTCGAGCCCGAGTAGCCGCGGTAGCTGACGATCAGGAGCCCGCGGCCGCCCTCCGCCAGGAGCAGCGCCCGGTCGCGCCGGTTGAGGAGGCTGCCGCCGTTGCCATGGAAGTAGAGCAGCGTCGCCCGTCCGGGCTCCGCGGGCCTGTACCAGGCGACGATCCGCTCGCCGTCCTCCGTCATCAAGGTCACGTCGGCAAAGCCCGGCAGGCCGGCCTGCGCGGCGGTCGCCGTCTCGCGCCCGGCCGGATAGAGCAGCGCGCCCTGCTTCAGATAGAACAACGCGACGACCGCGGCATAGATCGCAAGGCCCGCGAGGATCAGGCCGAACAGGACGCGCATCGGTCCGGAAGGAGGATGGCCCCGCGATCCGCTCAGCCCAGGCTTTTCAAAATCTCCTCGGTCATCTTCTTGGCGTCGCCGAAGAGCATCATGGTGTTGTCGCGGAAGAAGAGCTCGTTCTCGACCCCGGCGTAGCCCGAGCCCATGCCGCGCTTGATGAACAGCACGGTCTTGGCCTTCTCGACGTCGAGGATCGGCATGCCGTAGATCGGCGACTGCGGATCGGTCTTGGCCGAGGGATTGGTCACGTCGTTCGCCCCGATCACGTAGGCGACGTCGGCCTGGGCGAACTCGCTGTTGATGTCCTCGAGCTCGAACACCTCGTCGTAAGGGACGTTGGCCTCGGCCAAGAGCACGTTCATGTGGCCGGGCATGCGGCCGGCGACCGGGTGGATCGCGTACTTCACCTCGACGCCCTCCTTCTTGAGGAGGTCGGCGAGCTCGCGAAGGGCGTGCTGGGCCTGGGCGACGGCCATGCCGTAGCCCGGCACGATGATGACCTTCTCAGCGTTCTTCATGATGAAGGCGGCGTCGTCCGCCGAGCCCTGCTTGACGGGCCTCGCCTCGACGGCGCCGGCGGGCCCCGCGGTCTCGCCGCCGAACCCGCCGAGGATGACCGAGATGAAGCTCCGGTTCATGCCCCGGCACATGATGTACGAGAGGATCGCGCCGGAGGAGCCGACGAGGGCGCCGGTGATGATGAGTGCGAGGTTACCGAGGGTGAACCCGATGCCGGCCGCCGCCCACCCCGAGTAGGAGTTGAGCATCGAGATCACGACCGGCATGTCGGCGCCGCCGATCGGGACGATGAGGAGGACGCCGAGCGCGAAGCTCACGAGCACGATGAGCCAGAACACGACCCGGCCTTCGGTGCGGATGAACAGCACCAGCAGGACCAGCAGCAGCACGGCAAGGGCGATGTTGATGAGGTGCCGGCTCGGCAACAGGATCGGCTTGCCCGACATGCGCCCGTCGAGCTTGAGGAAGGCGATGATCGAGCCCGTGAAGGTGATGGCGCCGATGGCGACCCCGAGGGCCATCTCGAAGAGCGACGCCCCCGGGATGCGGCCAGGGATGCCGATGCCGAAGGCCTGGGGCGCATAGAGCGCCGCCGCCGCGACGAGCACGGCCGCAAGCCCAACGAGGGAGTGGAAGGCTGCGACGAGCTGCGGCATCGCCGTCATCGGCACCTGCCGGGCGATGTAGGCGCCGACGCCGCCGCCAGCCGCGAGCCCGAGGATCACGAGCGCCCAAGCGCCGATCCCGGCCGGCGGCGCCCCGACGAGGGTCGTCAGGATCGCGAGCGCCATGCCGGCCATGCCGTACAGGTTGCCCTGGCGCGACGTGGTCGGATGCGACAGGCCCCTCAGGGCCATGATGAACAGGACGCCGGCGACGAGGTAGAGGATCGAGGAGACGTTCGCGGACATGGGCCCCTCAATCCTTCTTGCGATACATGGCGAGCATGCGTTGCGTGACGAGGAAGCCGCCGAAGATGTTGACGCTCGCGAGCACGAGGGCGAGGAAGCCGAAGGTGCGGGCAAGGCCCGTGCCCTGCTCCACGATGGGCACGCCGACCGCAAGCAGCGCGCCGACGACGATCACCGAGGAGATCGCGTTCGTGACCGACATCAGCGGCGTGTGCAGGGCCGGCGTCACCGACCACACCACGTAATAGCCGACGAAGATCGCGAGCACGAAGATCGCGAGCCTGAACACCGTCGGATCGACGGCGCCGCCGGTCGTTGCGTGCGCCGCGGCGGCAAGTGCCTGCGAAGCCTGGTCGATGTAGGCCTCGGCGGCGCCGGCCGCCTCGCGGGCGAGCCGCGCGGCCTCGCCTGCTTGTCTCAGCGCCTGGTCGGAAGCGGTCGCCATTGGATCTCTCCTGCGGTCAGGCGGTCGTCGGCTGGAAGGCGGGGTGGACGACCGCCCCGTCGCGGGTGAGGCAGGTCGCGCGCACGAGCTCGTCGTCCCACTTCACGGCGAGGCGCTTCTCGGCCTTGTCCACGAGGGTCTCGACGAAGGCGTAGAGATTGCGGGCGTAGAGCGCCGAGGCCGAGGCCGCAAGGCGCCCCGGCACGTTGAGGTGGCCGACGATCCTGACGCCGTTCGCCGTCGTGACGGTCTCGCCGGGCCGCCCCCCCTCGACGTTGCCGCCGCGCTCGACCGCGAGATCGACGATCACCGAGCCCGGCCGCATCGACTCGACCATGGCGGCTGTGACGAGGCGCGGCGCGGGCCGGCCCGGGATCAGCGCCGTCGTGATCACGATGTCCTGCTTGGCGATATGCGAGGCGGTCAGCGCCGCCTGCTTCTCCCGGTATTCCGGCGACATCTCCTTGGCGTAGCCGCCGGCGGTCTCGGCCTGTCGGAACTCCTCATCCTCGACGGCGAGGAACTTGGCGCCGAGGGATTCGACCTGTTCCTTCACGGCCGGGCGCACGTCGGTCGCGGTGACGACGGCGCCGAGGCGCCGCGCGGTCGCGATCGCCTGCAGTCCCGCGACGCCGACTCCCATGACGAAGACGCGGGCGGCCGGGACGGTGCCGGCCGCCGTCATCATCATCGGGAAGGCGCGCCCGTACTCCGCCGCTGCGTCGAGGACGGCGCGGTAGCCGGCGAGGTTCGCTTGGCTGGACAAAACGTCCATGACCTGGGCCCGGGTGATGCGCGGCATCAGCTCCATGGCGAAGGCCGAGACGTTCGCCTGCGCCATCCCCCGCACGGCATCCTCGTGGCCATAGGGGTCCATGATCCCGATCACGAGGGCGCCGCTCTTCATGGCCATGAGCTCGCCCGTGCCCGGGCGGCGGACCTTCAGGACCACGTCGGCGTCGCGCGCGGTCTCCGCGGCGCTCTGGGCGATCGTCGCGCCCGCGGCCTCGTACTCGGCGTCGGGGACGCCGGCCTTGCGGCCGGCCCCGGCCTCGACTGCAACCTCGGCGCTTAGGGCCTTGTACTTCTTCACGGTCTCGGGCGTCGCGGCGACGCGCGTCTCGACCGGGTCGGTTTCGGACAGAACCGCGATCCGCATCAGGGCCCCCTTGGGCGTGAATGGCTCTTAGTCGTGGAAAGGCCGCGTCAGCCGTAGAAGAGCAGCATCGCGATCATCAGCGCAAGCGCTGCCGCCCCGGGCTTCCATTTGAGGGACGGCGCGAACAGGCCGATCGCGGCCGCGATGTGGACGACGATGATGCCGAGGACGGCCGAGAACCAAGCGTGCCGGATGCCGCCGACCGCGAGCCCGGCGACGCAGCCGAGCGCGAAGAACACTCCGACCGTCGTGAAGTGCAGGAAGCGCGCGTACATCCGCTCGTGCGCCTCGCCGTCCATGTCGGGGCTGTAGCCCCCGTGCGGCGCGTGCTTCGTGTCGGTCATCATGTCATCCCGCTGACGCTTGTCGCTCACGCTTGTTCGAGCGCGCGTTTAGCGCATGCCGCAGAGCCCCGCAATGACGGGATTAGGTCGGAATCGGACGGTGCAAAAGGGGGAGACGGCGCTGTATCCTGCGCCGCCCTTCTGGAACTCGTCGCTGCCCTTCGAACCCTGACGGGCGAACCTGAACTATTGCTTGGTCTGATTCGACTGGTGGGGCGAATCCCCCGGCACGCCGGCCGGGTTCGTGGAGCCGGTCGTCATGTCGGTGCGCACCGGATAGGCGGGATTCGCGGAAGGCACCCGCGCCGACGGATTCGACGAGCCGCCCGGCGCCCCGGTCACGGCTTGGCGCGAGGCGTCCTGGCTCGTGCTGTCGGGCGAGGTCGAGCCTGCCCAGAGCATCATCGAGACGAGGTAGAGCCCGATCAGGACGAAGGCCCCGATCAGCACCATGAGGACGGGGCGGCCCCGGGGCCCCTGGCGGGCCTCTCCGCTGGTTTCGATAATCCTGGGCATAACCTGCTCGCTCCGGTTCTCGGGCGCGCCGCGCCGTGCTGATTAGGGGTGCAACGCGGCAGCGAAAGCACCGGTTCCGCTTCGGGCGGGCAAGGCGCGCTCGCGGGCGGCGACCATGAGTTCAGCGGGCCGGATCGAAATCGTGTCTCATTCGTTGTGCGAGACATTCGCGCCGCGCATGTCCAAAAGGACGATGAGCGGCCCGGCGAAATCCGTCGGGCCGGTGTAGGATGGCGCGCGATTCGGGGGCGGTTCGCATGCGGTTTGCCTCGCTCCAGCCCGATTTACCCATGTTAAGGCCGCGTCCGGCGCTTCGCATGCTTCGAGCCGCCTGAAGGACCGTCAATGCCCGACCGCATTACCCTCGATGGAACCTGGGAGTTCCTGCACATCGCCGACGACCGCCTGTCGGGGCCGGCCGAGGTGCGCCAGATCGAGGTGCCGGGCCCCTGGCAGGCGCAGTTCGCGGACCTTCGGATGCGGGCCGGCATCGGCATCTATCGCCGCCTCGTCGACATCCCGGCCGGATGGGCGGGCGAGCCCGTTTGGCTGCGCTTCGGGGCCGTGTTCCACAACGCCAAGGTCTTCGTGAACGGCGAGCTTGTCGGCATCAACGAGGGCGGCTTTCTGCCCTTCACCTTCGAAGTGTCGCGGCACCTGAAGGCCGGCCCGAACGAGATCAAGGTCCGGGTCGACAGCCCGACCGACAACCCGGCCGAGTTCCCGGACTCGCCGTTTGCCGAGATCCCTTTCGGCAAGCAGAGCTGGTACGGCCCACTCTCCGGCATCTGGCAGTCTGTGTACCTCGAGCGACGCATCCTCGACCACGTGATGCGCCTCCGGCTCATCCCGAACCGCGAGAGCGGCGAGGTCGCCGGCCTCGCCTTCTTCGCGAGCCCCCTCGCCGAGGCGGCGGATATCGAGGTCGAGGTGCTCGACTCCGACGAGGCACCGCTCCTCGCCTTCACGGTGACCGCGATGCCGGGCGCCCTGAGCGTCCCGTTCGAGTTCAAGATCGGCGCCGTCCGCTCCTGGTCGCCGGACGCGCCGAACCTCTACCGGGTCCGCATCGCCATGCTGCGCCGGGGCGAGGCCGTGGACGAGGCCGAGGACCGCTTCGGCTTCCGCACCATCGAGACCCGCGACGGGAAATTCTACCTCAACGGCGAGCCGCTGTACCTGCGTGCCGCCCTCGACCAGGACTATTACCCGGACACGATCTGCACGGTCCCGTCCGTCGCGTTCCTGGAGGACCAGTTCCGCAAGGCCAAAGAACTCGGCCTCAACTGCCTGCGTTGCCACATCAAGGCGGCGGACCCGCGCTACTACGAGGTCGCGGACCGGGTCGGCATGCTGATCTGGACCGAGCTGCCGAACGGCGGCATGTCGACCGAGCGCTCGCGCAGCCGCAAGGAGAAGCTGCTTCGCGGCATCGTCGACCGCGACTGCAACCATCCCTCGATCGTCATCTGGACGATCATCAACGAGAACTGGGGCGTCGACCTCGTCCACGACCCCGACCACCGCGCTTGGCTGAAGGAGGTCTTCGCCTGGCTCAAGGAGCGCGACCCGACCCGCCTCGTGGTCGACAACTCGCCGCTCGCGCCGAGCTTCCATGTCGAGTCCGACGTCGCCGATTATCATTTCTACGCCGCGATCCCGGACCACCGGGACAAGTGGGACGAGTTCGTCGAAGGCTTGTCGAAGCGCGCCCCCTGGCTCTACTCGCCCCACGGCGACGCGGTGATCCGGGGCGACGAGCCCCTGATGTGCTCGGAATTCGGCAACTGGGGCCTGCCCTACCCGAAGGACCTGCACGGGAAGAAGGGCGAGGAGCCCTGGTGGTTCGAGACCGGCCACGACTGGGGCGAGGGCGTCATGTACGCCCACGGGGTCGAGAACCGCTTCACGGACTGGAGCCTCGATAGGGTGTTCGGGGATCTCCGCCGCTTCGTCATCGCGGCCCAGTGGCAGCAGTTCCGCGCCCTCAAGTACCAGATCGAGGTCATGCGCCGGAGGCCGCAGCTCGCCGGCTACGTCATCACCGAGCTGCACGACTGTCACTGGGAGTCGAACGGGCTCCTCGACATGAAGCGCAACCCGCGCGCCTTCCACGAGCTGTTCCACATCGTCAATGCCGACACAGTGATCGTGCCGAGGTGGGACCACCTCGCCTACTGGTCGGGCGAGAGCGCCCGGTTCGAGATCGCCGTCGCGCACGGGGCGGGAGCCCCGATCGAAGGCGCCCAGCTCGCCGTGCGGCTCGGAGACGACGAGAGGCAGCTCAGCCTGCCGCGGCTCGAAGCGCCGACCGTGCTGAACCTCGGCGAGATCGAGCTCAGGGTGCCGCTCATGGCCGAAGCAGGCTTGCGGCGCATGCACCTCGCGCTGCGCCGTCCGGACGGGACGCTCATCGCGCAGAACCACCTCGACATGGCCGTGCAGCCGGCCCGCATCAAGGCGCCTTTTCCGGATGAGCGCGTGTGGTCGCCGAGCCGGGAGATCCTCGCCCGCATGCGGGCACTGGGCTACGAGGCGGTCGCCCGCATGGAGGATGCAACCCTTGTCGTGTCCGCCGCCCACAACGAGGCGGTCGCCTCACACGTCCGCAACGGGGCGCGGCTTCTGCTCCTGCCCGAGACCGAGGGCACGCTGTACCCGTTCTTTCCCCATTGGCAGAACGTGCAGGTCAAGGCCCGGGCCGGGACTCTGTGGGCGGGCGACTGGGCCTCGTCCTTCTCATGGCTCAGGCGCTCCGGGCACTTCGCCGGCATCCCCGGAGGGCCGCTCCTGGACGAGACCTTCGACCGGGTGATCCCGGAATACGTCATCTCTGGCTGCAACCTGCTCGACTTCCAGGCCCGCGTGTTTGGCGGGCTCGTGGTCGGCTGGATCCACAAGCCGGTGGCGCTGGGCGTCGAGCGCTCCTACGGCCGCGGCCGCATGGCGGCATCGACCTTCCGGCTGTTCCGGGACGCCCCGACGGCCGATCCGACCGCCACCGTCCTCCTCGACCGCATGGTCGGCCTCCTCGCCGAGTCCCGCACGGCGCGGATCGAGGAGGCGGTGAGGAAGGCGGAAGCGGCGGCTTAAGCGGCCGCTATATGAGCGTTCCTCCTTCCCCAAAGGGGAGAGAGAGGGAACCGCTCACTCGGCTGCGATCTGGCGGTAGCCCGACAGCTCCGACGAGAGCGCGTCGAGATGGCGCGCGGCCTTGAGGGCTTCGAGCATGGGCTGGCAGACGAGGCGGTCGCCGTGGGGGTCGCGGTGGCAGACCGGGTCCCACAGGCCCATGGGGGTCCAGACCTCGGGCTCGTGCCACTCCGGCATGCCGAGGATCGGGTAGAGGCACAGGCCCCGCAGGGGCACGCCGTCGAGGAGGAGCGCCTCCGCCTCCGCCGCCGCCTCGGCGAGCCAGGCGCCGCGCTTCTCGCCGACATGGCTCGTCTCGCTGATGACCAACTCGCCGCCGTAGCGGTCGTGGACCAAGCGGACGAGGTCGCGCAAGGGCAGCCGGCGCGGGTCGTCGTCGGCAAGCGGCGGGATTCGGCCGTCCACGAGGGGGATGCGCCACTCCCACTGGTTCGTCCAGTAGTAGTTGACGCCGACGATATCGAGGTGGTCGCGGCTGCCGCCGAGCTCGGGCATGAGCCACCCGGCGAGCATGTCCCAGGCCTGGAACACGAGGCGCTCGTTGAAATCGCGGGCCTCCTCGGCAAGCTCCGGTGGCGCATTCTCGGGCACCGCGACCCGGCACAGGGGGTCGACGTTGACGATCCGGGCGTCCGGGCAGGCGGATCGGATGGCATCGATGCCGGCGATCGCAGCCCGCACGAGGGCGATCTTCAGCTCCCAGCCGCGCCCCCGTCCGTAAGGGGCGAACAGACCCTGCTCGCCCGCCGCATAAGCCATGAAGGACGGCTCGTTCACGGGCGTGAAGTAGAGCGGCCCATGGCTCTCCCGGGCGATGTGACGGGCAATCGCATGGCAGTAGTCGGCGAAGCGCTCCGGGAAGGCGTCGCCCCACAGGTCGACGTCCTGCGGGTAGCCGTAGTGGAAGAGGTCCCAGATCACCTCGACGCCGTTGCGGCGCGCCGCGCGCAGGAAGGGATCGAGGCTCGAGAAGTCGTAACGCCCGTTGCCGTGGTCCACGAGGGGCCAGCGCACCGTCTCGCGGGCGGCGTGGATGCCGAGCCTTGCCAGATCGCGGTAGTCCCGGTCGACGGTCCGGTCGTGCCCGGTGGCGGCGACCTGGTCGAACCACTGTCCGTGCCGGTTGTACCCCGTCGAGCCCTCGAAGCCCGCCAGGAAGAAGCTGCGAAACATCGCGTGCCTGTCCTCCTTGCCCGAATGGGTTTAACCGGAAACGGCGAAGCCTAGTTCCCGTTTCGATAAGTTGCCTACGGCATGGGTACCGTCGGCGGCGAGTTCCCGGTAGGCGTCGACGAGCGGCGTGCGCAGGCGCGCGAGTCCCGCCGCGGGATCGGCATCGATGTCCCACAGACCCATCTGGGCGAGGTAGGCTGCAGGCGGGCGCCGGCCCTGGCGATAAGCCCAGGCCACGAGGGCGAAGAGCGGCCACCACGTGTAGCCGAACACCGGCACGCCTTCTCGGCGCAGCTCCCGCGTCGCTGCGACCGAGGCGTCGAGCCAGGCCCGGCGGCGGCGCACGGAGCCGAAGGAAGCAGTCTCGGAGACGAACAGCGGTGCGCCGTAGCGCGCGTGATAGAGCCGCCCGAGCCCGGTCAGGAGGTCGCCTCCGGCGTAAGGCATGCGGATGCGAAGGCGCCCTGCGCTATCGCGGAGCATGCGCTTCTGCGTGAACATCGGGTAGAGGTTGAGGCCGACGACGGGGAGATCGAGGGCGCGCTCCCGGAACCACGCGAGGTCGGCCTCCATGGCGCCGTTCGCGAGAAGCCATCGATAGAGCGGATGCCCATCGCCGATGCGCCCGCTGACGAGGTCGAGGGCGAGGAAGACGATCTCCTGGCGGCGTTGGGCGTCCTCCGCGAGGGACGGGTCGGCGGCCTCGAAGAGGTCGGTCGCATCGACGTGGGCCGGGACGATCTCCGGATCGACGGCCGCGAGCGTCTCGACCGTGCGCACGATGCCGCGGCACACGGCGAGCATGACGGCGACGAAGCCCGGCCAGCCGCGCCTGAACGGCGGCCACCAGCCGAGGCGTCCGCAGTACCAAGCCGTGATACGCGGCTCGTTCAGCGGCGTATACCAGAAGATACGGCCCTTAAAGCGTTCGGCAAGCCGGCCGGCGTACTCGGCGACGAGCTCGGGATAGGCAGGGTTGAGGTAGGCGCCCTCGATCCAGGGCGGCAGGCCGTAATGGACGAGGTCGACGATCGGCTCGACGCCGAGGTCGAGAAGGCGCCCGAGGGTGCGGTCGGCGAAATCCCAGTCCCAGGTGTCGGGCGCGGGCTGGACCTTATGCCAGGGAATGCCGTAGCGCGCGGCGCCGACCCCAAGCTCGGCGATAAGCCCGAGGTCCTCGGCCCAGCGCTCGTAATGGCCCGTCAGCTCGTATTCGTCGAGGGTTCGCCCGGTCAGATGCCAGGGTTCGGTAATAAAAGTGTCCTCGATGCCGGTCGCCCACCAGAACGCGTCCGGCGCGATGAGGCGCGCGAGCTCGGAGCGTCTGGGGAGGGCCTGCCTCATCTCGGCTGCGCACGGGCGCCCGGGCCTAGCCCGCGCGGGCGAGGGCGGGTCAAGACGCGAGCGCCGCGGACGACTTCATCACCTGCACGGCGCTCGTGTCGGCGCCGACCGGCAGCGCCTCGTTGATGCGCCGGAAGGTGGCGAGCGCCTGCCCGACGATCTGGTCCATGTTGTAGTAGCGGTAGGTCGCGAGCCGCCCGACGAACCACACGTTCGGAGTGACCAGCGCCAGGCGCTCGTACTTCTTGTACAGTTCCTGGTTCTCGGGCTTGGGGATCGGGTAGTAGGGATCGCCGACCGCGGACGGGAACTCGTAGGTGAGCGCCGTCTTGTCGTGCCGCTGGCCGGTGAGGTGCTTGTATTCGGTGACGCGGGTGTAGTCGTTGGTCTGCGGATAGTTCACCACTGCGACCGGCTGGTGCCACTCCTTGTCGAGAGTCAGGTGCTCGAAGCGCAAGGAGCGGTAGGGCAGCCTGCCGAAGCGAAAGCCGAAGAACTCGTCGATCGGGCCAGTGAAGATGACGCGCCGGTGCGGCACGAGGTCCTTCACGTCCTTGTAGTCGGTCTGCACCATGATGTTGATGTTCGGGTGGTCGAGCATGCGCTCGAACATCCGCGTGTAGCCGTGCCGCGGCATGAACTGGTACTCGTCGCCGAAGTAGCGGTCGTCACGGTTGGTTCGGGTCGGCACGCGCGCCGTCACCGACTTGTCGAGCTCGGACGGGTCGAGCCCCCACTGCTTGCGGGTGTAGCCGCGGAAGAACTTCTCGTAGAGCTCGCGCCCGACCTTCGAGACCACGACGTCCTCCGACGTCCTGATCTCGTCGACCTTCTCGGCGCGGGCCGCGAACCAGCCTTCGAGCTCGTCCGAGGTCAGGTCGAGGCCGTAGAGGGTGTTGACGGTGTCGAGGTTGATCGGGATCGGCACGAGCCTGCCGTCGACCTCGGCCAGCACCTTGTGCTCGTAGCGGCGCCACTCGGTGAACTGCGACAGGTGATCGAAGATCTGCTTCGCGTTGGTGTGGAAGATGTGCGGCCCGTACTGGTGGATCAGCAGCCCCGCGTCGTCGTAGCGGTCGTAGGCGTTGCCGCCGATGTGAGGGCGCCGGTCGATGACGAGGACGCGCTCGTTGCGCTGGCTCGCGAGACGCTCGGCCAAGACGCTGCCGGCAAAGCCCGCGCCGACGATCAGCCAGTCGTACATACGCTTACTCCGCGGGCGTGATGGCGTAGGCCGGGACGGATGCGGCGGGACGCGCCGCCTCGCCCATGGCGTCGAGCATGAGCTTGTGCATCGCGGCCCAGGTCTTGTCCCAGGAGCCGGCCGCGAGGTGCCGGTCGACCCGGGAGAGCCAGGGCTGCTTCGGCCGCCCGAGCAGGACTTCGGCCTTGCGGATCGCCTCCAGGGGTGTCCTGGCGATCTCGACGAGGCCCTTCTCGCCGTAAGGCCGCACCACGTCGGCGATCGGCGTCGAGACTACCGGCACGCCGGCGGCGAGGAACTCCGGCGTCTTGGTCGGGCTGATGAACCGCGTCGCCTCGTTCAGCGCGAAAGGCATCAAGCCCACGTCCCAGCCGGCGAGATAACGCGGCAGGTCGGAATAGCTCTTGCCGCCGAGCCAGTGGATGTTTTCCCGCTTCGGCAGGGTCTTCGGGTCAATCTTCACCACCGGTCCGATCATGACGAAGTGCCAATCGGGTCGAAGGTCCGCGCAGGCTGCCACGAGGTCCACGTCCATGCGCTCGTCGACGACGCCGAAGAAGCCGAGCCGCGGGCGCGGGATCGCGGCTTGGTCGGAAGGCTCCGGCCCGTCCTTCGGAGCGCGCGCCTTGGCGAAGTGGTCGAACTCGATCGAGGACGGGAAGGCGTGCACGTTGCGGTGCCGGCCGCGCTTCGCCTCGTAGAGGCTCATGCCGCCGGTGAAGACCACGTCGGCGCGGCGGAACAGCTCGCCCTCGTGGTCGATCAGCTCCTGCGAGGCGCCGCGGAAGGCCGACAGCTCGTCCATGTTGTCGTAGACGACGAGGTCGGCGTCGAGATGGCCCGTGAAGGCCATCGCCATCGGCGTGTAGTACCAGAAGATGCGCGGGCTCTCGGGCTCGTGGGCAAGCAGCCGGTCAACGAGCCTGCGCTGGAGCGCGATCGCGGCGAGCGGGCTCAAACCCTCGGGCAGGACCGGGACCGCGATGGTGATGCCGCCCGGACGTTTCGACACGTCCATGCGCGGCTCGGCGTTCTTCTCGAACAGCGGCTCCTCGATCTGGATCACGCGATAATGCTTGGCGGCGCGGCTCAGGAGATGCTGCGGGCGCTGCCACACGAAATCCCATCGCAGATGGGAGAAACAGACGAGCAATGGAGCGGGAGCGTCGGCGTAGCCGGATACGTAAGAGGCGGGCGAACGGGCAGGCGAACGCTCTTCCATGGGCCATCCTTGCTTTTTCGACACGCAGTGTCGTTCGGACGGAAAAACGTCCGGGGGGAAAGCTGAAAATCGTTGCTGGATCAGCCGGGCAAGACGCCCGGTGGCGCGATCCTCTTGTGAACGCTCCCGCTCCGGAAACAGTTCCATTAAGCTGCGCAGTAGGCGAGCGTACGGAAGCGTGCCGTAACCCCATATGGGGTGCCGCACCGCGATTGCGAGCGCGCTATCGCGGCGGGCTCGATGCGACGCCGACCGGCGTCGCCGAGACGTAGCGGAAGGTGCCGGTCGCGATCGCGACGAGGCGCGCGCTTTCGTCGCGCACCTCGACGTCGGCAAAGAAGATTTTTTGACCGCCGCCGCGCCGGCGCGCCTCCGCGAAGACGCGCCCGCCGGAGACGGAGGCCAGGAAGTTCACTGTGAGCGAGAGAGTCACCGTCGAGCGGGTCTCGCAGGGCGTATCGCACCACACGCCCGCATAGCCGGCCGCGGTGTCGCAGAGCGTCGCGATGATGCCGCCGTGCAGGCGGTTCGTGCAGTTGAGGTGGTCGGCCTTAACGTCGTAGGCGATGACGGCGCGATCCGCCTCCCACTCCACGAGCCGGTAGCCGAGGAGCTGCTGCAGCGCGCTCGACTTGCGCTGCTCGCGGGCAAGGTTCGGATCGGCATCGGTCATGCGCTTGCCTTGGCTTCAGTTTTTTTGGCGATCATCTCCTCGGCGAGCGCCACGAGCATGTGCTTCTGCACCTTGCCGGTAGAACTCGCCGGCATGCGTCCAACCACGAAGACATGCTGCGGCCGCTTGTAGGCGGCGAGCCGCTCGCCGACGAACTTTTTCAACTCCGCCTCGTCGACGGTCGAGCCCGGCATGACCTCGACGAAGGCCACCACTTCCTCGTTGCCCGAGACGCGCCGCCCGACGACCGCCGACTGCACCACGTCCGGGTGCGCGTTGAGCGCCGTCTCGACCTCGGGCGGATAGACATTGAAGCCCGAGCGGATGGTCAGCTCCTTCGCCCGCCCGACGAGGAAGAGGTTGCCGTCGGCGGCGCGCCGCCCGAGGTCGCCGGTGCGCAGCCAGCCCTCCGGCGTGACCGCGGCGGCGGTCGCGCCGGGGTCGCGGTAGTAGCCCTTCATGACCGTCGGGCCACGCACCCAGCATTCGCCGACCTCGCCCTCGGGCACGTCGTGTCCTTGGCGGTCGACGAAGCGGATGTCGAGGCCGGGCAGCGCCGGACCGATCGAGTCGTCGTCGCGGGGGTCGTCGATGCGGGTCTGCGCCACCGTCGGCGAGGCCTCGGTGAGCCCGTAGCCGTTGTTGAGGGCCAAGCCGAAGCGCGCTTCGATGCGGCGCTTCCAGTCGAGGTCGAGGGGCGCGCCGCCGGACGACATGTAACGCAGGCGCGGCGCGGCGAGCGCCTCGCCGCGATGGTCGAGGTGCTCGAGGAGGCGCGCGTACATGGCCGGCACGCCCTGGAACACGGTGACGCCCCCGCGCAGGGCCGCGGCCAAGTGCGCCGGATCGAAGCGGTTGACGAGCTGCAGCGTGCCCCCGGCCGCAATCGTGCCGAGGCAGGTCGAGGCGAGCCCGAACACGTGGCTCACCGGCAAGACGGCGTAGACGAGGTCGTCCGCCGAGAGCGCCCGGATCGCGCCGGAGACGACGGCGATGTAGAGCACGTTGCGGTGCGTCAGCATCACGCCCTTCGGGTTTCCGGTCGTGCCCGAGGTGTAGATCATCGCGGCGACCTGCCCGGCGTTCGACTCCTCGACGGGCTCGGGCGTGGCGGCGCGACTGCCGGCGACGGCGAACGTGCCGACGAGCGGGTCGGCGATCTCCTGCGCGCCCGCGCCCGCCGCATGCCGCGCCGCGTCGGCGGAGGCGCCGGTGGTGAAGACGATCGCGCGCGGTTCGCAGTGATCGCGGATACGGGCGAGCTCAGGCGCCGCAAGCCGGGCATTGACGAGCGCCGCCCAGGCGTCGAGCCGGCTCGCCGCCATCAGGGCCGCGACCGCCGTCACGCTGTTCTCGAGGATCACGAGCACCCGGTCCCCGCCGCGCACGCCGGCGCCGCGCAGATGCCGCTCCATCGCATCCGCCGCGGCGCGGAAGTCCCGCCACGTAAGATGCCGCCCATCATGATCGATCAGCGCCAATGCCTCCGGCCGCTCCGCCGCGTGCCGCTCCACGAGTTCGTGGATGCGCCGCGGGAACGACGCGAGGTCGGGGACGCTCTCGCTCACCCCCGCGCCTCCCGGATCATATTGCGGGCGATGACGAGCTGCTGGATCTGCGTCGTGCCCTCGTAGATGCGGAACAGGCGCACGTCGCGGTAGAAGCGCTCGACGGCGTAGTCCGCAACGTACCCCGCGCCGCCGTGGATCTGCACCGCCCGGTCGGCGACGCGCCCGACCATCTCGGAGGCGAACATCTTGGCACACGCCGCTTCCGTCGAGACGTTCTTCCCCTCGTCCTTGCGCCGCGCCGTCTCCTCGACCATGCAGCGGGCCGCGTAGGCCTCGGCTTTCGAATCCGCGAGCATCGCCTGCACGAGCTGGAACTCGGCGATGGCTTGCCCGAACTGCTTGCGCTCCATCGCGTAGCGCAAGGCGTCGTCGATCAGGCGCTCGGCAACGCCGACGCAAACGGCGCTGATGTGGAGGCGGCCGCGGTCGAGGACCTTCATGGCGGTCTTGAAGCCCTGGCCCTCCCGCGCCGGGCCGCCGATAATGGCGTCCGGCGGCACGCGCACGTCTTCGAAAATCACGTCGCAGGTATGAGCCCCCTTCTGGCCCATCTTCCGGTCGGGGGCGCCCAGCGTGATGCCCGGCCTGTCCGCCTCGACCAGGAACGCGCTGACGCCCCGCGCGTCCGTGCTCTGCAGGTCGGTGCGGGCGAAGACCGTGAAGAGGCCTGCGAGCGGCGCGTTGGTGATGAAGCGCTTGGTGCCGTTGATGACGTAAGAATCGTTGCCCTCGCGCCGGGCGCTCGTCTTCAGCGACCCGGCGTCGGAGCCCGCCTCCGGCTCGGTCAGGCAGAACGAGCCGACGACCTCGCCCGAGGCCATGCGCGGCAGCCAACGCGCCTTCTGCTCCGCCGTGCCGTCCATGACGATGCCCTGCGAGCCGATGCCGTTGTTGGTGCCGATGAGCGAGCGGAAGGCCGGCGACGTGCGCCCGAGCCTGAACGCCACCTGCGCCTCCTCCGCCATGGTCAGGCCGAGGCCGCCGTACTCCTCCGGGATCGAAAGGCCGAAGAGGCCGAGACCGCGCATCTCCTGAACGATCTCGGGCGGGATGCGGTCATCCTCGGCGACGCGTTCCTCCAGGGGGCGCAGGCGCTCCGTCACGAAGCGCTCGACGGTGTCGAGGAGCTGGCCAAGGGTGTCCGGGTCGAGGGCCATCGGGGCTCGAGCTCGTCCTTTCGGCTTGCGCGACGCGCCCTCCTTGCCTAGTCCGCGAGGCGGCGCAAGACAACGGCGAGGTCCGCCCCATGGCGATCGATCCGAATGGAGACCTCACGATCGGCATCGTCGGGGCGGGCGTCATGGGGCGCGGCATCGCGCAGGTCGCGGCCGAGGGCGGCATGACCGTGCTCCTCGCGGACGCCCGTCTCGAGGCGGTGGCCGAGGCCCAGAGGTTCTGCGCCGAGATGATCGGCCGCAAGGCGCTCAAAGGGCAGATCCCTCAAGGACAGGCCGAAGCCGCAATCGCCCGCATCCGCACGACGCCCTCGGGACCCGACGCCGGCTATGCGGCCTTCTCGGACTGTGACCTCGTCGTCGAGGCGGTGGCCGAGCGCATGGACGTGAAGCACGCCGTGCTCGAAGGGATCGAGGCGGCCGTGCGCGACGACTGCATCGTCGCGACGAACACCTCCTCACTTCCGGTGACGGGCTTCGCCGCCAAGGCGCGGCTGCCGGGCCGCGTCGCGGGCTTCCACTTCTTCAACCCCGTGCCGCTCATGCGCCTCGTCGAGGTCGTCGGCGGGGTCATGACCGAGCCGTGGGTGCTCGAGTCGCTCGACGGCATCGCCCAGCGCATGGGCCGGCACCCCGTACGCACCACCGATACCCCGGGGTTCCTGGTCAATCACGCCGGGCGCGCCTTCGGCACCGAGGCCCTGCGCATCGTGTCGGAGGGCGTGTGCGATTACGTGGATGTGGACCGCGTGATGACCGACGTCGCGGGCTTCCGCCTCGGTCCCTTCGAGCTCCTCGACCTCACCGGCCTCGACGTGTCGCATCCGGTGATGGAGTCGATCTACCACCAGTACTACGAGGAGCCACGCTACCGCCCGGTCTACATCACGGCGCAGCGCCACGCCGCGGGGCTTTACGGGCGGAAGGTGGGGCGCGGCTTCTACGACTACACAGGCGGCAAGGCCGCCAAACCTGCGGAGCCGCCCCCGCCGCAGATCGACGTTGCGGGCCTCTCGGTCTGGATTAGCCGCCGCTATGCCGAGGAGACGCAGGCGCTCGGGTCCGTGATCGCGGCGGCGGGCGCCCGGGTCGAGGCCGGCTCGCGCCCGTCGAGCGGCGCGCTCATCGTGGTGACGCCCTTCGGCGAGGACACGACGACGGCGGCGCTCGCCGAGGACCTCGACCCGACGCGGACCGTCGCGGTCGACTGCCTCTTCCCCCTCGAACGCCGCCGCACCCTCATGCGCACGCCGGTGACCGAGCGTGCGATCCTCGACGCCGCGCACGCGCTCCTCGCTGCTGACGGCACGCCCGTGACGGTGATCCGCGACAGCGCCGGGTTCATCGCGCAAAGAATCGTCGCCGGCATCGTCAACGTCGGGGTCGACATCGCCCAGCAGCGCATCGCGGCGCCGCAGGACATCGACCCAGCTGTGGAGATGGGCCTCGGCTACCCGCGCGGGCCCCTCAGGTTCGGCGACGACCTCGGGCCGCACCGCATCCTGCGCATCCTCGAGAGCATGCAGAGCTTCTACGGCGATCCGCGCTACCGCCCGAGCCCCTGGCTCAAGCGCCGGGCCCTCCTCGGCGTGCCGCTGATCACGGAGGAGTAAGCAGCCCCCTCCGCAACGAAGGGATCAGAACCACCCCTGCGTGATCGCCGAGACCGCCACGTAGCGTGCGATCTTGGCGACCGCGACCAGGGCCAGGAACACCGGGAAGGGCTCGCGCAGCACGCCGGCGACGATGGTGAGCGGATCGCCGATGACCGGAGCCCAGCTCAGGAGCAGCGACCAGTGCCCGTAGCGACGATACCATCCTTCAGCCTTGGCGACCGTGTCGCGCTTGACCGGGAACCAGGGCCGGTCCTCGAAGCGGGCGAGGAGCCGCCCCATGAGCCAGTTGGCGCAGGAGCCGAGGACGTTGCCGAGGCTCGCGACCAGAATCAGCAGCCAGGTCGTGTAATGGTGCGTCAGCAGCATCCCGAACAGCACGACCTCGGACTGGAAGGGGAAGACCGTCGCGAACAGGAACGACGCCAGGAACAGGCCGGCGTATTCGGCGAGGTGGTTCATGGTCGGGTCCTGCGACCGTTCCCCAAGCGGCAGCGCGCCGCCGCAGGTCCATCCATGCGACCTCAAGTCCGCCCGACGGTCGCCGTGCGCTTCGGGGCGTCTCGCCGGAGCGCGAGGTTTGGTTGCGGCACAAGCCCGTCGTGGCGGCCGTCCGGAGCGATCGGGATCCGCCCCTCGAGGCCCTTGATGATCGGGCACTCGGGGCGGCCGTCGCCCTCGCAGGCCAGGGCGAGGTGCCGGAGCGCGTCCGCCATCTCGTTGAGCTCCCTCGCGCGCTCCTCGAGCGCCGCGACGTGCCCGAGCGTGATCGCCTTCACCTGCGCGTTGCTGCGGTCGCGGTCGCTCCAGAGCCGCAGCAGGTCCCGGATCTGGCCCATCGGGAACCCGAGGTCGCGGGCGCGCCGGATGAATCCGAGCCGGTGGACGTCCGCGGCGCCGTAGTCCCTGTAGCCGCTCTCGCGGCGCGCGGAGCGCGGGATGAGGCCGATGTCCTCGTAGTAGCGGATCATCTTGGCCGAGACGCCCGAAGCCTTCGCGGCCTGACCGATGTTCACCGTTCTCTCCTGCGCGCCCCGGACCGGCGGCGGAACAGGGGTTGACCTTGCCACGATGGGAAGGTGCAGGACAAGCGCCGAACCTGTCCCGAGGGAGGCCGAAATGGCCGAGATCGAACACCGGCACGGGCATGGCCACGGCGCGATGCCCGCCGACGCCGGGCACCGGGTCAAGGACCCGGTCTGCGGCATGTCCGTCGACCCGCGCACGGCGAAGCACCGGGCCGAGCATGACGGCCAGCCGTATTTCTTCTGCTCCGCCGGCTGCCGGACGAAGTTCCTGCGCGAACCAAGGCGCTACCTCGATCCCACGGCCGCCTCGGCCAAGGTCGAGCCCGTTCCAGAAGACGCGACCTACACCTGCCCGATGCACCCGGAGGTGCGCCAGGTCGGCCCGGGATCCTGCCCGATCTGCGGCATGGCGCTGGAGCCGGTCCTGACAAACCTCGAAGCGGTGCCGAACCACGAGCTCGTCGACTTCACCCGCCGGTTCCGGATTGGCCTCGCGCTCGCCCTGCCGGTGGCCGCGCTGGAGATGGGCGGCCATCTCCTCGGGCTCGATCACCTCGTCCCACGCCGGACCTCGAGCTGGCTGCAGATGATCCTCGCGACGCCGGTGGTCCTCTGGGCCGGGTGGCCGTTCTTCGTGCGCGGCTGGCAGTCCCTCGTCACCCGCAACCTGAACATGTTCACGCTGATCGCCATGGGCACGGGGGTGGCGTGGCTCTACAGCGCCGTCGCGACGCTCGCCCCCGGCCTGTTCCCGGCCGCCTTCCAGGATCGCGACGGCTCCGTCGCGGTGTACTTCGAGGCGGCGGCGGTCATCACCGTCCTCGTCCTGCTGGGGCAGATCCTGGAGCTCCGGGCGCGCGAGAGCACCGGTGGCGCGATCCGGGCCCTGCTCGACCTCGCCCCGAAGACAGCGGCCCGCGTCCGCGAGGACGGCACGGAGGAGGAGATCCCGCTCGACGCGATCCGTGTCGGCGACCGGCTCCGGGCCCGCCCCGGCGAGAAGGTGCCGACGGACGGCATTGTGGTCCAGGGCCGCTCGTCCGTCGACGAGTCCATGGTCACGGGCGAGTCCATGCCTGTGCTGAAGGCCGTCGGGGACGCGGTCATCGGCGGCACGATCAACCAGACCGGCGCGCTCGTCATCGCGGCAGGGCGGGTCGGGCGCGACACCATGCTGTCGCGGATCGTGCAGCTCGTCGCAGAGGCGCAGCGCAGCCGGGCGCCGATCCAGCGCCTGGCCGACCGAGTTTCGGGCTGGTTTGTGCCTGGCGTCATCGCGACCGCCGTCCTGGCGTTCTCGGCCTGGGCCGCCTGGGGACCGGAGCCGCGATTCTCGTTCGGCCTTCTCGCCGCCGTATCGGTGCTGATCATCGCCTGCCCCTGCGCGCTCGGGCTCGCCACGCCGATGTCGATCATGGTGGCGGTCGGCCGCGGCGCCCGCGCCGGCGTGCTGATCCGGAACGCCGAGGCGCTCGAACGCATGGAGAAGGTCGACACGCTCGTCGTCGACAAGACCGGCACTCTCACGGAAGGCCGGCCGGCCGTGACCGCGATCCTGCCGGCCGAGGGCTTCGGCGAGACGGAGATCGTGCGCCTCGCCGCGAGCGTCGAGCGGGCGAGCGAGCATCCGCTCGCGCTCGCCGTCGTGCGGGCCGCGGACGAACGGGGCATCCCGACGACAGAGGTCGAGGACTTCGACTCTGCCGCCGGCCGCGGCGCCCTGGGCACGGTCGACGGCCGCCGCGTCGTCCTCGGCAATGCGCGGTTCATGGCCGAGAGCGGGATCGACGCGCTGCCCATCGCCGGGGCCGTCGACGCGCTCCGGCGGGAGGGGGCGACGGTGATCTTCGTCGGAGTCGACGGCCGGCCCGCGGGCGCCATCGCGGTCGCCGATCCCGTGAAGCCCTCGGCCGCGCATGCCCTCGCCGCGCTGCAGGCCGAGGGCATGCGCGTCCTCATGCTGACCGGCGACAACCGCACCACCGCGGAGGCGGTGGCCCGGCGGCTCGGGATCGCCGAGGTCGAGGCCGAGGTGCTGCCCGACCGGAAGGGCGCGGTCGTCGAGGGCTTGAGACGCCGGGGCCGGGCCGTCGCGATGGCCGGAGACGGAGTGAACGACGCGCCGGCCCTCGCCGCCGCCGACGTCGGGATCGCGATGGGGACCGGAACGGACGTCGCCATCGAGAGCGCCGGCGTGACCCTCCTGAAGGGGGACCTGACCGGCATCGTCTGGGCGCGGCGCCTCTCGCAGGCGACCATGCGGAACATCCGGCAGAACCTGTTCTTCGCCTTTGCCTACAACGCGCTCGGGGTGCCGGTTGCGGCCGGCGTGCTGTATCCATTCCTCGGCATCCTGCTCTCGCCGATCGTCGCGGCTGCCGCCATGGCCCTGTCCTCGGTCAGCGTCATCGGCAACGCGATCCGCCTTCGTTCCGCGAAGCTTTGACGAGCCGACGGGCGGACCCTCTCTGGAATGGTTCTTGATTCCTGAATCCGCACGAGGGGCCGGGCGGGCTCCGTTGTCCCGTTCCGGCACACCGAAGGGTTTCGGATCATGGAAGCGCGGTCGTCGGCGTTCCTCGGAATCGATCCGGTCTCGATTCCTGCTCCCCCCTCCCGCCCGCGCCCGGCCTGGATGGCGCCCGGTGGCGGCTACGAGGTCGAGCTCCGCGCCGTCCAGGACGTCGGGGCCGACATCGAGGCGTGGCAGGACCTCGCCGGGCGCGCGATGGAGCCCGGCCTCTTCGCCCACCCGGCGGTCCTGTTGCCGGCCCTGCAGCATCTCCCCGACGGACGCCAGGCGACCCTGCTGCTCGTGTGGCAGCAAGCCCCGCGGCGCGTGCTGCGGGGCCTATTCCCGGTGCTGATGCCGCGCCTCCCGCTCGCCCCCGGCGAGGTGCGCCTATGGCGCCCCGCGGCCTTCCCGGTCGCGGCCGCCCTGCTCGATCGGGAACGGTCGGAAGCCGTGCTCGGCGCGGCGCTGTCCTTCTGCGACGCCCGGGGCCCGCGATGCGCAAGCCTCGTCCTGACGGCGGTGCTCGCCGACGGGCCTCTGGCGAGGAGTTGCGCCGCGGCCGCCGCCGCGAGCCGCCGGCGAATCGAGCCCCTGCCCTTGCCTTATGCGCTCGCGGCCGCCTCGCTTCCGAGCCCTGAAGGTTTCGTCCCCCGCCGCGACCGGCAGCTCCGCATCGGGCAGGCCCGGAGCCCGGCCCAGGTCCGCGATGCGGTCGAGACCTTCCTCGTGGTCGATGCCGCGGCCGCGAAGGCGCGGGGCGCCGCCGCCCTCATCCAGGACCCCGGCATGGCGAGCTTCGTCCGCACCATGACCCGCGAGCTCGCGCGCCGGGGGCGCTGTCGGGTCGACGTGCTCCGGCAGGGCGGCGATCCGGTCGCGGCCGCCATCGTGATCGAGGACGCGGACGCCTTGTGGCTCTGGCGCGCCGCCGCCGTCCCAGGCGGGGCCTCTCATGCCGACCGCCTCGTCGTGGCGTCCGCCGCCCGCGCCCGCCGCTCGGCGAAGCGACTGATCGTTACGGACGCGGCCGGCCTCTCGTCCGAGGCGGCGGGCGCGCTTGGCCTCAAGCCGCTCGGGCTTGCCGACCTTCTGGTTTCGACGAGGCCCGGCCATTCGCCCGGCGCCGCGGCGATCCGCCTCAAGGTCCGCGTCGACCGTGGCCTCCGCCGGATCGCGGCAGCCGGGCTCCAACGCCTGGCGCGAGCCTAGAGCGTTCCGTTCTCTCGTGCGCCGGCCTTTTGGTCCACGCTTCGTCCTCATCCGCCTCAGCGCGCCGGCATGGCGGTCTCGATCACCTTCGCCCACAGCGAGACCCCATAGGGGATCGCCTCGTCGTTGAAGTCGTACTTCGGGTGGTGGACGCTGGCCGTCGCGCCGTTGCCCATGAAGATGTAGGCGCCGGGGCGGCTCTCCAGCATGTAGGAGAAGTCCTCGGAGCCCATGAGCGGCACGATCCCGGTGTCGACGGCGCGCTCGCCTGCGACCTCGGCCGCGGCCTTGGCCAGGAAGTCCGTCTGCTCCGGGTGGTTGACGGTGACCGGATAGCCGCGGCGGTAGTCGACCGTGGCCGTCGCCCCGTGCGCCGCGCAGGTCGCCTCGACGATCGCCTTGAGGCGCGCCTCGGCGAGGTCGCGGACCTTGTCGGTGAGGGAGCGCACCGTCCCCTTGAGCTGGGCGGTCTGCGGGATCACGTTGTAGGCCTCGCCGGCCTTGAAGGCGCAGACCGACACGACCACGGACTCGAGCGGGTCGACGTTGCGCGAGGCGATCGCCTGGAGGGCGTTCACGACCTGGGCCGCGACGAGGAGCGTGTCGACGCACTCGTGCGGGCGCGCGGCGTGGCCGCCCTTGCCCTCGATCACGATGTCGAAGCGGTCGGCTGCCGCCATGAGCGGCCCCGGACGGAGCGCGAACTGCCCGACCGGGATGCCCGGCATGTTGTGCAGGCCGTAGACCTCCTGGACGCCGAAGCGCTCCATGAGCCCGTCCTTGACCATGGCGTCGCCGCCGCCGCCGCCTTCCTCGGCGGGCTGGAAGATCATGACCGCCGTGCCGTCGAAGTTGCGCGTCTCGGCGAGGTACTTCGCGGCGCCGAGCAGGATCGCGGTGTGGCCGTCGTGGCCGCAGGCGTGCATCTTGCCGGGGACCTTGGAGGCGTAGGGCGCGCCGGTGTCCTCCTCGATCGGCAGGGCGTCCATGTCGGCCCGGATGCCGATCACCTTGCCGCTCTGGCCGCGCTTTCCCTTGATCACGGCGACGACGCCGGTCCGCCCGATGCCGGTCGCGACCTCGTCGCAGCCGAATTCCTTCAGCCGGTCGGCGACGATCCCAGAGGTGCGATGCACGTCGAAGAGGAGCTCCGGGTTCTCGTGGAAGTCGCGGCGCCAGGCGGCGATCTCGTCGGCGAGATCGGCGACGCGGTTGATGATGGGCATGGTGCGGGCCTTCGATGGGGCGAAGCCGACAGAACAGGAGAGGGGGCAGCGAAAGTCAACAGCCGCGGCGGCAGGGCCGCCATGCATTCCGGGGCGATTCCGCCGGGGCTGGACCAAGCCCGGCTTCCCCGGCTAACGTGGTATACCAAGGGGGAACCAGCCGCGACGCGGGACTCTCCCCGTAACGACAAGGCCGGCGACCGCCCGGCTTCCAGCGAGGAACACCACGATGTCGATTCGTAAGACGCTGCTCGCGGCCGCGGCCGCGACGCTCATCGCCGCGACCGCCGCGCCGGCGACTGCGAAGACCTTCCGCTTCGCCTTCCAGGGCAACTATCAAGCGGCCGACCCCTACACCCTGAACGAGACCTTCACCCTCGGCCTGCACGCCGCCGCCTACGAGGGCCTGACGAAGCGCGACAAGGACCTCAAGATCATCCCGGGCCTCGCCGAGAGCTGGGAGACGCCCGAGCCCCTGCGCTGGCGCTTCCACCTGCGCAAGGGCGTGAAGTTCCACGACGGCTCGGACTTCACCGCCGACGACGTGGTGTTCTCGGCCGAGCGCGTGCGCGCGCAGGGCTCCGACCTCAAGACCCGCATCCCGGCCGACTCGCAGTGGGTCAAGGTCGACGACCACACCGTCGACGTGGTGCTCAAGACCCCGAACCCGATCCTGCACTACGAGTGGGACACGTGGTACATCATGTCGAAGAAGTGGGCCGAGAAGAACGGCGCCACAAACCCGACCTCGGCCTCCGCCACGACGCCGAGCTACGCGGCGCTCAACGCCAACGGCACCGGCCCCTTCATCCTCGAGAGCCACCAGCCCGGGGTCAAGACGGTGTGGAAGCCGAACCCGAGCTGGTGGGGCAAGAAGGAGCACAACATCGACGAGGCGATCTTCACCCCGATCGGCTCGGACGCGACCCGCGTCGCGGCGCTGCTGTCGGGCGAGGTCGACATGATGGACCCGGTGCCGCTGCAGGACGTCCAGCGGGTCAACGCAAACGCCAACACGCAGGTCCTCACCGGCCCCGAGCTGCGCACGATCCATCTCGGCTTCGACCAGCGCCGGGACGAGCTGAAGTACTCGAACGTCAAGGGCAAGAACCCGTTCAAGGACCTGCGGGTGCGCCAGGCGTTCTCGAAGGCGGTCGACCTCAACCTGATCAAGGACCGGGTCATGCGCGGCGCCTCGGTCCCGGCGGCGCTCCTGATCTCGCCGCTGCTGTTCGAGGGCGCGAAGGAGTTCAAGCCCGCGACCGTCGACATCGAGGGGGCGAAGAAGCTCCTCGCCGAGGCCGGCTATCCGCAGGGCTTCGAGGTCGGCATGGACTGCCCGACCGACCGCTACGTCAACGACGAGGCGATCTGCCAGGCCGTCGTCGGGATGCTGGCCCGCATCGGCGTGAAGGTGAACCTCAACGCCCAGCCGAAGACCAAGTACTTCGCCAAGGTGCTGGCGACCGGCGGCTACGACACCTCGTTCTTCCTCCTCGGCTGGACGCCGGGCTCGTTCGATAGCTGGAACGTCTTCGCCAACATCACCGGCTGCCGCGACGATTCGGGCAAGGGCGGCCCGTTCAACTTCGGCGGCTACTGCAACCCGAAGCTCGACGAGATGGCGGCGAAGATCCTGGTCGAGACCGACCAGGCGAAGCGCAACCAGATGATCACCGAGGCCTGGCGGATCGAGCGGGCCGACGTCTCGCACATCCCCCTGCACCAGCAGACCCTCGCCTGGGGCGTCAACAAGAAGGTCAAGATCGTCCAGCGGCCGGACAACCAGATCCTGCTCTACTGGGTGAACATGGACTGATCGCCTCTCCCGCGGAGCGGGAGAGGCCGAGTCGGCGAAGCCGACCGGGTGAGGGCACGGCTCGCGCCGGGCTCTCCCCTCACCCCGACCCTCTCCCGCAAGCGGGAGAGGGGGCCGCTCGCCGCCCGCGCAACGGCTGACCGAATGCTCGCCTTCATCATCCGCCGCGCCTTCCAGGCCTTGGCCGTGCTCTTCGCGGTCGGCCTGATCTCGTTTTCGATGTTCCGGTTCGCCGGCGACCCGGTGAACCAGATGGTGGGTGCCGAGACCTCGCCGGCCGAGCGCCTCGAGATCCGCCGGCAGCTCGGCCTCGACGATCCGCTCGTGGTGCAGTTCGGGCGCTATCTCAAGGGCGCGGCCACCTTCGACTTCGGCACCTCCTACCAGTTCCGCCAGCCGGTGGCGCAGCTCCTGAAGGAACGCATGCCGGCGACCCTCGAGCTCGCGCTCGTCGCGACGATCCTCGCTCTCGTCTTCGGCATCCTGATGGGAGTGTACTCGGCGCTCCGCCGCGACACCGCGCTCGCGAAGCTCCTCCAGGCGGTGTCGCTGATCGGGGTGAGCCTACCGACCTTCCTGATCGGCATCCTCCTGATCTACCTGTTCTCCGTCATCCTCGGCTGGCTGCCCTCCTTCGGGCGCGGCGACACGGTGCGCCTCGGCTGGTGGACGACCGGGCTCCTCACCGTCTCGGGGCTCAAGGCCCTCATCATGCCGTCGGTCACGCTCGGCCTGTTCCAGATGACGCTGATCATGCGCCTCGTGCGGGCCGAGATGCTGGAGGTCCTGCGCACCGACTACATCAAGTTCGCCCGCGCCCGGGGCCTCAAGACCCGCGCGATCCACTTCGGCCACGCGCTGAAGAACACCCTCGTGCCGGTCATCACCATCGCCGGGCTGCAGCTCGGCTCGGTCATCGCCTTCGCGATCATCACCGAGACCGTGTTCCAGTGGCCCGGCATGGGCCTCCTCTTCGTGCAGGCGGTCCAGAACGTCGACATCCCGATCATGGCCGCCTACCTCATGCTCGTCGGCCTCATTTTCGTGGGCATCAACCTCGCCGTCGACATCCTCTATACCGTCGTCGACCCGCGCCTGCGCTCGACGATCCGGCAGCCGGCCTGACGCCATGGAGGAGGTCGCGAGCCCCGCCCCGGCCGCCGCTTCCCCGTCGGCCGCTGTCGCGCCTGCCGCGAAGCCGCTCTCCTTCGCCGGCCGGTTCCTCGACAGCGACCTGTGGGCGAGCTTCAAGCGCTCGAAGGTCGCGATGGCCGCGGCCTTCCTGACCCTTCTGTTCTTTCTCGCTGCGATCCTGGCCGGCGTGCTCGCGCCGCAGGACCCGTTCGACCCGGCCCAGCTCGAGCTCCTCAACAGCCGCGTCCCGCCTCTGTGGGAGAGCGGCGGGCAAGCGCCGTTCCTCCTGGGCACCGACCAGCAGGGCCGCGACATGCTCTCGGCCATCCTCTACGGCCTGCGCATCTCGCTCGCCGTCGGCATCCTCGGCGTCGCCTTCTCGGCGTCCCTCGGCATCGCGCTCGGCCTGATCGCCGGCTATTTCGGCGGCTCGATCGACGGCCTCATCATGCGCATCGCCGACGTCCAGCTCACCTTTCCGGCGATCCTGATCGCGCTCCTCATCGACGGGGTCGTGAAGTCGATCCTCGGCAACCAGCTCGACCCCGGCACGATTCTTTCGGTCCTCGTGTTCTCCATCGGCCTGAGCTTCTGGGTCCAGTACGCCCGCACGGTGCGCGGCTCGGTGATGGTCGAGAAGAACAAGGACTACGTCGCCGCCGCCCGCCTGATCGGCCTGCCGGCGCCGGTCATCATGCTGCGCCATGTCCTGCCGAACGTGCTCGGCCCCGTGCTCGTTATCGCGACGATCAACCTCGCGCTCGCGATCATCACCGAGGCGACGCTCTCCTTCCTCGGCTCCGGCATGCCGCAGACCATGCCGTCGCTCGGCACGCTGATCCGCATCGGCAACAACTTCCTCTTCTCCGGCGAGTGGTGGATCGTCGCCTTCCCGGGGATCGCGCTCGCGACGCTCGTGCTCGCCATCAACCTCCTCGGGGATTGGCTGCGCGACGCCCTCAACCCCCGGCTGCGCTGACGAGGCTGCGGCGTTCGCGCGCGGAAGCGGAGCCGTGACAACGGCTTGCGTCCGTCCTATGATCCTTTGACAATGAGAACCGCGAGGCGGTCGTGAAGGGGATGGGGTCATCCTGGCCGAAGGCGGCCGCGCTCGCGGCTGCCGTCTTGGCGTTCGCCGCACTTGCGGGCTGGCCGGC
Organism: Beijerinckiaceae bacterium; assembly: GCA_036389455.1. Taxonomy (GTDB): domain Bacteria; phylum Pseudomonadota; class Alphaproteobacteria; order Rhizobiales; family Beijerinckiaceae; genus JAJKJG01. Next base: position 69,764 of record DASVPW010000210.1, read on the forward strand.
GCATGCCCGCACTCTGCGCTGGGCACGCTCGATCGACACCACCTCCCTCGACCCGCACGCCGCCAACACCGGGCCGAACCTCCTCGTCGCGCACCAGATCTACGAGCCCCTGATCGTGCGCCACTTCGACGGCAAGATGGTGCCGGCGCTCGCGATCTCCTGGACGCTGACCCGCGATCCGCTCGTCTGGGAGTTCCGGCTGCGCCAGAACGTCACCTTCCACGACGGCACGCCGTTCACGGTCGAGGACGTGCTGTTCTCCCTCGAGCGCGCCCGCTCGCCGGCCTCCGACGTGAAGTCGCTCCTGTCCTCGGTCGCGAGCGTGACGCGGCTCGACGACCACACCATCCGCATCAGGACCGTCGGCCCCGACCCGCTCCTGCCGAACAACCTCACCGACGTGCTCATCATGAGCAAGGCCTGGACCGAGGCGCACGACACCGTCCGGGTCCACAGCCCGGCGGGCGGCGAGCCGACCCACGCCGCGTTGAGCGCGAACGGCACCGGCGCCTACGCCCTCGTCTCCCGCGAGCCCGGCCGCCGGACCGTGATGCGGCTCTACGACGGCTACTGGGGCAAGGGCGAGGGGCCGATCGACATCGACGAGATCGTCTATCTGCCGATCGCCGACAACGCCCAGCGCATCACGGCGCTCGTCACCGGCGAGGTCGATTTCGTGCAGGACGTGCCCGTCGGCGACGTGCAGCGCCTGCAGGAGAACCGCGCGCTTCGGGTCAACACCAGCCCCGAGAACCGCTCGATGTTCCTCGGCATGAACGTCGGGGCGCAGGACTTGAAGTCGTCGAGCCTGAAGCAGAAGAACCCCTTCGCGGACCGGCGGGTGCGGGCCGCGATCGAGATGGCGGTCGACCGCGAGCGGCTGCAGCGCGAGGTCATGCGCGGCCAGTCGGTGCCGGCGGGCGTCATCGTGCCGCCGTTCTCGAACGGCTACTCGGTCGAGCTCGACCGCTGGCCGCCTCTCGACGTCGCCAAGGCCCGCGCCCTCATGCGCGAGGCCGGCTACGGCGAGGGCTTCGACGTGGCGCTGACCTGCACCAACGACCGCTACGTCAACGACGAGGGCCTGTGCCACGCGATCTCAGGCCAGCTCGGCGCCATCGGCATGCGGGTCAGGCCCGTGACGCAGCCCGCGGCGCAGCACTTCGGGCAGGTGCGCCGGGCCGAGCTCGACTTCTACCTCCTCGGCTGGGGCGTCACGACCTTCGATTCCGAGTACGTCTTCAGCCTCCTGTACCACACCAACACCGGGGCGCTCGGCGGCTGGAACGGCACGCGCTTCTCCGACCGCGCCGTCGACGACCAGATCCACACGCTGCGCCAGGAGGTCGACCAGACCCGCCGCAACGCCACCATCGCGGCCCTGTGGCGGCGCCTCAAGGGGGAGATCGTCTACATCCCCCTCCACAACCAGACCATCACCCACGCCATGACCCGCGACCTCGACATCCCCGTCGACGTCTCCAGCCAACCCAAAATGCGCTTCGTCGGCGCAAGGCGGATGTGAGCGAAGCCCGTTCTGCCCACCTTTGGGTCCAGCCCTGTCGTCGCGGGCATTCATCCCTTCCCCCCTCGGCCCGTCACCGTTGAACCAGCCCGCACCTCGCCAAGGCCTCCTCATGCGCTCTTGGTGAAGCGTCTCGTTAGGAGCGGGTCTCTCCTGATTCGCCGCCCGCCCGGCGCGTTCGGTGTGTTTCCGAGCACATC